>JAIOHU010000043.1 GCA_019912845.1 bacterium
TTGTATCTGACATGGAAACTGGCGATCCAATTGCTGATGCCGATGTATTTGTCAGCAATGGTTTCGGCACAACTGATGAAGAAGGTTACTACTTCGTCGAAGGTGTATTCTCCGGTGCAACGACCATCACAGTCAGTGCCGATGGTTATTTCGATTACATGGCAGATGTGGTTCTTGAGGCAGGTTTGAACACAGTTGACGCCGAGATGGAAGCAGTTCCCGGTGGTCAGGAAAACACCTACTTCGATGACTTCGAAGAAGATGGTGGTTTGTTTGAGGCGAACAACGCCTGGGCTTGGGGTGAACCTACAGTGAACCCGAACGATGCCTATTCTGGCACCCACGCTTGGTCGACTTACATGAATGCCAACTATAACAACAATGATGATGCCCTTCTCACCACAGCAGTTGAGTGGACTCTTGAGACTTGGGATGCTTATGTCACATACTGGCATTGGTTCAATTATGAGAATAGCTGGGATGGTTACAATTTCCAGATTTCAACAGATGCTGGCAACACTTGGAATGTGATTGATCCTGAGGGCGGCTATCCTGACGACAGCGTAGTTGGTCTTGATGGTCAGCCTGGATTTACCGCCAATGGTGCCCAGTGGACACAGGTTACTTTTGACTTGACAGCTTATCTTGGTGAAACAGTCAAGTTACGTTTCCGTCACGGTACCGATGGTAGTGTGAATGGCTATCCTGGTGTGACGTTTGATGATTTTGAGATTTACCTTGCACCTACCACAACCGGTACAGTTGAAGGTATTGTTTCCGACAACTCGACTGGTGATCCTGTTGAAGGTGCATTGGTAGACTTTGATGGCTTTACAGGCGTTACAGATGGTGATGGTTATTACTTCATCGATGATGTCTGGGCGACAACCTACACTGCAGTTGTAAGCGCAGAAGGTTTCTGGCCTGCGATGGTTGATGTTGAAGTAGTTGAAGGTGACAATGTATTTGATTTCGGTCTTGATTGTGGCCCGGAAGGTACAGTTGATCCCGAATTCTTTGAATTTGATGTAGGCTGGCTCGGTGGTGCAACAGACATCCTGACAGTCGGTAATATCGGTTGTAGTGATATGGACTTTGAAGTTGGTGTCACTTATATCGAAGATGTAATTGCAGCACGTGGTAATAATGATCAAGCACGCAGAGAAACTGTCGTACAGAACTTGATCGCACGTTCCGGCATTCTCGATGGTCCTCTCACCAGTTATCCGTTACCAACCACTATTGGTGCTAATGGTCCTGACGTTGTCAATCGTCCGGATCAGATTGCACGCGTTATAGATGGTAATGGTGAGTTGGATGATGCCAACGTACTTCTTTACCCGGCAGATACTCCTGGCTATCCAGAAGATGTTGCTGCGAAATTGGCAGCACTGAAAATCTTTGAAACAATTACAATCGTAGATGCACGTTTTGTAGTTCCTACGCTTGAAGAGCTAATGGAATACGATGCGGTTATGACCTGGACCAATTACAGCTATTTGGATGCCGCTGGCGTTGGCAATGTCATGGCTGACTATGTTGATGAAGGATACGGTGTTGTTGGTGCTGTATTCGAATCAGCCGGTGTCTATATGCTTGGTCGTTGGAATACTGAGCAATATTATGCGTTCCCGCCTTCAGGGAACCAGTTTGGTCCGCAGCAGACCTTAGGTGAAGTTCTTGAAGATGGCCATCCGATGATGGAAGGAATCGAGACTCTCGATGGTGGTACTTCTTCCTATCGTCAGTCAACAATGGAAGTCCATCCAGAAGCACTTCGTATCGCTAACTGGGCTGATGGACGCGCAGTAGCAGCAGTCCGTGACCAGATGGACAACGGTATCACAGTTGATATTGGTCTCTTCCCACCCTCCAACGATGTTATCAATGGTGGTTGGATGCCGGCTAGTGATTGTGATCGTCTCATGGCGAACGCACTCTTGGTCGCTTCCGGTGCAAGTGGTGGCTGGTTGACTGTTGAACCTGGTGAAGGTACAGTTGAACCTGAAGGAATTATGGACCTCGACGTACTCGTCGATGCCTCTCAGGTTGAGCTTCCCGGTATTTATGAAGCTACTATTGATGTATGGTATGATGACGGTACAGAAGAAGGCGGCATGGTCACATCATGGGTAACCATGAATGTTGGCGATCCCGGTTCTCTTGAAGGTACTGTCTACGACTCAGAATCAGGTGATCCGATTGAAGGCGCACTGGTAACTATCTGGGGCGAACTCGAAGATCCAGTAGCTGAACTTGAAACCGACGCTGACGGATTCTACACCTATCCGCTCGGAACAGGCGATTGGGATCTCATGGCTGATGCGATGGGTTATTATCCCTCCGACATCGAAACTGCTGCAGTGGTTGAAGGTGAAGCAACAGTTTTTGATATCGCGCTGGTTCACGAAGTTGCACCAGAACTTGTAGTCGATCCTGAATTCTTTGACTTTGAAGCAGGGTGGCTTGGTTCAGACAGCGATATCCTGACACTTAGTAATATGGGTGGTTTGCCGGCTGACTGGTCTGCCAGCGTTACCTATATCGAAGATGATGAAGTTAACAGGATGCGTGACAATGCTCGTGCGTATCTGAACACACGTATCGTTGAAGCAGTAACTCCTAACTTCAATCTGGCTTCTTCAACAGATAAGTATGCATACCCGAATATTCCAACAGCTCCTTATGCAAATGAGCTGGATGATCCATACTTCCTGATTATTCAAGATGCTGATGCTTGGGGTGCTCCAGCACACCAGTTCTTCCTTGATGCAATGGAAGTACCTTATGACATCATCAATTCAGGTCAGATGGCTGATCATGATCTTGGTGAATACACCTGTATCATCTTCACGAACGTTCAGAGTCAGAACTTTTTGAACATCGTGATGGCGAATGAAGAACGATTCCTGGGCTTCATGGATGATGGTGGTTGGATTATATTTGGTGGATGTACACAGAATTACACCTGGAACCTCTGGGGCTTGAGCAATTCCTATGCTCCGAGTGGTACCGGAATGAACAATATGCCTGAACATGAAATCATGCTGGACATTCCAGAGCAGTGGACTGGTGGTTCTGATTCACATGATATCATTAATGATGTTCCAGATGATGCAAACGTCATTACAACCACTTCTCTCGGTCAGCCAACACTGGTCGAAATGGAAATGGGAAATGGTACTATCTTAGTCAACACCATGACTTGGGAAATCGGCTGGAATCTTGACTGGGTGAATGCCGATATTCTTGGTAATACTATTGCTTATGCTGTGCTGTATGCAGGTCAAGGCGGCTGGCTTTCAGTAGAACCTAATGGCGGTGATCTTGATGTCGATGAAGCTGCTGAGCTTGATGTTCTTGCCAATGCAGCAGGTGTAGAACTTCCTGGTGTCTTTGAAGCTACCATCGACTTTAATGTTGCATGGCCAGATACACTTGAAGATGTAACTGTATGGGTTACCTTCCTTGTTGGTGATCCCGGTACACTTCAGGGTGTCGTTTATGATGCAGATACTGAAACACCGATTGCTGGTGCAGAAGTATTGATCTGGGGCGACCTTGAAGAACCAATTGCAGAACTCGAAACCGATGAAAACGGTGAATATATTTATCCGCTCGGTACGGGTGATTGGGATGTCTGGGCAAATGCACCTGGTTATTATGAATCAGATATCATGACAGCGAACGTGGTCGAAGGCGAAGTTACACAGTTTGATATCGCACTCGAACACGAAGTTGCACCAGAACTCGTTGCTGATCCCGAATTCTTTGAATTTGAGATTGAATGGGGAATGGCTGATAGCGATATCCTGACTCTCGGCAACTTTGGTGGTCTGCCAGCAGAGTGGTTCTCTGACATCACTTATCTTGATGACGAAGAAATCGCTACTGCGAATCGTGCTGGCTTGCTCGAACGTCGTGCGAGAAATCTTGAAAACATTCAACTCGTACAACCTGCAGACATCACAGGCTCCACACCGGGTCTGATGGGTATGCAGGATCAAGATCAGCAGTGGGAGCCAGAACTGGATGAAGGTCCATATCTGGTACTCCACACAACTGACATTGCTCAATCACTGCAACGTGCATTGAATGAGCTGGAAGTTGAAGAAGTAACCTATATGAATACCCAGGCTTGGAACGGTATTGACTTTGAAGGTTACAACACCGTCATGGTTGCTATGGATGGTGGAACACCTACAGTAGCCGATTGGAACTGGGTCTTTGACTGGTGTCGTGCAGGTGGTACACTAATGCTATTTGGTGGTACAAACTGGGCAGACGCTTACAATGCCATGAATGATTTCTGTCATCACAGCGGTCAGCAGGGATGGGCACAATCTGCGCCACCTCATATCAACTTTGAAGATGGTCATCCATTGAATGAAAATCTTGAAGATGGTACAACCTTCGCCAACAATGGTGCTAGCTATTATATGTTCCGTTTCGATGATGAAGAAATGGACGTAGCTTCCACCAACGGTGATGGTTGGCCAAACATCTTCGCCAAGGATGTCGATAATGGTACCTTCGTCTGCTTCACCAGCTCTGCTGCTTCAGTTTGGTGGGCAAACCAGCAGGACTACGAAGTTTATGTGCAGATTGTCGAAAACTGCCTGAACTACGCTGGTGGTAGTGGATGGCTTACAATTGATCCAGAAGATGGATATCTTGAGATTGATGACGTAACAGATATCGATGTACTGGTTGACGCTGTACCAGATTCACTATTCGGTGGTGTCTATGAAGCCATGATCAACTTTAATGTTGATTGGCCAGATACGCTCGATCCAGTAACCGTCTGGGTAACCCTCAATGTGAACGGTGGTCCGCCTCGTCACCAGTGGGTAACATTACAGCCCAACTATTTCGAATTAATTTCAATGAACCTTAACCCCGAACGCTTCAATGCTGATGCTGAAGAAATGTTCGGACCCTTAGTTGATCTGGATATTGTTTACCAGAACGATGGTTCTGTCTTTATTCCACCGGACATCAACGGTATCGGTAATGTTGACTTCCATCAGGCATATCGTGTCCATACAGGAGCAGAAGGCGTTGTTCATGTATTGGGTGACTTGATTGATGTTGATGAAGAATATTCACTCGAAGCCGGCTCATGGAAATGGCTGGGATATCCGTTCGCGCATGAAGTGTCTGCTTCCACAGCACTTGGCGAAATCGAAGATGATCTGATCATCGTTATGAATGATCAGGGTCACCTCTGGATTCCAGGTCTGATCAACACCATGGGCAATATGATTCCTGGCGAAGGTTACATGACCTTTGTTGATGATGACGTTACCTTCACATTCGGTGGTGGTGGAGATGTTCTTGCCAGCACCAGCGATGAAGATATCATGCCAACTCCGGTTGTCGAAGATGCTCCTGTAGCAACGGGTCTGCCGTATGCAGTGCTGGTGAGCTTCAGTGATGAAGTTATGTCGCTTGAACCGGCAGTTGTCGAGATTTATGATGGCAACATTATGGTTGGTAAAGGCGTTGTCCAGGAAGATTACGATGTTACTCCAGTAATCACCTGGCAGGGTTCCACAGGTCACGCGCTGCAAGGCTTCAAGCCCGGCAATCCGATGTCTGTGGTTATCAGAAATGCATCAGGTGCGAAACTTCCAGTCGCGATTGAAGAGACTCCGAAGTTTGGTGAAGGTGCTTATGCAACTCTGAGCCTTGAAAACTCCGCACTTCCGACAGAATTTGCTGTCAAGCAGGGATATCCGAATCCGTTCAACCCAAGTGTAACTGTACCGTTCGCATTGCCGCGTTCAGGTCAGGTCGAGTTCAGCGTATTCAATATCCTCGGTCAGGAAGTCTTCAAGTCTTCCACCAACTTCCAGGCTGGTTACCATCGCTTCCTGTTCGATGCCTCACGTGACGGCAACGAATTGGTCAGTGGTGTATACTTCCTGCAGGTTAACTATAATGGTCAGGTGAAGACTCAGAAGCTGATGCTCCTGAAATAAGCTAAACTTTACCCTGAGGGAGTTGATCTGATTCAATTTCCAAAGGCAAAAATATGCGCCAGTCGAATTTTTCGGCTGGCGCTTTTTTGCTTCTATTCAGAGAGAACCAATCAATAGCAAATAGAATTTCATGCGTTGATAGTTGGCTTTGGACTTGTCCAAAGTCTAATAATTCCAGCCGTGTTCTATTCTCGCGTTTCTCTAAAGAATTGTCAGATCGCGTCATTCCAGCATGATTTTAGCTGGATTCGAAGAACCCGACCGCAGGGTGAGCATCCAGGAAGGTATTGATATTATAGGTGTTAGAGAACAACAAACATCCAACTTCTTTGAATAACTCCAATCGTCGTTCTATTAAACCCTGGATCAATTCAGCGCCAATCACTCAGCCAATATCACTCAATCTACTAGCCCCGCAACATCTTCGGATGTTGCGGAACGCACGCTGTAGTCTGTCTCAGAACGCGGTCTCCGACAACTCCATTCCGGTGCTGAGTTGGGCAGAAATCCAGTAAGGTCAACCTCTGAATTCTCCAGAGCAAACCTCAGGATCAAACCTTTATATGATTGCTTGACAACCCACAAATTCATCGTTAGTTTATAAACAAATGTTCACTAAGCGTGCCCGCCCTTTTGCCGGGCTGGAAGGTAATATACAGGGGGTGGCTGAGTATGACGTATGAAAATATAGGGGATCGAGTCGACCTGATCGCACTATTCGAAAAAGGGAAACTCGAGCCATTAAAGTTTCGCTGGCGCGACAGGGTTTACCGTGTGCAACGTGTCAATGGCGAGTGGGTGTCGGATGAAGGACAGACCCGTTTTTATCACTATTCCGTAATGACCAGTGGGCCTGATGTCTATGAATTGATGTACAATAGCAGCACACGTGTCTGGACTCTGGCACGTGTTTGCCTGGTGGGGTAGACTATGCTGAACCCTGTGATGGCTGATAAAATGCGGGCACAGGCGGGTGCCAGACGTTCAGAACAGCGGGAACCAGGCGATCCGTTAGTGTTGCATGTTGATATGGATGCCTTTTTTGCGGCTGTTGAAGAACGAGATAACCCGGAACTGCATGGAAAACCGGTTATTGTCGGTGGAGAGAAGAACACTCGGGGTGTTGTTACAACCGCAAATTATGTAGCTCGCAATTATGGCATTCATGCCGGGATGTCTTTATTCGAGGCTGGGAAACGTTGCCCGCATGGGATATATCTTCGTTCACGGGGCGGGAAATATTCCTGGACATCCCTGCAGTTAATGGAGTTATTACGACAGTTCAGCCCGAAAGTAGAACCCTACAGTGTGGATGAGGCTTTTCTCTCGGCAACTGGTTGTGTGCAGCTTTGGGGTGGGATGTATGAATATGGCAAAGCGGTTCAGGATACAATCTGGGAGAAATTGCACCTCACCGCTTCTGTTGGGATCGGTCCATCGAAAACCATCGCCAAGATCGCATCCGGGATGAACAAGCCCAATGGTTTGACCATCATCATGCAGAAAGACATCATGAAGGTGCTTGGTGACTCACCAGTGAGCATCATACCAGGTGTGGGGAAATCAACGGAAAAAGCGTTGAACTCGCTGGGTATATACACCTTCGCTCAGTTGGCAAAAACGCCGCAATACATTCTACGCGCACGTCTGGGGATTGCAGGACCATCACTGTCAAAAATAACAAAGGGCAATAGTGGGAACCGTGTTGTTACTATGGAAGAGCGCCCCGACGACAAGTCTATGGGTCACGAGCACACGTTCATGGAAAACGTCACCTGTGAGCGTACACTCCTCGCACGGTTACTTCATCTATGCGACAAAGCTGCACGGCGGATGAGACGTGAAAAATATGTTGGCAATGTGGTTACATTGAAATTACGTTTCGCTGATTTTTCAACCTTTAGCCATCAGACGCATTTACTTGAATTCAGCGATGATCCTCATGTCATCTATACGACAGCCGTTAAACTTCTCCGTGATCTCTGGCATGAAAACCACAAAGCAGTTCGTCTAATTGGTGTGTCAATTTCAAATTTATTCATACCAGGTTCAGAACGAGGGGTACAGGAGAATCTCTTTGATTCAGATATCCTGGCGCGTAAACGAGTGCTGTTTGCTGCGATGGATAGTGTACGCAACCACTACGGCGAAGATGTACTTGCTTTTGCGGGTGGTATGGAATGTCGCAGACGTGGGAGACGCGATGGGATCAAAGATATTGTTGATGGATAACAGAATTCCGGCAGGCATGGGAGACCTGCCGGAAGGATTCTGGAGGAGGAGGCTTTCAGGGTACCACGAGTGCAATTAAAGTTTCACTTGAAATTCGGATGTCAGTGTTGTCCTCCACAGCAGCCACCGCCATGTCCATGACCATGTGTATGCTGGTGTTGATGACCATTCCCGCCGCCAGCATGTTTCCCTTCCTGGACACTGTGCTTCATGCTGGCTTCTTTGCTTGGAGAGACTTCACCGTTTTTAACCGACTTCAGGGCTTCGCCTACGTTTTTGCCACGCACGACATAGATATCCCAACCCAGTTCAGTTGCCTGATCGAAGGCATGCGGTCCCATATTTCCGCTGATAATTCCAGCAATCGGCTCTGTGCTAAATCGTCCGAAGCCGTGTCCATGCGTCTGCCCTGACTTATGTGTTTCAGGGTCGTGATGAGCACCGGGAAAGACCCGAATCTCGTTTGTATCTTTATGAATAAGCAAATGATAAGCAGCGTGCCCGAATCGTTTGGCGATTGGAGCATCCAAATCATTTCCTTCTGCAGCAATTAAATACCACATGAACTTCCTCCTGACTTAACCGTTTGCCGGCTCGAGGTGAAGTAGTTTGTGAATTGCAGCGAGGAATTCTTCCTTATCAATCGGTTTTTCGAAATATCCATCTGGGGGACGAACCTGTTTACGATTGCTGATAAACCGTTCAAATTCCCGGGATACACCAGTGACAATGATCACTGGAATTTTCGCCAAGGCTTTATCTTCCTGCATTTCACGGAACATGCGAATTCCGGATTCCTCTGGCATTGTGATATCGAGTGTAACCAGATCGGGCTTTTCGCTCTGAACTTTCTTGTACCCCTCTTTCCCATTCTCAGCGGTCACGGTTTCAAAACCGTGATCCTCGAGAAAAGTGCAAAGATAGGAAGAAACATCTGGTTCATCTTCGACGATCAAAATTTTCTTTTTTTCTCTATCAGGCATTTGCATCTCCTTTTTACTATGCTATTAATAGTTTCAAGATTTTTTCTTTAACGCTTCTAATATTTCTTTCATCGAGTCCAGGCTTGCGTTTTTCAGGGTATCTTCCAACTCCTTACGCAACTTCATCGTTTCCTGCTCTACCTTTTCCGACTGTTCCATTCCCAGCAACTTTCGCACAGCAGCAACATAGGACGATGGTTTTACCGGTTTTTCCAGATAGACTCCTGGACCGGACATGGTCAATTCATCCAGATCAGCTTTACCCAGGTCATCTTGTGCATGACCAGTAACAATGAGTACTGGGATGCTAGCCAGCTTGCTGTTTTTCTGCAGCTCCCGGTTCAATTTTGCGCCGGAGAATTCGGGCATCACCAAGTCGAGCGAAATCAAATCCGGTGGATTAGCCCAAATCTTTTCAAGCGCAATTCTTCCGTTCTCGGCTGTTTCAACCTCAAATCCATCATCCTCGAGTGCCATTTCCAGGTAGTTGCGGACATCTGCATCATCATCAACTACAAGAACTCTCTTTCCATTAGCCATCTATCTCACCTCTTCTTTGCCATTATCCAATTGCGCTTTTTCCAATGATTCCAGCCTTTTTCTAGGTAGACGTATACGGAACAATGAACCTTCGCCCGGGATCGTATCCAGCTCTATTTCGCCACCATGCTCCTGCACAATTTTTCTTGTTGTCAGCAATCCCAAACCAGTTCCTTTACCACCTTTTGTCGTAAAAAATGTTGTGAATACCTGCCTTTTAATCTCCTCGTCCATCCCAGTCCCATTATCTGTAACCTCAAAGACCAGGTCATCATTCAGGTCAAATGTTCGTATTTCCACTAGCCCATTGTTATCACCGCGTAAAGTTGCGGCATCAATTGCGTTGGAGATCAGGTTTGTGAGACATGCTTCAATACCCTGGGAGTCTAACGATGCAGATGCGGGAGGTTTTCTATCGCCGAGTTGCAAATCCACTCCCTGACGTTTTGCTGTATCTCGATAGAGTTCTACAATTGACTGACACAACTCCACGGGATTCATCGTTTCCACGTGGGGAACTTTCCCCTTTGCAAAGGCAAGAAAATCCTTCACCAGGGTTGTCGTTTTTCCGAAGTTTCGCTGCAGAATTTCCCAGCCCTGGGTGATTCGATCTTCTTTTCCTTTCTTCAGCCCGCTATCCACCATATACATCCCACCCTCAAGCCCCATCAACAGGTTTTTGATCGTGTGGGCAAGCCCAGCGACAGTTTGACCAACCGCTGCAAGACGTTCTGCATCCAGCTTCTCATTTTCCAGACGTTTGACCTCTCGAAGGTCATTCATATAGGCAACTCGCCCCAGATGTTTGTGTCCACTCTTCAAATCGACTGATCTGAAACAAACAGGCACTTCTTCCTGTGCACGATTTGTGATACGAGTTTCATGGAAAGTTGATAAATCATCACTTTCAATGGATTCGCTGAATAATTCAAAAGGAAGGTGCTGCTGAACACTGGAAAGTTTAGGATTTTGTTTCGCTTTCCATTGCAGCAACTCTTTTGCTGCTGGATTCATTATACTTATTTCGTTATTTTCATCCAGGGCGACAATACCGTCGGTAGAATTTCTGATAATGCTGGCATACATATCGTGAGCTTGACGCAGCTCAACTTCCAGACGATGGGTTTCTGTTATATCTGTTGCGATTTCGATGACATGGGCAACCCCATCTTTTCCCCTTGAAAGCGGCGAAGTGGTAACGATATAATGGGTCGGTGAACCATCCTTGGCGACACCAACTCGAGTAGATTCATGCTCCAATCCATCCTTGAACGTCTCGACCGCAGGACAATCTTTACAAGGGCTTTTACGTCGTTTGTAGGCTTCATAGCAAAAGCTGCCTCGAACTTCACCAAATGTGTCCCTGAGTTTTTCATTAGCACGAACAATTCTGAAATCACGATCGATTACCGAAATAAAGCAGGAGGCACGCTCGAATAGTAGATCATATTCACGTCGCCAGCGTCTGGTTTCGGTAACGTCTGTGGACATTTCAATCACATGAGTAACCTCACCCGCGTCATCAGTAATAGGAGCGTGATGAACAACATAATGGCAGGTACGCCCATGACGGTCGACCCCGGTTTCATCTGAAACACGCACACGTTCATCCAGAAAGGTCCCACGAGCAGGGCATTCAGGACATGGCGTAGAGATGCCTTTATACACCTCAAAACAGCGTCTACCTTCCCAATCACCGAAGTATTCTTCAAAATGCCCATTCGCAGCGACGATTCTATACTCATTATCGATCACCGCAACATTAAACGGCACAATTTCAAAAAGTCCCTCTTTCAGTGTTTTTTCGGCTGAACCATTGACCTTAATCATCTATCTACCTTACGGAAGAAAATGTTGTGATATCATTATTTGGTACATTCGACCATCGGTTTAGTTGATCACGCTTGATTACTTCACGTGTTTGACCTGTGTGGCAGGTCGTACATCTTCCCAGATCAGCCTTTTCAACTTCTTCAGCATGGATTTTATGGCAATTTTGACACATTCCATGCATCGCGTCCGTGTAGCCGGGCGCCAGGTATTGTTCCACTTCAATTGCAGCATAAGCTGGCACTAGATCGTCGTGACATTCATTACATTGTTTTGCCGATTCAGCGTTTTTTGCCATTCCAGTTTGATGACAGGTAAAACAACTCAAGCCAGCTCCGGCAGTTTCAGAATGCCAATCATGCCCGAATGAATCACTGATATTGTACATATCACTATGACACTCATAACATCCGGAGGCCTGATCACCAGGAAGATTCATGTGATGGCATTGCGAACAGATGGCAGCTTTATCATGGTATTGTGGAACCTCTGTTTCTGAGGCGAACGACACTCCACCATTTTCCCGATCAGTGATTTCTATTCCAGGAGTAAGGATCTCTTCTACAAATTTTACATGCTGACTATGTGGAAAAGCGACGCCATAATTATCACGATTTCCATCAACCCATAGTGTGTCACCTCCCCTGGCTGCTCTAACAGGATTGGATTCAAAACCTTTCGAGGTCAGCACATCATCAGACAAGAGAGCAAACCCCAACGCCGCAGCGAGAATAAATGCCAGCGAGCGTGTATATCGGCTTGCGACTGAAGGTGCACCAAGGCTTACCATACTGGCGTAGTCAAATTCTGGAAGCGCTTCCGGTTTGGCATTAGGATCGACGGGACGTTCTTCCCAGACATGGAACCGTTCAAGGAAAAAAAGGAAAATCAGCGCAAGGGTTGCGACAACAGCCAGTGTAATCGCCAGTTCAGCAAATGAGGGCAGATATATCCCGGCACCCCTGTCCAGATGAACAAATCCACCAACATTAATTCTATTGAGAACAATACCACTCACGCCAAGCGTAGCACCAGTCCATTGACCTGTCCGGCTGATTCTTAACTTAGGGACACTGAAAAACACTAGTGGTGCACCAACCATCATTACAATTTCCACCCAGAACCAAACTGTGCGCCACCCCTGAGCGGTGAGGGCATCCAACTGTCCACGTACCGCAAGATCGCCAATTCTTACGCTGAGATAGAGAAGAAGAACCCAACGTGACCAGCCAGCGAGGTTTTTCAACAAGTGAATCTCGGGTTTGCGACGATAGAAATAGGAGGTAAAATGGCTTTCAAAGGTCACCATCAACATTCCAAGCCCGATGGCAGAGATAAAAAACAGAATTGGTAAGATTGGACTATACCAGAGCACCGGCACACGATAGGGCATAATCATGAACAAGGTACCAAGCGATGACTGATGCAGCGTTGATAACGCAATACCGGTAATTACCAGGGGAATTCTTATTTTTATCAATGTAGCACGAATTTTCGCCCAGGCACTTGAGGATTCCATCGGAACAGGACTGAATTCAAGCAACAGCACTGTTGTGTATAGCATCACACACCAGCCAACTTCAAACAGAGGAGAATGAGGATTCCAGAAGACGATCATGTGCCAGATGTTCCAGGGTAATCCAAGGTCAAATAGTAGACCGAAGATTACTGCGACATACCCCAGGAAAGCTGTCAGCACTGCCGGACGTACGATTGGATGATACTCTTCTCTTCCGAAGATGTAGACAATCGCAGTCATCACAAAGCCACCGCCTGCGAGGGCAACACCACTCATTACATCAAAACCGATCCATAATCCCCAGGGGACACCGTCGCCAAGATTTGTTGTTGCACCTAACCCGAAGAAAAAACGAGTCAGACCTACCGCAAAGCCAAAACCTGCGAGCATCCAGAGAACCAATTTTAAATTACGCACCCTGTTCATGTTCGCCTCCTTCCTCTTTGCTGGCATCCTGGTCGGTTTTTGAAAGTTCAATCCTCCGTTTTACAATCCAATGCACTCCAGCCATCAACCCACCCATACCCAAAAATGCAAAGGGGACAGCGTGCATTGCGGGAGCAGTAACCTGCGGTAGAGCCTTTTCCCCGAGCTTCTGACCGTAGGTCATGAAGCTGAGATCAAAGTTTTTCGGGACCAGGTAAAGAATTCGTGTTCCACCTACTTCATGCTCGCCCCACACATGATTATCGTATTTATCGGGATCAGCAGCAATCCGTTTTTTGGCTTCAGCGATCAGTTCGTCCCGATTTCCAAAAATGGTAGCCTGTGTTGGACAGACTTCAGTGCAGGCTGGTTGCTGACCATCCATCAAACGGTCGTGGCATAAAATGCATTTCCGCACATAAGGAACAGCTTTGTCCCAATCATAGCGTGGTATTCCATAAGCACAAGCCATCATGCAATAACGGCAGCCCAGGCATTTATCGCTGTCGTATACAACAGTACCGATTTCGGTCACATGCAGGGCAGCAACTGGACAGGCAGAAACACAGGCTGGTTCCAGGCAGTGACGACACTGCTTACGGACAAATTCTCCCTCACGTTCAACAATTGAAGTCCAGTTGTCCGATGAGAGTCCGTCATCCAAAGACCAGCGCCTCGGGGAATCCGCCTGGGTATCATTTACTACCTTGCATGCGGCGACACATTCCCTACATCCAATACATTTGGTTATATCTGTTAAAATGGCAGGATTCATACCGGCATACCCTCCTTGCCAATAGTTTCAGCGACACGGTCACCCGCATTTTTCGGAAATTTCCATGCAACACCACTGATATATTGAGACATCGGCAAAAGTACGCAATGCGCAACTTTTGTGAATGGGATAAGCATCAATATCAGGTCGGCAGAATAAACATGAAGGAGCATCGAGAATTGATAACTACCCGCAGAGAGATTCAGGTTGGCGCATAACCCGCCAGTTAAAAATGTCAACGTAATCAAAGGCACCCAGGCATAATCCTGAAATCGGCTTAGAAATCTTGATTCTCTACTGCTTACCCTTCCAAGGAAAAGGAGTATACCCATAATCACTGTAATCAGGGTCATCAAATCAGCGATCCGTTGCGGAAATTCTGGCCACCAGTGGATTCCTATACCATTGGCAAAAAGCAGCAGTACATGGGCACTTAAAAATAGAGGTACCAGGATAACTCCAATGTGCCAGATAAAAGAGATGGCGCTGTAAACAGGACGCTTACGGAATAACCGAGTTACCGGAATCAACCACTGAAAAGTTTTGTTGGTTAAGTCTGACCACGGTACAATCTTATCACCAGCTCTTCGAAGTGCTTCATTCATTCCATAGAGCGACAGAACCACAGAACGAAGCAAACCGAGAATCAAGATGACCAGACAGAAGCGGAATAACGGTCCGCGTCCAAATTCCAACCAGGCTTCCAAGATATTCTCCTCTATTGTTTGTGCGTATATATTAATCTTGAGTGAAATGTCTCACTTGCTTCATTCCAGCATTCTTTTAGCTGGAATCCAGAAGTTATAAATACATGAAAACGATTTTGGATTGGCACTAGTCCTCACATCACCATTTCAGCGGGTTCATGCCAGGCGACGCCGTCCGGCGAAAGAATCAGTGCCTTGTAGATCAGATCATGCAACCCCACCAGCTCACAGCCCAGCTTATTATCTTCGATCAACTCGCGAAGCTGTTTCTTACAATTCGCGCATGGTGCAATAACATACTGAGCACCCGTAGCTTCGATCTGTTCAGCTTTACGTCTGCCACCAATCAGTGTCCGGTAAGATCGAACTTCATCAAGGGAAACAGTTCCACCGCCCCCACCACAGCAGATATTTTCGCGTCTGTTTGGAGTCATCTCTCTGAAATCTTTTATAAAAGCGCGAATAATTTCACGAGGTTGTTCAACAACCCACCCGGGACGAGCGATATTGCAGGGATCGTGGTATGTAACCCTTTCCTGGATTATTTCCGTGTCAAACTTCAGCTTGCCTGAAGCTAAAGCTGCTTGTGTGTATTCCAGGATATTGACAACAGGAAGGGGGAAATCTTTTGCGAATTGATTGTAGAAATATTTCGCACTACGGCTGGCATGCCCGCATTCGCCGATAAGAATGGCTTTTACGTTCAACCGTTTCGCTTCCTCTTCCATCTGGTTCAGCACTTTTTCGAGAATGTGATCTGAGTAAAAGAGACCGTAGTTGATTGCATCATAGTTTTTTGTGCCAATTGTCCAGGAATCACCTGTTGCCTTCATCACACAAGCTATTCCCATCAACGATTCCGCTTCCATCAGAAAATCTGAAACTGGCGCGATAAACAGGTATTTCGCCCCTTCGACATCAACAGGAAATTTTACCTCTACACCTTTCGTTTCTGCCATCTCCTCTTCAAGAAACTCAATAGTATCAAGAAGCGCAGGCACTGGTATCGCCGAGGTGTTTTTGGTTTGACCAACCAGTTGTTCACGTGTGGAAACAACCAGGGCCCTGGGAGAGATTCCAATCAAGCCGAGAATGTATCTTCCCAAATGGGTGATCAGTCCATGGTCAATTCCTGCAGGGCACTCCAGCGTACAACGTCTACAGGCAGTACAATTGTAAAACGAATCCGCCATTTCTTCGATTTTCTCATCAGTGAGCCCGGGATCGTTTGTAAGACGTCCTTTCAGCATCCCAGCAACAGTAAAATGCCGCCGATAGACTGAGAGCAGCAGCTCAGAACGGTTGCACGGTATATCTTTCAAGTCGCCAGTCGTCTCGTAAATCTGGCAATTTGTCGCACATCGAGAACATTTTGCGGAGGTTCGGATATAATGATCCAGAGCAAATCGATAGTTCGTATGCTTCAGAATGGCAGCCATCGCCTCGAGAAATCGTCGGGGACGATCTTCTATAACGAGCCCATCTTCAACATGGTATCTGACATTCAATTTCTGTTTTTCCACCACTTCAGCCTTTTTAGGTAAAGCGAAGGCTTTGGTTTTCTCTTCAACTGTGAGAGGGTTCATCCCTGTTTTCCTCACTTGATGATGTATGAATAACATTTAGTTTTTCGTGATTATTTATCCTGCCAGTCAAGGGCGGTAATTCGCCTTGATTGAATTCAGACGAAATAGAGAAGCGAGAAGGTGCCAACAATTCAACCTTTTGTTGGAAACAGAATTTCTGTAAATGAGGTAGTGCCTGATGAACATATACCCTGGCATGAAAACCGTCTGATGACGCTTGAAGCAACTCACGTATTTCTTCATCCACATTGTATGCATGGGCACCGCAGGTGATTGCCACACGTACTGGTAGTCCACAGACAGGACATTGGGTTTCCGCGATCAAATCAATGGGATATCGGTTATCAAGCCTGGTCGTTAGAACACGCCAATTGCATCCGAGAAAAAGATGACGTGTCCACTCCACCAGGTCAGCAGTATGGAACTGGTCAGAGGATTTTTGATCATCAATTTTCGCGGTACGATCAGTAATGCGACCTGCCAGATAACCAAATACAGCATCCGAAGCGGTTCCGAGGATGTGTGGTACGACTTCAACACCAGATGCATCCAACAGATTCAAGTTCGTTTTTTCGATACCGTTGCAAAGCAAAGTATTGATTTCTTTTTCTCGCAGCATACGTAAACGAGAGAATGCGCCATCATCTTCCAGTACAATTTCGCGATAGTCACTGACCTCTCCCCCTTCGATCAGCCAATATCGAAATCGTCGTGCAACCTCAAAACGAGGTGCGACTTCCTCTCCAAAGCAGGGTACCAATATGCGATTACTCTTATACATTGCTTCTCACGATTTGATGGTTGCACTTGAACAATCAATAGGCACAATACGTGCCAACTTTCACATAGAGAAAGAAAAACCATTATTATCAATGGGTTGATGGAGAACACCTGTGATGTGAAATAATTCTTATGTTGCACAAAACAGGAAATTGCAACGCGGAAGAGTTGCATGTGCAACTAGCTTTTGCAACACTTATGTTGCAGAGGCATTGATCGCTACTACAAGAGAAGTGATTTAAGTATACAGAATGAAATCCAATTGAGAGCACTTTCCTTGTGAAATATCATTCTGAAATTTTCAAACCCTGAATTTGCTTGATCGAATAGGCAGGTAGAGGTATATTTCTCTGTTGTGGAAGATTAACAAACGGTTATTAACTCTAACAGAAGGAGATTCAGAAAGGTTATGAAGGTAATCGTATATGAATTTTAAAGATCAAGAATCAAAGATCGCGTTATTTATTGATTATGACAACATTGCCATCGGGCTACGTGAATCCGGTGGTCAAAAATTTGAGATTGGACGTATTCTCGAGAGATTATTGGAAAAGGGGCACATTATTTTTAAACGTGCCTACGCAGACTGGTACACATTCAGTGATGGCAAGCTTCAACTTCATGAAGCCGGGATCGAGATGATCGATATTCCCATGCGAAGGAACATCGGTAAAAATTCCGGTGATATTCGTCTGGTTGTAGATGCCCTCGACCTCTGTTACACTAAAGAACACATTGATACTTTTGTCATTGGTTCGGGCGACAGCGATTTTTCCCCCCTGGTTTCAAAACTGAAAGAAAACAACAAACGTGTGATCGGCTTTGGGCTTCGTCAATCGACGAGTAATTTACTCGCCAATAATTGTGACGAATTCATTTTTTATGAAGACGTTGTTTCCATTAGCACTGTTCGTCCACGTTTGCCCTCCGGATTGAACACCAAGCAGCATGAATCATTCACAATTCTGATTGATACAGTCTCCGGACTGATGCGTGAGAACAAGGATGTTCTCTGGGGTAGTCTGATTAAAGACACAATTCGTCGTAAACGCCCCTCATTTACTGAGTCACAGTATGGATATTCTTCATTTTCGCAATTGCTGGAAGATGCAGCGCGTCACGGGCTGATTGGTTTAATCAAAGACCCAAGCTCAGGTGGCACTCCAGTTGTTACAGGATTTGGTGCGTCTGCGACATCAGGAAGAGATGAAAACACATCGTTACGCCAGCTTCGTCCATCATCATCAGGACCCACATCACGCTCAAGCCTGTTAATGCGACAGGAGCAAAACAAACCTGAAGAGGAGGCAGGCGGTCACAGTCAACGTCGCCCTTCATTAGCACACTCGAGAACACGTCTGAATCTTAAAAGAAGTTCTGCTTCCTCAAACAAGGACACTTTCAGTTCTTATCAACGCGACGCTGAAGAAAAGCAGGAAAAAGATTCACCAAAACCATCAACAACAAGAACAAACACAAAATCCAGAAGGACAGTAAGTCGTACCTCTTCACAGAAGAAAGAACAAGAAACGCAAGACACGGAGAAGAGTCAGGATAAACCCTCACCACCACAAAGAAGACGTAGTATCACATCGACCAGACCAGGTGTAAGAGGGAGAAGACCTCAAAAAAGCGTAACCGATCCAGTGGATACCGAATCAAAAGATCAAAAATCTTCCACACAAGAGAAAGATTCAGGTAAAAGCACGGAAAAACGCCCCACGAGACGTTCCTCGACTTCCAAACCTGTTCAGCGGACTTCAAAATCTGAAAAACCAATCGAGGACGTTCAAAAGGACAAGCCAGTTGCCGAAAGTAAAATTGAAAAATCTTCTACAGAAGAAAAGAAAGAGACTCCGGCAAAAAGCAAAACGATACGTCCGACAAAAAGAGTACGCAAAAGATAAATACTGGATAAAGTAGTTCTTGAAAGATGCAGCCCGAAATTAGAAAAATTTCGGGCTTTTTATCTGGGGTACATGAAATGGATGGTTTGAAGCGGGAAAATAAAATAACCGGCCCCAGGATCGAGGTTTCCAATGGTATCCAATCCCAGCTCTGGAATCCACATGCTGCCATCATGCGCTAAAATGATGGATATTTGATCCTCAAGATCAGAGAAAATGGTTACTATTGGTGCTGGTTGTAAATAGGGATGCGCGAGGTAATTCCAGCGTCCAGAGTTCCAGGTGTATTCCTGATTGTGTGGAATCGAATAGCCTTCAACATCCAGCTCACTTTCGCTTTGAGCCAGCACACGATATCCTCTAGTTGGAGTAATCTCACCAATCGTATCGATGTTTAATTCAGGTAGAAAGATTCCCCCATATTCATCATAGACGATCTGCAGATCAGCAATTTGGGAAAAATGTGTCTCAGCATTCAAATCAAGCGGATTGATGCTGAAGTTGATCATATTGTAACGGTTTGCTTCGATAGGTATCACCACCACTACTGGTGACATAGTGAGTTCAACCTGCACAATGTCCTGCCCTGTATAGGGAAAGAGCAGCTCCTCGCCAGAAAAAAGTTCTGCAGTCTGTTCACCAATGGTCATTGTACCTGATAATTCAGGGGGACGCTCTTCAAAAACAATGTCCAGGTTAAAGGAAACTTCTCCTAATCCACTTGAAACAACCCAGATTTCCCAGGTTTTAGTCTCGTTTGGGGTAAATGTTGAACGGATATCCTCTATGAATTGTGTAAACCCGGGCGCTTCCCACTCTGGATGATCGAACAGCCCTCGTATAAAATCTCCCCCGGGTGGATAAGGAGGATTTGGGGTGTCCAGGATATCATACTCATCTTCGGCATTGGGATGCACACCAAGCCTGCTCTGATCGTCGGTTATCTCTCCCTGCTCGAGGAGAATGTCGAGACGCCAGTTCTCCTGTGTGAATGCGGAAGGTACGTAAACAAATCCGCAACAAAGGACGATAACGGCAATAACCAAATTGAAATTATTTTTAATATTATTCATACTTTTCTTCGATTACAGAAAACCTCATTCAAGCTCCGACATCAATAGCTCCCGAATGATTACATGGAAAGGACGACATAGGTAACCCCCGGATTCTTGTTTTTCGTATCAGAATCTGTTTTCAAGCTGTTGTAATTATGCAGCAGACGTCTCCCGATGGGATGATCATAAAAATGATCTTCTCCAGAAACTGCTGCAACCAGGGCTCCTTCAGCCACCATACGATTTAATTTTCTTCTTAACGCTTGTTTTATCTTCCCGCCAACTCCTGTTGAGCCATACCCATGAATAATCTTCAGGACCTTTACACCTTCATATCTTGCAGAGGACAATGCTGAATCGAACATCCTCAATGCCTCTTCAACAGTAGGCAAATCCTGCTTGAGATTTACTCTCTTTATTGCGACAGAGCCAAAGGAGGCAGGTTGGTGCTCTTTTCCCTTCGCTGCTGAACCACAATAGGGACAAGTAACAGAAACATTTTCAACGGGATTTCCGCAATTCGGGCAGGTCATCGTCACTCCGTAAAATTACTTGAGAGAATCAACTTGCACAATGTAAGGCAGATCAAACTCAATTTCATTCCTCTAGCAACAAATATTTTGAGCAAATTGTCACCTTACCCTATGAGGGCTGGGAATCTGTGCTTTGCTCTCAAGATAATTCATTCCTATCTTTAACGAACTTTTTCGATCCTCCAACCAGGGAGTAGGAATGAACAAAACCCACTCAGAACTAACACTTCGCGCAGTGATATCCGGTCTTTTTGTCGGTTGTTTGATCGGGGCATCCAATGTAACAATCGGGCTCAAGATCGGCTGGACATTTGGTGCATCCATCACAGCAGCGGTTATCAGTTTTGCGATTTTCCGTGGTATTGGCAAGCTGAAAAATCCTTACACGGACAAGGAAAATCTTATATCTGCAACAGCCGGGTCATCCTCTGGAACC
>JAIOHU010000044.1 GCA_019912845.1 bacterium
CGATTACTCAGATACTCCCCACACAATCTCAGAGCTGTCACAAATAGATGTACCCCATGAAAGCATGGAGTACCGTGCAATTGTCTCAAAACCAAGGGATAGTGGTACCATCCTGGATCAGACCCTGCAAATAATCACATAGCTGTCCGCTCTGGCACCAACCAGATCCGGACCGTGACGAAAATCCCAGTAGTATGTACTGGTGGGACGTATCCCTTTTGCTCCATTAACATGTTCCTGAAGCTTTTTGGCAGTCTCTTTGATCGTCTTGAATGGTCCCTTATGAATTGTGGAAAAGAATTTACTCCGTTCCATTTCATAGATATTTGCATCGTAAGTATTTGTCTTCATGATTTCGCACATCAATCGTCCCTTGAAGAGCTCAACTTCCATCAATGCCAATCCATCTGGTGGCACTGTGTAACCTTTGGAAGAGACTTCGGCACGAAGTTGCTGAAAACTCTCATGAAGATTCTGCGCCTTACCGAATAAGACCTTTAAAGAAACAGTATAAAAGTACTTTTCATTCCACTCAAATTCTGCTTCTTCCCAGCGACTTTGATCGGTAATCGGCAGGCTTTCATTCATTTCCATGAATGGTCTCCCTTTAATATGTGACGTACAGTTCAATTGCAAAGATAGGAAGCGAACTGCATGAGGGTCAACTGTTTTCCTGGAGCCGAAATGGTCTCGAATTATCGCCTTGTGATTTGTAGTACAAACCTTGACCCCATGCATAACAATATCTTAACTTACCCCCGCATTGCAGGGAGGGTAGGCGAAGCTGAATTTTCATTTTTATAAAATACACCCTCCAACTCATAATCCATCCGAGCTACGGAAGGCACGCCGACACTATGACCCAGTTCTCCAGCCAGCATCCTGAACCATTTAAAATTAAAATGGTTGAACCCATTACACTGGTAAACCGTACAGAGCGAGAGAAAGCCCTGGAAAATGCGGGGTTAAATGTTTTTAACCTCCTCGCGGAAAAAGTTTTCATTGATCTGCTGACCGACTCTGGGACAGGTGCAATGAGCGAAGCGCAATGGGCTGGACTGCTAAGTGGCGATGAAAGCTACGCTGGCAGTCCCTCTTTTTTACACCTGAGAGATACTGTTACTGAAGTAACTGGCTTTCCATTTGTACTGCCCACTCATCAGGGACGTGCTGCCGAAAATGTTCTCCATTCCGCCATGATCAAAGAGGGGAATGTTATCCCCGGCAACAGCCACTTCGACACTACTAAAGCTCATATTGAATTTCGTAAGGCACGTGCGATAGATTGCACAATCGATGAATGTTTTGATCCCACCATCGATCACCCCTTCAAGGGCAATGTCGATCTGGAGAAATTGGAAAATGCGGTCAACAAGCACGGTGTCGAAAATATTCCCTTCGTGCTCATCACAGTAACCAATAACTCCGGTGGTGGACAGCCGGTCAGCCTTGAAAACATCCGCAGCGTCGCAGAATTCTGCAAGGAACGTAAACTCAAATTATTTTTTGACGCTGCTCGCTTCTCTGAGAATGCCTGGTTCATCAGCACACGTGAGCCTGGTCAAATCGGACGTCCCATTCCCGAAATCGTGCATGAAATTTTCAGCTACGGTCAGGGAATGACCATGTCTGCCAAGAAAGATGCCATTGTCAACATCGGTGGATTTATTGCAACCAATGACGAAGAAATCTTTGAGGTCTGCAAACAGTATAATATCCTCTTTGAGGGGTTTATCACCTATGGTGGTCTGGCGGGACGGGATATGGAAGCGCTCGCCATCGGATTGAAAGAAGGAATGGATCACGCTTATTTGACCTCTCGTATTGAACAGGTAAAACGATTTGGTGATTCCCTTCATGAAGCGGGTATCCCAACCTTACGTCCCCCCGGCGGTCATGCGATTTACATCGACGCCAAACGTTTCCTGCCCCATATCGATCAAGAGCAGTTCCCTGCTCAGGCACTTGTTTGTGAATTATATCTGGAATCAGGTGTACGTGCTGTAGAAATCGGTACAGTCCTGGCAGACCGTGACCCGGACACAGGCAAAAACCGTCCTCCTGAACTGGAGCTTATGCGACTCGCTATCCCGCGTCGTGTTTATACCGATAACCATCTGGCGTATGTAAAAGATGCACTGGTGAGACTATATGAA
The DNA here is from genome assembly GCA_019912845.1 of bacterium. Classification (GTDB taxonomy): domain Bacteria; phylum Electryoneota; class Electryoneia; order Electryoneales; family Electryoneaceae; genus JAIOHU01. The sequence continues at coordinate 2,157 of JAIOHU010000044.1, forward strand.
AGACGTGAGAAGATTCGTGGATTAAAATTCACCCACGAACCAAAACTCCTCCGTCATTTCAGTGCACGGTTTGAGTGGGTGTAGGGATGAGACGTTCATAGATATATTCAAGCTGAAAGGTACGAAATGTGCCTGGGAAAGTACATGAGTTGTTCACTCTTCAGCATTCTTGGATTCTTCCAGATAGGGATCTGTTCGCCAGTACCATAATTCCTTATCACGGTAGCCGGAAACATCATCCACAACATCCCAGTTTTTGTCAATTATTATTCCAAAGGGAAGAGCCCCACGTTCGGGGTAAGCGATGTAATTCTGGTAGGTAGTGTAGACCTCATTCTTCCCGATACAAACCGGGAAATTTAAACTATGATCTTCCGCCCATTTTTTTACTTCTTCAGGTGACATCTCATCCATATTAATCGAGAGCAAAACCAATTCGGGACGTCTTTTTTTTAATGAAATCAAAGATTTCATTTCATTTTCAACTTCCTTTGTCCAGGATGCCCAAAAGTAAACGAGGATAACCTCACCTTTGTAATCCGAAAGTGTAATGGACTCGCCCGCTATTGTTGAGAGAGTAAAATCAGTCACAGGACGCGCCTGCAGTTGTGAGTAAAGCAGGATCGTGGCAAACACCACGATCCCGAGAAAAGTACTCTTAGAGTTTTTTAAGCTGTGTAACGCTGGAGTCATTTTAAGCAAGATGTTTGTCGAAGGATTCAACCAGCTTGGCGCGTGGAACGAGTCCGGTGATCTGTTCCACCACATTGCCGTCCTTGAAGAACAATACTTGTGGAACAGACAACACACGATATTTCTGTGCGACTTGCCTGGCAACACCAACATCTACCTTACGTACCTTCGCTTTTCCCTCATACACTCCAGAAAGCTCTTCCATGATCGGATCGAGTTTCTTGCACGGACCGCACCAGGTGGCACCAAAGTCGATAACGACAAGCCCTTCCGCCTGTAATACCTCCTGCTCAAATGAAGAATCATCCAGTTGAATCATCTCAAACTCCTTGCTGATATCAATTAATTATACTTTATGTCGTTCACTAATTTTGCTCTAAAGCTCTTACATGTGACTCTGCAACCAATCAACCACCTCTTCAGGTCCCATAAACGAGGTAAATCGTGCTCTTTCCTCACCATCTGGCCCCAGGATCATCACTGTAGGTAAACCTCCAACTCCGTACTGCTTTCGTAACGCTTCCAGCTCTGGTGTAGATCGTGTGTAGTCCAATTTCAAGGCAATTAATTCCTTGGATTTATCAATTACAATCTCTTTATTCCACACCTTGTGGTCCAGTTCCACGCAAACACCGCACCAGTCGGCGTAAAAATCAATCAGAATCGGCTTTCCTTCTTTCGCAGCCTGGGCGAGCACTTCATCATGATTGTTTATCTGCCAGGCTACATGGCTTTCATCAACAGCTGCAATTTCACCACTCCCTGATGGTCCACCGGCAACTCCCGCAAAACTGACGCCCTTTTGTTCAGCGATGCCAATGAGGAAATAAAACGCACCCGCAAGCACCAGCAACAACCCAACGCCCTTCCCATACTTTTTTGCCCCGCTGAGATTATCCCATCCTGCGAAGGCTCCAAGAAAAGTGCCAACCATCAATAAGAATCCACCGACGATCATAGTATAGATCGCCTCAGGTACAAGAAGACCGATATAATAGACTGCAACCGCAAAAATAACAACACCCAGCCCCTTCTTGATGGTATCCATCCAACCACCTGCCGCTGGAAGAGCTGTCATCGCCCCTGCAAATGTACCAATTACAATAAACAATACTCCGATTCCAACAGCGAAAGTCGCCATCAGGAAAAAGCCAAGAAGCAGGTTACCTGTATTTCCAATCCAGCCGAGCAGGACGAGTAGAGGTGGTCCTGCACATGGCGCAGCAACAATTCCGGTCACTCCACCCATAATGATAGCACCGATCACACCCTGCCTTTGCCCAGCCATCAGACGTCCCTGTACCGAAGCAGGCAGCGCAATATCAAAAGCTCCGAGCATGGAAGCACCCAGAGCAATAAAAATCAATACGATAAAAATCAGAACAATCGGGTTGGACATAAATGCGCCAAACAGTGCGCCAGTCGCCCCTGCGACAACTCCAAGGATCGCATAAGTAATCGCCAGACCTACGACAAAAAAGATCGAGAGAAAAAATCCCTTTGCACGGCTGCCACCCGCTCCCGCACCAACAAACCCGATGATAATCGGGATCATGGGATAAACACAGGGAGTGAAGCTGACTAAAATTCCCGCCAGAAAAACAAGGAAAAAAGCACCAAAACTCCCACGTTCAAGGGCACTGGTGAGTCGATCTTCCAGTCTACCTGACTCATTGCCGGATGATTTGACTGCACCTGCGACAGCTTGTGGTTTCTCCATGTCTGCGAAAATTTCGTGACTTGAAGGAATTGCCGCCTGTCCTGCTTCCAAAATCTCAAGAGTGAATTCTCCCTCACCACCGTTCGGAAGAAAACACATTTCCGGTTCCAGCTCACGACATATCTGATATGAATAACTGTAGCTTACGGTGTGACTTCCAACAGGAGCATCTTCAGCGACATTAATTTCAAATAAAATCGCCGGCTCCCCACGATAAACCGCCTCCCCATTTTCCATCTCACCTTTGGGGTATACGGTGTCCGGTAGAGAGATTCCGTCTGGCAGGGAGAAATCAACGTACCAGAGACCAAAGGAAACGTCTGTGATATGGTGATCTGCAGGGACATCAAAAAGTACAGCGATTTTTCCATCGGAACCGACTGCAAATCCTGAAGCGGATGTCACTACCTCAATCGCGACAGGAGGTTCATCCTGCGCAAATGCTGAGAGGGGTAGCAGGAAGATGAGGAGTATTGTAAACATCAACCAGGCTGTTTTCTTCATATTTCTACCCGTTCACTATGTAAAATGTATTAAATGTCTAAGTTCTATTCTACCTGATGTTTACAGAAGTTTCCACAACCCATGCCCCCTCAAACCCGGCACCATGAACCGATGAAAGTTTACTCTTCGCATCGTCATGGTTAATAAAATCACCGGCTCTGACTTTAAATGCTCCATTTGCCATTTCCACATAAACCGGCATATTCAATAACCCAGAGGCACGTTTTGCTTCAGCTTCCGCACTGGACTCTGAAGAGAGGCTCATCAATTGGATGCGAAATCCCGCCACCTGTTTCAGCTTATGAGGGGAGTTCATGGGGCTCTTGGTATCAGTAGCTTTCACCTTTGTACTGACAACCCGTGCGGTCGGATAGCTCGCCTTACGGAGCCGCCGTAATACTTTGTCGGCATCATCAAAATCGACATAATCACCGAGACGTACATAATAGTATTTCCCCTCCCAGGTGATATGAATATTTTCACTAGTCCGACTGTCTGCCTGTTCCGCGATTGCCCTGGCTTTTGCCTCCGAACTGGCACGAGCGATTTCAATCCGCCATCCCTGCGCAAGTTTTACAGGGTCATCGCCAGCATCAAGTGGACCATCTGAAGGTTTGTACTTCAACGGATGCGGTTGTTTGGCACGTGGAGCTTGATCATCAAGATTATACGCCATCTCCAGGCTGCTCTCCGGCAATGCTTCGCCGGGAAGGGTAAGTTGATCCAAATCCGGGACAGGGTCTTTTTCAACTATTGCGGTGTCAGGAAAAACATAAACTGAATCCTGAGGATTTTCAGAAGTGCTCTGGCGAGTAGACGCACAACCGATAAACAGCAGCAGCGGGACTATAATGGAACCAATACGCCATAAACTCATGGTTTTTGCCTGGTTGTCATATGAATCTTTTCACATTATCATAACGCTATGTAAAATGAGATATTTTGCACAAAATATCAAGGAAAGTGGAATTCACCACTTGAGCACATTTTAGTCATCAATCAAAATCCCGTTAAACCGTTTGTGAAGACAGCTTATTCATAAATGAAGGCTGGATTTGAACTGTCAAGCTGAAGTAATATCCTTCAGCATTGAATTACTCTATCACTCTTACAGTCTTACCCATTGGTAACAACTCCCCACCCACCCGAAGGAGAGGACTCAATTGTTCGCTCTCTGGCATCATTGTATATTCGCAAAATGATTTGGAATATAAAATCTGGAAGGGAATCAAATGAACTTCGGGATCCCACGTGAACGTTTTGTTGATGAGCGACGAGTTGCCCTCAGTCCTTCGGGCGTAAGAGCACTCTCTGAGCTTGGCGCGACTGTTTACGTTGAACATGATGCTGGTGAACCTGCCGGCTGGTCTGATGCTGAATTCGAGGAGTGTGGTGGTGCAGTAGTTTATAATGCAGATGAAGTCTTTGGACGATCTGATATCCTTGTAAAAGTGCTCGCTCCAACTTTGGAGGAGAGCGAAATGATGCGGGACGACCAGATGCTCATCAGTTTTTTGCAACTCGCACTCGCTCGTAAAGAGATGTTTGAAAATCTTCGGGAACGTGATATCACCGCCATTGCCCTCGAAAACATCCAGAAACCTGATGGCGTTCATCCGGTCAGACGTGTAATGGGCGAGATCGCAGGTGCGCTTGCTGTTCATGTCGCCGCTCAATATCTGACAGCCGATGCCGGTGGACGTGGTGTGTTGATGGGTGGAGTGCCTGGTGTACCTCCTGCAAGTGTAGGCATAGTCGGAGCGGGTGTTGTTGGTACAACTGCAGCGGAGAAAGCATTGGATGTTGGAGCGCATGTTATCCTGGTTGACCAGAAGGTGAATCCACTCCGAGACGCCATCCAGCACTTTGGACGTCGACTGCAAACAGCCATCATAAACGAACAGAATATCGAGAAACTCTGCAAATATGTCGATGTCTTGATCACTGCGGTATTGAATGAAGATACTCCGACACCGCATGTGGTAACACGTGAGATGGTGAAATCAATGAAACCACGCAGTGTTATTGTGGATGTTGCCATCGATCAAGGTGGGTCGGTTGAAACCAGTCGTCCAACGACAATATCCAATCCGACCTTTGTTGAAGAGAATGTAATTCACTATTGTGTCCCGAATATGCCCTCAAATGTACCACGAACTTCAACACGTGCATTTCAAAATCAAGTTCTACCTTTGCTGAAGGAAATCTACCGTAAAGGGATGAAACGGATGCTGCGCGATAATCCCGTCTACTGCACTGGCTTAAATTTGTATGAAGGTGAAGTCACTCGTGAGAATGTTGCTCGTACATTTCATACTCAATGGCGAACGATTGAGGAGGTGCTTCGATGAGGTGGCTTGAACGCTATCAAAGCAAACGTTGCACAGCGGACGAAGCTGTTCAGGTGATACAAAGCGGACAGCGCGTGTATATCCATCCTGGCTGCGCTGTTCCTGAAACACTAATCGAGGCGATGGTCAGACGTTCGGAGGAACTGGAAGGCGTAGAGGTTGTTCATATCCTGACGATGGGTGCTGCTCCCTATGCGGAACCCGAAATGCAGAAATCCTTCCGTGTTCGTGCTCTATTTATTGGACATAATGTTCGATCAGCGGTCAATGAGGGACGAGCGGATGCCATGAGTATCTTCCTTGCCGAAGTTCCATCATTGTTCCGAAAAAAGATACTGCCGGTTGATGTTGCACTGATCCATGTAAGTCCTCCAGATGAACATGGCTTTTGCAGTTACGGTGTCGGTGTTGAGATCACCAAAGCTGCTGCCGAGAACGCCAAAATTGTTGTTGCACAGGTAAATCCGAATATGCCACGTGCGCTTGGGGACAGCTTCATCCACGTCAATAAAATACATCATATCGTTGAGCATGAAGCAGATATTCTCGAGATGGCTCAGTTTGTATTCAATCCTGATGATCCGACAACTCATGTTCCCATGAAAATCGGCGAAAACATCGTCGAATTGATCGAAGATGGATCAACTTTGCAGATGGGAATCGGCACCATTCCAGATGCAGTGCTTCATCATTTACGTGAAAAACGTGATCTTGGTATCCATACAGAAATGTTCTCCGACGGTGTTGTTGAACTTGTCGAAGAGGGTGTTATCAACAACGAGAAAAAGACCTTACATCAAGGGAAGATGGTTGCCGGGTTTGTGCTGGGAACACGTACCACTTATGATTTCATCGACAACAATCCAATTATTGAATTTCGTCCTACTGAGTATGTGAATGATGTTTACGTGATCGCGCAACACAAAAAAATGGTTGCGATCAACTCTGCCATTGAGGTAGATCTCACGGGACAGGTTTGTGCGGACAGCATTGGTCCACGTCTCTATTCCGGCTTTGGTGGACAGGTGGACTTTATCCGTGGCGCAGCACGTAGCGAAGGTGGTAAGCCCATAATTGCGCTACCATCAACAGCAAGAGGGACAGATTTCAGTCGCATCGTTCCGGAACTTAAACCCGGTGCAGGAGTGGTCACATCACGTGCTGATGTACACTGGGTAGTCACGGAATATGGAGCTGTAAATTTACACGGTAAAACTTTCCGTGAACGTGCGAAACTATTGATTTCTATTGCACATCCCGAATTTCGTGACTCACTTGAAGCGTACGCCAAAAAACGGAATTTGTTGTAATTTTGAGGTTAATATGCCCGACATTGATCAAAATTTCTGGGAAGATTATCAACATTTGAAGAAAGAAGTGATTAATCTGCGTCAGTCTGAGAGTAGATTGATGGAAATACGGTCACGTCATCAAGCATCCATGAAGAGCAGCACAAATCTGCTCGCTGTGATTGATTCGGAAGGTAGATTCAGCGAGATCAGCAAGCGTGGATTGGAACTGTTAAAGCTGGCCGAACGTGATATTCTTGGGAAATCTGCAAAAGAAGCATTTAAGGATGCCAAGGCTGCAGTTCTCGGCGATCATGCACGTGATGCCGTTCTCCATGGGAAAACAGTGAAGTTTACATGGCGTGTTGCACGTATTGGAGCTACGCCTTTGGTCTTTCGAGTACGCATCGAGCCGATTGTCGATAATACCAATCGTATTACAGGTGCCTTTATTGACGCTTCCGATATCTCTGAAATCCTGGATTTACAGGAGAGGTTTAGTGATCTTCAATCCCAGGTAAACGATATGAAAGCACAACTGGACAAGCTACTTGGAAATTAAGTGACCTGAATTGAGGCTTAGATTTGGATTTGTTGGGATTCTCTAAAATCTTGAACGATCGCGTCATTCCAGCATGCTTTTAGCTGGATTCAAAGAACCCGATCGCAGGTTGAGCATCCAGGATGCTGTTGTTGTTATTGATGCTAGAAATCCAATATGTACGCAATTTTAAGAAATACCTGAATTTTTCGTTTTCGGAATGACTGGGGTCGAAAGCTTATCATCCAGTAAATACAAATACGTAGAAGCATATTGGCGAATAATTATCCAATAACTTCATAATATAGATCGTTATTAGAGATAACTTTCGCACTCACACTTAGGATTAGATGATTCGTTTTCCGGTCTGTGAATTAAACCCGATGCAGAGCATCGGGCCATCTAGTAGTATGATTTGGCGGAATCCAGTAAATACAAATATGTAGAAGCATTTTGACCTAAACATAATTCAATAATTTCATAATTTAGATCGTTATTAGAGATAACTTTCGCACTCACACTTAGGATTAGATGATTCGTTTTCCGGTCTGTGAATTAAACCCGATGCAGAGCATCGGGCCATCTAGTAGTATGATTTGGCGGAATCCAGTAAATACAAATA
>JAIOHU010000045.1 GCA_019912845.1 bacterium
GAACCCTCTCATCGATAAGGTCGATCAGTTTGACTCGGAGAGAAAGAAGGCTTTAAACTACCCGACGAATGTTAGGTTGCCTTAACTTTCAATAGATTAGTTCTACTCGCAACCTACGGCAACAACCGATGCACTTTACAAAAGAGCTGACTGGGTGGAACTAATTTCATTTAAGAAGATACCATAAGCTGCAAACTCGATACAGCGATTTGATCAGGAACGCGTAATGACTTTTTCAGATAGATTATGGGCATTTATTACCTCAGTTAAACTGACACTTTATTTGCTCCTTGGAATCACGATTTTATTAGTGTTGGGTACTTATGTTGAAACGACACAAGGTAATACCGCAGCAATAGCAATCATTTATCGCTCACCTTTTATGGATGGGTTGATTCTGCTACTCGCAATCAATCAAATCACCTGTACAATCAAACGATATCCCTATAAACCTCATCAAGCGGGTTGGTTATTGACCCATGTTGGTGTCCTCATGATCCTGTTCAGCTCTATTTATGGTAGAAGGTTGGAGCAAGAGGGTACAATCGTACTCCCTGAAGGTGGCACCACTGATTATTACGTCATGGAGCACAAGGTGGATGGACGTCCACAAATGTGGGCTGTTCCACTTGGCTTTGAGATATCACTGGATCAATTTAAGGTCGAAAAGTATCCCGGAACACAGATGGCTAGTGATTTTACATCCCATATCAGGGTAGAAGATATTGAGAATTCCAGAGCCGTAGAACACGACATTAAGGTTAACCACCCCTTGAAGTATAACGGTTTTGTTATTGCGCAGCAAAGCTACATGGTAGGGGATAGAACCAGCACAGTCCTCTCAGTCCTTAAGAATCCGGGAACACCAGCGGTCTTTTTCGGTTTTATTGTCCTTTCAGTGGGGATCATGATCATTGTGTTTATAAAGCCCATTCTGAAACGAAAATTTCCGCCTGCCCCCAAACGAGTTACCAAACAATCGGTGCAAACAGCATGATTCGAAAATACTATATACTTCTCCTTTCAATAGTCTTTTTTTCCGCATTCAACACCTTTGCACAGGAGAGCAAAGCTGGATCACCTGAAGGCAGTGCTCTAAGGTTGCTGAAGTCGCTTCCAATCCAAAATGGTGGCAGGGTAAAACCGTTTGATTCATTCGCAAGGGAAACAGTCCGTGCTGTAACAAACGAGCACCACTGGAAAGGTCAAGAGCCTGCTCTCACCCTTTTGGATTGGGCATCTAACCCGGCAAAAGCTTATGAGACCGAGCTGCTTCCTGTCGATTACGAACCGTTACGAGAGGCGATCAATCTTGAAGCGGGACGTAAATATTTTTCCATGCAGGAGTTAATGCAGAATAATGCTCTGCAACGACTTTCAATGCAAGCCATGGAGGTACAGCAACAGGGTGGGGAACGTACCATTGTCGAACAAAAATCAGTGGATTTACTCAACCGTGTAGGTGAATTTCAGTCTGTGTTGACAGCTGAAAGTTTTACCATGGTTCCCATTCACGGTGATGATAATGGAAGCTGGATCAGTATCGCGACCATTGCTCAAGATTCCAGCGAGATGACTGCGGGTATACGTATCGCCTATTCAGGGATGATTCTCTCCTACAAGAACATGGATTGGGATATCTTTGCAAAATCTGTGAAAGTTTTAGACGAACAGATTCGCAATATGGGGAGTAGTGCCATTCCGGCGAAAAGAATCAGTGCTGAGGTTACTTACAACAGTTTCAAACCCTTTTTCTGGGCAAAACTATTGTATGTTCTGGCATTTGCATTGATGATGTTTACTGCCGCCATGAAGCTGAAAAAACTTGAACCGGCGACCTATGGTCTATTTATCGGTGGTTTCCTGCTGCACACCTTCGCACTTCTCATGCGTTTCTGGATAGGAGGACGTGCGCCCTGGTCGAATATGTACGAGTCGATTACAACTGCAGCCTGGGGAGTGATGTTGTTCGGACTCATGCCACTGAAGGGGTATGGTAGAAGGTTTCTCATGCCAGCGGCAGCTTTGATCGGTTTCTTCAGTCTGCTGATCACCAGCCATGTTTCTTTAGACCCTGCAATTAATCCGTTGGTTCCGGCGTTACAATCTATCTGGCTGAATATTCATGTAATCATTATTCTTCTCGGTTATGCCGCCTGTACCCTTGCAATGGGGGCAGGGCATGTCTGGATCGGGTACGATCTGTTCAAGCCTCAGGATCGTTCAACTCTGGCGGGTATTTCACAGGCGATCTATAGAATGTTTCAGTTCGCGGTGCTGTTTCTCGTCGTTGGGATTATTCTCGGATCAGTCTGGGCGCAATCTGCATGGGGGCGTTACTGGGGCTGGGACCCCAAGGAGACCTGGGCACTCATCACCTGGTTTTTCTATCTCGCCCTGATACATGCAACATCAACAGGCTGGTTGAAGCAACGAGGTATTGCCATCGCCTCCCTGGCAGGTTTTCTACTGATGTTGATCACCTATTATGGCGTGAATTATTACCTGGCGGGTTTGCACAGTTATGCGCAGGGTGAGGCTGTTGGAGTGCCACCAATGATTGCCGCATTCTTTATCTTGGAAGTGATCATCATGGTCGCTTATTGGTTATACACTCGTTCACGGGATCAACGCATGAGAGCTGCCAGGAAGTCAGCAACAATTCAGCCGACTTGAGAAACTTCTCTAACTCTGTTCCACAACATCCGAAGATGTTGAAATGTGTTGTTCATAACAGACTGGTTAGATTGACTTAGTCAGTTTGGGTGGAATTAAAAGGAGTGCCACCCGCTTGAGTGGCATATTCTTTTCTGGCTTTGGAATTGTCCAAAGTTTAGATGGTTTATTTGATGGTCTTTAAAACCTTGAGTTAATCCAGCTTCAACCGTTCACAAACCGAAATTAAATTGATAGACCATTTCGATCGAATATGTCACCTCATAGATGATTATCTATGGCTGATTGTGACATTGGACCGTGACTGATTGTTTTTCAGCCTATTGGTTGGTCACACCTCTTTCTGCTATGAAAGGGTGACCGACACGCCCCCTTTCAATCCCCCTCGTCAGTATTTGGGTATTCTTGATTAACTTACGAAGAAAAAGTATTAAAGCTGATGCAAGCCGTAAGTTGGCCTACATCAGACCACTCGTCGGCAAGTAGACTCTGAAATGGCAAAGCAGTAATAGAATGGCCATTTTAACTAAAAAGCACGTTTAAAAGTTTTGGATTATTTGGAAAATCAACAAGAAAAACACAAAATAATAAACTACCATAAGATTCTTGAATCAATCCAAACGTCCGGTAGCGGCGTTCAAGAAGCGGGCTGAAACATGCTCCAATTTTTACGAGTATTAATACCCTGTTTAAACAGATATTCATTCATTTGACCAGATCCCGACCTTTTTCTCCCTTGCGATTTTCTCGACTTCCCTGTAGTTTTCCTGATCCTTCTGAAGTGTCTTCTCATCCACCCTTGCCAGTCCACGTTCGAGGAGCAAAACAGCGTAATCCAGATCCATTTTCTCGCCACACAGTAAAGTCGCGCAAGGATAGCCTTGCGCATTCCTTACAATACCAGAAGTCATGCCATCTGTCGTCAGGGTAAACATTTTAACGCTTTTCCCTGCCAACATTTGAGTGGCTAGTTTTTTAGCCTCCTTGCCCCATTTCAAATCAACAGCAGGGACTCTGATCCCGGTAATCATGGTAGTCCATTCACCGAACCTGATCTTGTCTGCAGCAAGGACTTCATCGACCTTGTTAATGTTGGCAAATGTGGGAATTGTCGTGATGAATACTACAATAAAACCGACTGCGACGTCTTTTAGGTAATTCTTCATTGTCCCCTCCGAAAAGATAGTTACCACTTGATCCTTAAAAAATATATGAAATCGAGGCATATAACTTCCATGATTTTCAATAAGTTTAAATATATTCTCCTCTATACAAAAAAAACGCCAGGCAACTGCCTGACGTTTTCGTGCACCATGGAGAATCTTGAAATCTATAGTACGAATTAATCACCATCCCTGACCAATCGTACTCCCAGGAAATGTGCGGTAAAATCTGGTGTGAAATGATTCCGTGTCGCTGCCCTGCAATAGGGTGCTCTACTGTTCCAATTGCCACCACGTGCGATACGATCTGTTCCAATCGGGTCCAACCACGGATTTCCATCGGCAGGTGCGTTGGTGTATGTATCGTGATACCAATCTTCACACCACTCATTCACATTACCATGTATATCATGCAAACCCCAGGGATTGGCATTTTTTCCGCCGACAATATGAGTTGAAGTGTTGGAGTTGGAGACATACCACGCATTGTCGTCTATTGCAGTTAGCGTATCATCACCCCAGTAATACCAGGTTTGTGTACCCGCACGTGCTGCAAACTCCCATTCAGCCTCGCTGGGCAATCGCCAGGGATCACCGTCTTCAAAGCTGTTCAGCACCGAAATGAACTGATTTTGTATCATCGTGAATGATATCTGTTCAACAGGTTTGTTTGGATCATCATCAAAGAATGAAGGATTGTTGCCAACGACGGCTTCCCATTGTTCCTGGGTGACCTCAAATTTACCCATCCAGTACCCTTCATCAACAGTAACATGATGCTGCGGTGATTCGTTTAATCGTTGGAAGGGCTCGTTGCCCGATGTTCCCATATCAAATTCGCCCGGTGCTATCCAGATCATTGCCATTTCAAGCCCGGTATCACCGAGTCCAAAGAAACTCTCGGCACCCGGAGGAACATAGAACGTGATCTCGCCATCTGCCGTATCCGGGACAGCGACATTCCCCGCACGATCAGTAAATCGTGCAATAACTGGCGCATTTTGAACTGCCTGCATCTCATCGGTTACAGTTACTGACGCAGTATAATTTCCACCGCCCATATCCTGCAATGGTAGATTACTAACCATACCCACAACAGTGACAGTTGCAGTTCCATTAACTTCGGGACCAATTGGGTCATCCGCAATTTGCAGATCAAAGCTTAGTTCTGCACCTGCACGGACAGTATCTTGAGCGTCAGTAGTCCAGGAAAAGTCCTGAATAGAGGTCTGACTGTCGAGCCCAATTGTATCCAACGCAGCTTCTGAAGTGAAAAATTCATGTCGGAAATAGGCTTTTACGATCTTTTCAGCGTCGTCACCACCGGTGAGCTGGAAATTGATCTGCTCACTGGGTGGGAAGGTCATCCAGTTGTCGGTAGAATCACCCTCGTTGAATAGCATTACCTCGAGGGCTTCAACATCTCGAACAGAAACAACTACATCGGGAGTATTCACCCAGACAAAGTTCGTCAGAATGCGTACATACGGTTCGATAGGTTGTGGGTTGATGTTCGCAGAAAACAGTGGGCTCTCGATCATGAAGTCATTGCGAACTTTACCGTATACAGTTTTAGTCCCCTCGCCAACTGAAAGCTGAAAATCAACATTAGCAACAAACGGTTGATAAGTTTCATTCGTAAACAGACTGTCTTCAGCGAAAATAGTCTCAATGTTCATCCCAGGGGCGGTTACATTGAGAGTTACATCTCTGACCAATGTGGTTTGAGCATTGTTGTTTATACGTAATGATCCTGTAGGAATCCTCGGTTCAATATCATCGGAATAGATGCTTGAGACTGCACCACTGGAATTTCTTAATCGTACAAATACTGTTTTTATGCCTGTACCAGTTTCAAGCTCATAATTGTGTACAGTGGCACTGTATGCACGCCACTGAGGAGTATCGATCAACTCCTGCTCACTGTTTGACAACGCCATCTCTTCAGCATCATCGGATCGGATTTCCAGGGAGACAAAACGGGTTTCAGCAAACTGATTACCACGATTGATCTCTATGGTGCCATCAATCTCAACAGTTACCTCATCCTCGAGGATATCGCTCAATACTTCAAAGCTGTTCTTGAATCGTACAAATATGGAATAAGCCTCGTCCAACTCTGTGTTACTATTCTTAACTGTTCGTGAATCCTTTGCGAGAGGTGTTGTTAAAGCTGGAGCACCATCGACAACCTGATTGGCAGCGATATCGTAATAGACAGTATCACCAAATTCCGCCCATATACCGCCTTGCATATCAGATTGTTGAGCGATCTGCACGCTATCGATATAATTTCCAGTGAATACCATAGTTATTATGTTGCTTGCAGTTGTATCTGGTTGATCAATTACAAAGGAGTAATTTTCGGGATAGAGGGGGGTGATGAGATCGGTTGCCTCGCGAATGATTCCGAAATCATTACGTACTCGAACAAATACATTTTTCTGTGGCTGATCCCCAGTAGCAAGCTCCCAGGCACGAGTCGTGCTGAAAGGTTCCCACGCTTCGGAATCATCCAGTTCAGTTCTTTGTTCATCTTGAGTATTTGCTCGATCTTCATCTGGAGACGATTTGACGGTTGATATTTTCGAAGTTGATTTTGTTGACTGACTCGATTTACCACCAGACGATTTTGTTGACTTTGACCTGTCCGGTATCTCTCCATTTGCCGTTGCAGTAAATGCTGTATTGGAAATTTCCATCTCAGTCGCACCACTGGCTCCAATGGTGAGTGTGCAGAACCGTGAAGCAATATTACCTGCTCCGCCTTCAATTACAACTGAAGGATCGAGTGGAAGTGGATCGATCAGGTCGCTTGCGCTGGTTTGAACAAGGAAATTGTTCATGAATTCTACATGAACAGTCTTGGTACCTTCACCAAGAGCGAGCTCCCATGGCATATTATTGGTAAATGGTACCCAGTTTTCGTTTCCAGGTGTAATTGGATCATTTGAAATAGCGATGCTGTCCACCCCAACACCGTTCACTACTATTTGTACATCTTTCGTATCCGTAAACTGGTCATTGTTATTAATGATAATCGTACCATTGGTCAGCGATGCTTCGATATCGTCTGTGATAGTCTCAGATTCATCATTCGTATCGTACTTTACCTGCATGTAAACCGTCTTGGTGCCTGCTCCAGTTGCCAACTCCCACGTTTTCAAGGTTTGGTAGGCTTCCCACGTCGCGTCTGAAAAGTCTGCATTATTTGAGAGCAACATTTCAGTGGCACCGTACGCAATAATCGTCAGATCAACCATACGTGCGGCAGTTTCGGTAACATTTTCCCCTTCGATGACCAGGTAAGGATGGTTATTGATCAATATAGAGGCGACATTCGAGATGTCAGATTCCTCGCTGGCAGCGTTAAATGCGGCGATGTAATACTGGTAGCGCTTGCCATTTTCGACATCAGTATCCACGAATGAGTTTACAACTCCAACATCATCGAGGAGTGAAAAGCCAGCCTCATTTACATTGCGGTAGATATTATATCCAGCAACTGGAACCTGGCTGACATGTGCCCAGTTCAGTTCAATACCACCACTACCAATTTGAACAGAAAGCTCGTAGGGGTCGCCGTGAGTATCTGGATTCTCAGGGTCCAGCGGGTTTCTCCATTCCACATCCGGTTTGTCCGTACAGGAAATGAAGAGAACTGTCGCAAAGATTGCGAGAATCAATAATATCAAATGAATTGCATAACTGCGATTCTTCATCGATAAGTCTCCATTCCTTTAGTGGGTAGGAAGTTGATCAGGCATGAAACGGTCACGTCCACCAACACCAATAGTTATATCCATAAAATTCAACGTATAAACCGCACCAATAGTATAAAATCCGATATCTGCCATCTGACCGGCTGAAACCATGTCTGAGTGTGTGCTTTCCAGATTTCTTTTTGTTCTGGTAAGGTCACTCTGACCAACTGCACTATTGTACTCATCCTGTGCGGATTCAAATGTGTCATATTTGTCGCGGTAATCCATATAGGCATAAGCCCCGAAAACAATCGATGCGACTTGGGCTGCTGTAAATACCCAGCCACGTTTTTCATATCCGACGAATCGCTGTTTGATCCCAGGCAAGAGCACTGCTTGCCAGATGGGCACCTGCTCAAGATCATCAGGACCAACACTGAAACTGATTTTTCGCACTTCACCAGGTGTGATGGCAATTTTCTCTTCTATGGGTGCATAGCCAGGAAGTTTCGCCTTGAAAGTCAGCATACGATATTCAAATAGAGGATAATCATATAGGTTTTGAACAGATTCATCTTCAAGGGAGGGAGCGCCCATTTCCAAAGGTGCCTCTTCCAGCTTGACGTATTTCCACTTTTCATCGCTGAAATATTTGACCGTCCCCGGATCTGTCCCCATGTGAATACCGGAGAGTGTGATCGTTGTAAATGGCTCTTCCTCCATCTCATCCATCGTGTCGCCGCTCGCTGCTCCCGGATTATCCTGAGCCAACCAAGGTCGGCTGGAATGAATAATCTGTGAAGAGGAGATATCGATACCGACTCGAAAAAGTGTGGATTGTGGCTGTGTGAGCGGATTCAACGTGAACATATTCAAGGTATGCGTAGCACACATTGCAGAATTGAAGGGGATTACAAAAATCAAAGCCAGCGTGAACACTACTAACAAAGACCGTTTCATAGTGCCTTCCTATAACTAAAGAGAGTGCGGAATTATTGTTTGAGGACAACCGTGCGGTGATGCAAGTCACTCAATCCTGAAGATAACGGATACTTCCCCAATCTTCAAGGTTTTACGCCAATTTCTTCAAACACATTTGACTGAATTGGACTCTCCTTTTTCGAGAGGATGATAGGAGGAAATGGATCAGAAAAAGTTTAGATCAGGGATTGAAGAGCTAGTCTCACGCGTAAATGACACGATTAGTCCAATTGAATCCATTACATTCTTCATTGTTTGGAAGCTAAAAATAAATCTCCGAGTGAATACGTGACTCTTCGTCATCAGGGCGTTTCTCGAACCCAAACGGTACCAGAAGCTCTCGAACCTCACGAATCATATCAGCGTTTCCGCAGAGAAAAACATGTGTATTATCCGGGGAAAGTGCGATTCCTGTTGATTCGTGAAAGGCATTTTCCCTGAAAAAGTCCTGTACCCAGCCGTGACTAAACTGGCTCGAAGTCAGAGACTCTCTTGAGAGGCATCTTAAGTAATTAAAGGAAGCTCTGTTTTTTTCAAGCAAACCAAGCTCATCGTTATATCCCAGTTCCACGAGTTTTCGGGCACCATATACCAGTGTAAATGATTTCCAGGGGAGAGGTTCATTGTATGAACGCAACATCGAGACAAAGGGCGCAACTCCAGTACCCGTAGCAACCGCGACTACATGATCAGTTGGTGCTACCGATCCCAGTGTAAATCGCCCCCGAATTTGTGGCTCCATCCAGACAGCGTCACCCGGGTCGAGACGAAAGAGTGTGGGGGTGAGCATACCATGAGGAACAACATTTAAGTAAAATTCATAGTAGTTCATCTCACGGATACTCGACGCTATCGAGTACGCCCGACGGAGAATATCCTGTGGTTGACCAGGTAAACTGCTTAGAAAAGTTGCCTCCGGTTCACTCTTTTTAACTTGAATCCCGAGGTTTATAAACTGTCCCGGGATGAAATCCAGTAGTTTTCCTTTGTCGAATGCAACCCGCAATAAAAGGTGACGCGACGATAAATCAATGCGCTCCACGATATGGGCGTTGTAAAAACCGGTACGTTTTCCAGGTGAAAGTAAGGTATCATTCATATTTAATAGTGTCTTTAATTTTTGCATGAATAAAAAAACCTCCAGGTATTCCTGAAGGTCTGATAATGTGCCGAGGGGGAGACTCGAACTCCCACGTCCCGAGGGACACTGGTCCCTGAAACCAGCGCGTCTACCAATTCCACCACCCCGGCGGTCAGGCTCTATCAACAGGTGCGAAATATAGCTTTACCCGAATTTCGAGTCAAGCAGGATTACTCGAGCAACCTCCATGATATCGGTTTACTGCGGGTTTTGCAACTCACCATGGAAACATTTTTTCAATATCAACATAATCTGACGCGCTTCAATCGTTTCTGGTGCAATTTCCTGTTGCTCAAGTTCACGAACGATGAATTTCTCAGCATTATCCCAGTCGGGAGAACCGGATAATTTCGCGAGAAATATATCTATCGAATCCTTATTATTGTGAAACATCAATTGAACCAGACGGTCGCGTAAACCACCTCGTCTCAAAGGGGCAAAACGATCAAACTCATAGTCATCAGTAGTGATCGGGTCATCGTCTTCTTCGTCCTCAAGTAATTCATCGAATCCGACATCATCATCAGTAACGTCCGTTTCTTCAGAAGCATCCTCTGAGTCAGTTGGCTCTTCTATTTGATCGGCTTCCTCATCATCCTCAGCAAAAGTGAAACCGGATTTCCTCTCTTCAACTTCATCAGATGAAAATGTGGGACTTCCCTGATCAGCATCATCGGAAATTTTTTCAGGTTCAAGGGTTTCACTCTCAGGAGTAGATATTTCGCTTCCACTAAGAGATTTTTCAGCTATTTCCTCTTCATGGTCATCCTGCTCCGTATTCGGGTGGGAGGGGCTTACTTTCAAACCATCAGAACGATGCATCAGCAGATTAAATCGTTTGAAGATTCTAGCAATTTCCTGTACGTTTGCATCTTCTAGACCAAGTTCCTCTTCTGTACTCAAAGCATCTACAGCCCCTTTTGCGCCACGCATGGAGAGAATATCTTTCATATCTGCAATGTGATATGATTCGTTATCATTTCGGTCTATGTGCGTAAGAAGTTCCTCGACTGCATCCTCGCCAGCTTCGAGCAGGTAATTATCATACTCATTTTCAAATTCTTTAAGCAGTTGAGAATAGTTCATCAGCTCTGATGGTTCAATTTTGAGTCGGTCAACAATATCCTTGAAAAACTCTGGTGTATTGAACTCTTCAAGCTGTAATTTTAACTCAGAGAATGAATCGACCTCCCTGCGTCGAAATAATCGTGCAAGAGTACGTTCAAATTCTTTTCCAACAGGTGAAGGGAGATTGTCGATGTATGTTTCTGCGAGATCAACAACCTGACTGACTGGTAAAACCCAAACTTCGCTCATTGCGGAGATGAATTTTTCTGAGACCAGATCGTCAGGAATGTTGATCCAGCCTCGTCTCACAAATTCATCAGCACGTTTCTCAGCTTCTTCGCGAGCGAAGCTGTCAAGCTGTTCACGTAATTGCTCAGGAAGATCATTCCAGTTGCCGGGGAATATTTCTTCCTTTTCACTAAATGACTGTACCCACTCTTCCAACTGTCGAATGTCCATGAGAATTCCTCGTATCAACAAATTGCAGGTGATGGTTTACCATCTAAAGCTACGGTATACAGTCAAAAAAGGCAATCAGAAGTAGTACAACTCTCTTCCATATCACAGATAAAGAGGGTGTAATGAAATACCATTGGTGAGTGATAATAAACAACCGCAATTCTAAGCAAAGGATTTCGTTATGTAGTGCGAGGGGGAACAAAATACTTCTGCGGAAAAATTTTATCGGCAAATTATGCTGTGAAAGCAGATACCAAATTTCTCCTTGAGCTATAAGTATCTAATAATAAAAGGCTTAAATATCGGCATAGAATTGGAGCGAATCTTGCGATTCAGGGCTATGTACTGGAACTGCGCTCCAGTTCAAATTCTTCTTACCTAAAGAAGAACCCTTGCTACGACTCATACAGACTGTGTGAGTCGTTTTTTACTTTTCCTGTTTTCACGTCAAGTATTCCCTCTTGAAAAATCTAAAATTTCGCTTGTGTCAAAGCAAAGATCACTAATACATTACATTTAAGTAAATCATCAAAACACAAAATTACGTGATACTCTATGAATCCCAGAACGTATAAACTTGAGCATCTTCTCACCAACGAGGTGAAGGAGCTGATCCAATCAGGATGGACTCGCATTATTTTACCCTGTGGCGCAACAGAGGCTCATGGCTCTATAGGTCTTGGGACAGATACAATTATTCCCGTCGGTATTGCGGAAAAAATAGCCCCCAAGTTACATGCTCTGATCGCTCCAACAATTCCCGTGGGAGTGCTGCGTAGTCTGCAACGGTATCCAGGTTCAATCGGGCTAAAACCGGATATTTACAATTCGTTGATCCTGAATGTGGGTGAGGAGCTTTTCAAGTCTGGGTTCCGCGAATTGATCATGATCAATGGCCATGCTGGCAATACTGGTGTACTTAAGGATGCTGCATATACTCTTCATGCGATGCATGATATGCGTGCGTTAGTTTATGATTGGTATTTTGAACCGGATGATTTGACCTTGGAACTATATGGAGGTCCTGGCGGACACTCTGGGGCTGGTGAAACTGGAATGGTAGTGGCGATTGAACCAGATGCGGCACCTGAGGGACTTTGGAAAAAGGAGGATGCGGGTGCACTGAACAACGCCGTAAACGCTTATCCCGGACCATACCCTATAATCATGATGGAGGAGGAAAAGGGCTACCCTGATTTTGATCCCGATAAAGCCCAGCGATTGTTTGAAGCTGTATGTAAAAAAGCAACTTCCTCAATCGATGAAATTCTAAACCGCTGGTCAGTCTTATAATTCGCAGGAATGATTCTCAATTGGAATCGTTCAAGAATCGCTTTGGCGTACACATTGCGGTTCAATTTGAGGCGCCAAATAAAAAATTTTGTTTTTGCAAAATTCAGGCAAGTTCAAGAAAAGATCATTCAAAACTAAATATTTGATAATACTGAATATAAATTGATAAAGTCAGAATAAAACTGAGTTTGATGCTGGAAAAATCTAAAAATCTTCCAGAGCCGATTGAACTGGTAACGAGTACATATTCATGCATTCTTCACCCCAATTGCAAAAATTGCACGATCCCATGAAAAAGTTGCTGAAATTCTCAACTTTTACAATGATTCTCCTTTTAGTTGGATCCTACTCGGTATGGGGTGTTCCCTGGGGGTGGGATGCGCTTAATGTCCGTCTCACTGGAGAAGAGGATCCGGCGGGGCAGGTTGAAAGTGCAAAGATAGTGCAGTCGGGTGAAATTCTTTGGATAGTCTGGATGGATAATCGAAATGAACCAGAACGTTTTGGCGGTGACTTATATGTTCAGCAAATTTCAGCCGATGGATTCCCACTCCTAACGTCTAATGGTGTTCCGCTTCCGGGTTTTGGCTGGTGCCCCGATGAAGGTGCTTTTGATTTAGTCGCAGATGGAAATAATGGTCTAATTGTCAGCACTACTGACAGTGACTTACCCGGATCACCAAAATGTGTTCAGCGTTTTAATGAATCTCTGGAAGTTCAATGGGAAGAGGTGATCATTGAGGATGTTCTTTACACGCAGAGCATGATATCTGATGGAGATGGTGGGCTAATTCTCTTGCTGGGAACGGTAAATCCTGAGGTTTTTCTTTCACGAATTCAATCTGATGGTGACCACGAGGAGTATACTGTTTTCAATATCTCAGAAGCGCGCTCAGCTATTCCCATAGGGATTGTTAAAATCCAGGATGGGTACTTGGCGATCGGTCAGGTTGTCTGGTCTGCACGTTCGAGCTCGCTCAGATACTTAAACCTTGATTCCAACGGTTTCCCATCAGAGATACCGGAAGGATGGCCGTTCCATTATGGCAGGGTGATGAGTCCAGTCTATGAGTCTTTAAACGATGGATACAGCATTTTACATTGGAGTGGTTTGGAGTTCAGGCTGTTCGCTGAAAGGTTCAGTCGTTTTGGCTTCCCTGAAGGGGGTGGTTTTGGTAGTGATTCGCTTATGGAGGGCTCAATCACTGATTTTCGCACTTCACCCGTAAACGATGGCTATTGGTTGCAATTTCGAGATCGTGATCCGGGAAATGAGCTTGAACTTTTACTAAGATTTAACAGGCATCATCAGATGCTCGGTGATTCCATCATGCTGGCGTTCAACCCTCCATACCATCCCCTCATCAAACCAGTCAATGATGGCGAGGAGGGGGTATTTGTCCTCTCCCATATTGGTGGTTTTGTTCAACCATTCGTCCAGCAATATGACCGTTTTGGAAATGTATACCCAGTGTATGAAAATGGTCTTCCAATAGATACGATGCAGCTCGAAGTTGATGTTGAACAAATGGAAAAAGTCTGGCATGATTTTGTACTTGCCTACAGGCAGGACAGGCAGAGGACAGGGCGGTTTGGTTTATATCTGCAACGCTTTGAAAATGCCATTCCCAATGCAATCAATGAAAATCCAGCTAGTCTTACTCCTGTGAAACTCACGATAAACACTACGTGGCCTGAACCTTTCAATGGCATAGTTAACCTGAACATTCAAACATCTGGCACAAAAAATCCGGTGACTCTTTCCATATTTGATATTCTCGGGCGAGAAATACATAGAAACGAACTTTCGATCCGAGCTGGTCAGGTGGGATATTCAATAGACATGAAGAATTTTGCAAGTGGAGTTTACTTGATTAACCTGAAACAAGCAGGGATGACCGCTCAGAGAAGGATAACTCTGATTAAATAATTCAATGTGAAACATCATAATATCAAGCACCAAAAAATAATACTGGTTGCAAACACCCATCATAAGATAGGGCGTTGTAAACAACCAGCATCAAAGTTTTATTCAAGTTTGAAGCACCAAAGGTTAACTGGCGTAAATTCCCATAACCTTGTCCAGGAATACGAGCGCATCTTTTTTCTTGCGCTGGAAACTATTACGACCAATAATGCTCCCAAAGCCTCCGCCACCATGTATGCCGCGAACTTCCTCGAAAACCTTTTCGTCACCACCCTTTGCGCCACCTGAGAAGATAACAATACGCTTGCCATCAAATGCACTCTTAACAACCAGAGCAATGCGTTCTTCAAGGGTGTCTATGCTGACTCCTTCCTCTTCGATAACCTTGGCATTTTCTTTTTGTGCGACATGTTTCTTCGGTGGTTTCACTTTAATGATATTTGCGCCCATCTGAGCTGCGATCTGTGCAGCGTAGCATGAAACATCAACTGCGGTTTCATCTGCCTTTTCAAGATGCTCTCCGCGTGGGTATGACCAGACTACTGCTACCAGACCAGCGGCTTTGGCATCGGCGATGATATCACGTAAATCTTCGTACATCTGTTCACGTTCCAGCGAACCCGGGTAAATTGTATATCCAACACCCACACAACCCAGACGTAATGCATCATCCACCGACGATGTAATTGCTGAAATGGGATCGGTGTCTTTATGAAGAACATCGTGATTGTTTACCTTCAGGATGAGTGGAATCTGTCCTGCATATTCATTCGCGGCTTCTTCAATGAAACCGAGAGGAGCGGCGTAAGCGTTACAACCGGCATCCAGTGCAAGTTGTGGGTGATAGAGTGGATTAAACCCCTCTGGATTCGGCAGATAAGTACGTTGAGGTCCATGTTCAAACCCCTGATCCACAGGCAGGATGACCATTTTCCCTGTTCCGCCCAATTTGCCATGCATAAGCATACGATATAGATTTGTCCGTATACCAGGGTTTTCATGGCTATACCAACTAAGAATTTCTTGAACTCGATCGCTCATGATTGTTC
>JAIOHU010000046.1 GCA_019912845.1 bacterium
CACTCAGTTGGGGAAATCCACAGCTATTGGGAATGGGCGATTGATGTAAAAATACAGGGTCAATACGCCTATGTTGCTGTATCTGAAGGTGGTTTGAGAGTGGTAGACATTTCTGATCCGTCCGACCCCGTTGAAGTATCGAGGTTGCTTACCTCACAACCGATTTATCGCCTTGATGTATCTGGAAACATTGTCGCATGCGGTGGAAATAACCTTATTCTGGTAGATATAAGCGATCCACTTCACCCGGTGGAATTGAGTAGCCTGCAGACCTATCGTTTCTACGACCTGAAAGTTCACAATAACCACGTATTAATTCCTAGCGAGACCGCGGGAGTCTGGATTGTTGATATAAGCGATCCATCGAATCCTGTGGAAACAGCCAGGATATCAGGAATATGGGCATTTGCCCTTGATATCGAAGATTCGCTACTGGTAATCTCTGCTAGTGATGATATTTTGTACATGTTCGATATATCCACCCTGGAAGAACCGATACAATTGGGGACCAGTGAAATTGAAGAGGGGACATCATGGATTTGTTTGGAAGATAGACTGGTGTATCTGACAGACGATGAAGGTTTTATAAGAATAATTGATATCAATGATCCAACAAACCCAGCTCAGGTTGGAATATCTGTAGAACACCAGTACGGTTCCTATATATCCAAAGTGGATGATTATCTCTTCCTACATGGAGGGTTGTTTTCTATTGTCGATGTAAGCAACCCAATCGACCCCACTCTCTTAAGTTCTATACATACTTATGAAAATGAGGACTGGGTTTGGAGTATTGATGCACTGGATGGAACAGCTCTGCTGGCACATCGTTTCTCGGGGATTCAACTGCTGGATGTATCGGACGTTGAAAATCCTCAAAGACTTGGGTATTACAACAATCCCGGTATTATCTACAACACTGAAGTTCAATCAAATTTTACATACACAGCTTGCGGCACAGACGGTTTTTATATCCACAACACTGAGGTTCTTGACTCAACAGAAGAAATCTTCCATTTCCAGACAGAGGGGAATATCAAAGCTCTTCAGATTGTCGATGACTTGTTATTCGTCACCGACATTGGAAAACTGCTGGTTTTTTCACTTAGGGAAGCAGACTCTCCAGAATTTCTCACAGAATTTGAAACAGGATTAACCGTCTATGGGATGAATGAATACGAAGATCGAATTTTCCTGGCTGCCAATGACGCTGGTTTGTCTATCCTGGATATCAGCGATCCTGAGAACATAGAAACTATCAGCTCTATTGATACACCTGGAAACACATGGGATGTTGAAGTCTCAGGTGAGTTTGCATACCTGGCTGACAACAGCGGAGGAGTACGCATAGTTGATATAAATGACCCGTCCAGACCTCTCGAGATTGCTATTTATGACACTTGGGCTCCAGTGCGTGATGTCAAAATCGTTGATAATTATCTCTTTGTTGCGAATAGTGCAGCAGGATTTGCGATCCTCGATGTATCCACACCCGAATCACCTGTTGAAATTGTGCAAATACAAGAGGATGAGCCAGTAGTTGGGGTCGAGGTGGTGAGAAATCTTCTGTTCGTGCTGAATGAACAGGATGGCTTTAAAGTTTATGATATCAATGATGTGTACAATCCGGTATTATTTGATGAGTACAATACACCCGGTTTTGCCAGTTCACTTGTCATGAAAGATGAAATTGCTTATGTCACAGACAAATACCAGGTGATGATTCTCGATTGTTCAGAACTCATGGATAATGTCGAGGTGGGTGAGAACTCTACTATGCTGCCAACTCAAATCGAAATCGGAACTGCCTATCCCAATCCTTTCAATTCGACATTTACAGTACCATTTACACTTACCCACTCTGGTGAGATATCAATTAGACTAACAAATATGTTGGGTCAGGAAATTCTGAGTAGTTCACAGTTTTTTGGAGTTGGGGAAAACAAATTGTTTATAGATGGCAGGCAACGTTTAGAGAATCTTAGCAGCGGGATGATGATTCTTGAATTGGAAGCATTAGGTGTAGAGAAATCTCAGAAGCTTAATTTCCTGAAGTGAGGATAGATGCCAGTAGCTTGTGTGGATGCATTCTTTAACTATGACTGTAATAGCTATTTCAGGGCAAGCGGAAAACTAGTTGAGGCGAAAATATTTGTTTAAGCCCTGATAACAAATGAACAAAAATTGATATTTGATAGAAGTGAATAATTCCAATATGGTTTGAGGAACATAGAAAGGGTTACCAATGTGTCGGGGGAAAAAGAGCACACTATATCAGCTTGGCACATTTCATTTCTGTTGTCTGGTACTGTTCCAGTTCAGCGATTCAGCAGCACAAACACTACGACGTATCGGACCACCGGGTGCCTACTTCAGTGACATAACTTTTAGTGCTGACAACAGCGATATTATTTATTCGGCTACCTATGGGGATGGAATCTACAAAAGTATTGATCAGGGATTGACGTGGGAGAATAAAAGTAATGGACTTCAATATTATCATGATGTCGGAGCGTATAGAGCCATAGAAAGCATCCATTGTGCGTTAGGCAGATCGGATACTCTGATTGCGGTTACTCCGATAGACCCATTCGGTGAGTTTTGGACTTTTTTTACACCGGATGGAGGGAATAACTGGTCTAGTTATGGATCGCCATGGAAAAAGTTCTGGGTGTCACCTGCTACTCCAGGGCTTTTTATTGCTCGCCGTAATCCAACTTATCGTTCAACTGATTATGGAGAAACCTGGGAAGATGGTTTTGTTTTCTATTGGAGCAAGATTCTCCAACACCCATCAGATGCGCAAAAACTCTACTTTAGTTCGATTGACTCTTTCAGGGTTAGTGAAGATGCTGGATTAACGCTCGTTGATGGATTGGGAGGTAGAGTAGGGTTAAAAGTGGTGTCTCCTGTTTTCCCTTATACACTGTTTGGCGAATCTCCGAACTATGAACCGGGACAGCAGGGAGATGACTACACTCTTGTGTACTCAGATGATGAGGGTTTTACTTGGAATGCTCTTCTCATCCCAGAGGGTTGTCTTGATGACCAACCTGAAATTTTAATAATTGATGCCGAGGGATACCTTTACATCGCAGCAGAACATCCAGTTCTCCATGGATATGAAAGCGCACTGCATCGCACCCTTGACAATGGTAACAATTGGGAACGATTGACAGGTGCTGATGGAATACCTTTGGAAAAGCTGGCAATTCCACCAGACAACGTGAACCATTTCATAGGCGTCACACGAAACCAGTCCATGGTGATAAGCAGGGATGGTGGGGAGACATTCCAATTAGGCGGTAACGGCACTTTCAGTTCTTCTATCATCAATATTGAGCGAGACCCTGCGGATGACCGAATACTTTACGCTGCAACAATAGATAATCATGAATCGATGTTAAGCGAAGAACATTCAAGAACCTTGATGCGCCGCAATGAGGTTGGGAACTGGAGTATTATCTACAACGGCGTGTTTTATAGGATGATGACCAATCCCCTACTTCCAGGTTATCTCTTCCTCTGGTCGAACAGGGAAGGTTTTATTTTGAGCTCTGATAATGGTGACACATGGCAGGCATGGGCTGAAATCGATACTGCGGGGTTTAAGTCAATACCGCTATATCTGGATTTTGAGTTCAATCCTGAAGATTCCGCCCGTTGCTGGATTGGTGCGCATGAAGTGCTTTACGATGTTGGTGAATTCGGGACAGAAGTCACGGAGATATATCAATTTGAGGATCGGATTCTGGATGTCGAAGTTGATTCTCTTGATCAAAATCGTATTTATGTATTAACGACCCCTGATGACTTTGAATTGCCAGATTTCAGGGCTGACCTCTGGATTTCCGATGATGGAGGTGAGTCATTCACCTTACTCCAGCCCACTCTGTCGCGAGCCAGAATCCAACTGCACAATCCCTCTGGTTTACTGCTGATTTCAGCAGATTCCTACGAACATGGAACAAGGTTTTACATCTTCGGTAGAAACCATGAGAATCTGGAAGAAATCCCCATACCTGACGACTATAGACTATATGCTTTTTATGAAAGTTGGCTTCCCGGAAATGAACCTGGGCTTATATGTGCTTTCCTTTCTTCGCATAACGAAGAGAAAATTGCCATCTCCTCGGATATTGGACAAAATTGGCATATTGCCGCTGACATCTTTCCCTGGGGCTATTTTCCACGTGATATGGAGTTCCGAGATGATGGGGAAACTGTTTATGTTGCGGATTCCTACTCTGGAATTACCGAGGTGAGCCTGAACTTGAATGCTCTTGATGAGACTCACCTTCAACTGCCTCCCCAAAATCCCGAAATAAGAATTTATCCCAACCCCACCAATTCAAGTGTCACTGTCCAATTTAACCTGGAACAACCATTTTCAGTTTATATTTCTCTTTATTCGATTATGGGGAAACTCATACTTGAGGAAAAACATTGGTTCTCAGAAAACGGTTTTTGTAAATATGAAGTCGACCTATCAAGTATTTCATCAGGTGTTTACCTATTGAGGGCGAATACTTCAAAACAAATTCTAGATTCACAAAAGTTGGTAATTATAAAATGACTGAAGTTTCGAACCAGCTAGAATATTTCCATAACCAGAGTTATTTAACCTTGGACAAGTCTAATGTCAACATTAGAAAGCATCTGAGACAGACCACTAAAATGAAGATAACTTCGTCACTACATTCCTCGTGATGACGAGTTGATAGCTCTTGCCATTCTGGAGAATTGCGCTCCATCCTTGCGCTCCAATTAGCCACTCCAAAACAGCGTTCCACTTCGATCTTTCCCAATAATCATTCCTCGTAGAGTAATCCAGAGAAAATTCGATCTAAGTATATTGACTCGCTAGTTATATTTAATTACCATATACCTAGTTACACAAAGTATATGGCGAGGCGACAATGGAAACCGTGAGAAGAGAGTTAAAACGAGGGACATTAGAGATGATCCTCTTGACCATGTTGGATCACAAGGATCGTTATGGGTACGACATTGTCTCTACTCTTGAAAAACAGGGCGGGCGATATTTCAAGATCAAGGAAGGGACACTATACCCGGTGCTCTATCGTCTCGAAGATGATGGGTATATCGATTCCTACCGTGACAACCCGAAACGAGGAGTCCCTCGTAAGTATTATAAGATAACCGATGAGGGTAAAGTACGATTAAAGAATCTGATTAAGGAATGGCGATCATTTATTCAAATAGTTGATGGATTTTTAGAAAATGAGGAGACTAATCATGAGCAGGATTGATCAATATATGCGTGATGTTCGTCTGCAACTCGCAGGCTCGGCAAAAGACAAGGAGCGTTTCATCTCAGATTTACGTGACCAGGCAAATGCGATGCTGGAAAATGGTGAATCTGAACTTTCTGTCATCGATCATCTAGGCAGTCCACGTGAAGTTGCTGCTGAATTCATGAAAAACCGTCCACTGGTTTATGCAAATATCCTGGAAAGATCGCTTGCATTCATCTTTGATATTTCACTGGGAAGTTTTGTCGTGTTTCTGGGATTTTTCCTGGTATTCGTGATTCCATTAGGCATGCGATATCCGGATGTTTTCTGGTCGCTTCAGTGGGATCCGTCTGCCATAGCTGTGTATCATATCAATATACTGGAGATGTTTATCTTTGTTGTGCTTGGCTTGATGACGCTCGGTATCACAGTTTTTTATTTTCCGATACTCGAACATATGTATGGTTGGACACTGGGCAAACGCGTGATGGGAATCCGTGTCTTACGTGAGGATGGCACCCCAATCAGCCTGGGCGAGGGTTTCATACGACGACTTTCCTTCTACTTTGACATCATTACCCTGGATTCGATATTCATCCTGTTCACAAAAACACGCCAGCGAGCATTTGATCGTGTTGCCAGGACTGTCGTAGTACGAGATGGGCAACGTAACCTGATGGGGATATTCGGATTCATAGTTGTAACTGTCCTCTTTATACTGCTGGCGATTTATATCGGACTGATTATGGAGGCGATCCCCGAACCGGTGATTGATTTTCTGTAGGGTTCAAGTTTGAAATTATGAAATTATAGAATTATGGAATTATAATTCTTCAATGCTTCATGTGTGTAAAACAGAATTTTATAGATGTCGGTCATTGCGAACTTAGGGAAGCAATCTCGCTTCACAGGCTGTCTGAAAATAAAAAACATCGAGCCAACTGGAAAATAATCGCAACATGGTAGATCTTAACATTAATAATATCAATTACTTCCTGGATCCCGGCCCAACTCATCACCGGGATGACGCGACCGTGGTCGCATTCTCAGACAACCTCTTTAGATCAGCCTGAGATTGACATGTCACTATGCTCTCAGCAATAGCAATATCCAGAATTCGACATCCACCCACTCTGAATAGCCAATAGCTGATGGTATCATAGTCCAGTTCTCTAAGAGTCAACATTATTTGAGAAAGGCATTCCTAACATGTTGTAATTCGGTATCTCAACCTGTATTCTGTAACAGGTGATATAATAGTGGGTCAACTTAAATCACCTTAAGCATCAAGTTGAAGTTTCGTCTAGATATAAGACTTTCCACTTTAAATATTCAACTATGATTCAGGGGGTTCACATGAGATACCTTTCCTTTTTTCTGATTATTTTCCTGTTTATTCCATTCTCTACTGCATTTTGCCAGGACATTGAACAAATTGGCGAGCTCTACAACCATTGGTCAGGTGCCACCCCTATTTACATTGATGGTGATTTTACTTACCTGCTTGATCAACGAGGTGGTTTTCGAATTTTCGACACAACTAATCCGAACCTCCCTCATGAAATTGGTTATTTTCGTGAAAGCCAATCCACTGAATCTTTTGTCATCCTCAATTCTTATGCCTATTTGATTGATTCTCGTGATGAATTTCGGGTGGTAGATATTCACGATCCAGCAAATCTTGAACAGACCTATTTCGAGGAGGGATTTGAAAGTGATTTTCTGGATATCCAAAACATTGAAAATTCAATAGTGATTGTTACTGAAAACGAATTACTTCACTATTCACTGGATAACCCGGCTTCTCCTGCACTGGTCGCTACTACAGAAATTGTAGATATTGGTGAAGTCTGTATCTTTGAAAACCTGGTTTTTGTTTATCAGAACGATCGGATCAACGTAGAGCACAACCTGATTGTTGTTGATTTCAGCAATCCTGCTGAACCGGAAATCATTGAAAATGTAGATTTGCCTGGAGGGATTGCTACAATGACTACATTTAATGATGAATATCTTCTTCTGTCAATGTCGTACGATATGATCAAAGTAATGGATATTTCCGATCCCACAGATATAAATCTGGTTTCCCAGTTTGAGATAGATTTTACTTGCAGGCAACTGTTACAAATATCAGAAGATATCGTTTACCACCTGGACAGTCATGATGATATTTATGTTTACGATTTTAGTGATATCATGAATCCGGAACTGATCGATTCTTTCGAAATGGACAGCCCTGAATACCTGGATAAAGCTGACAATATCCTCGCGGTCGCAACATTCAGTGATGGGTTTTACTTACTGGACATAACTGATCCTGGTGATCGTAATGAAATTGCGCATGTACAAAGTGATCCAGGTAGCATATCCGAAGTCCGGATTCGTGGAAACTTCGCCTATGTCATGGATAAACATTCTGGATTCAGGATTGTAGATATCTCGGATCAGGAGAATATGATCGAGGTTGGATTCTATGAAATGGATTTCGATGGCATTAATTTTGATCTGTTGAATGAGTACGTTTTCATCGCAAACTATGGAGAAGGTGTTTACATCCTGGATATCAGTGATCCCACAAATATCGAATTTGTCTCTCGATTAAATGATCCGGAATTGAATGCCCAATCTACTTTCGCATCAGGGAATCTTCTCTATGTTGCTGCTTCCCTATCACTCATTATTTATGATATCTCTGATATCCAGAACATAGAGATTTTATCTTCCACTCCCTGTGCTGCAGGAAATTATGTAGATGTGCAGGATGAGATTGCTTATGTAGCACGTTACCTACGTGGTTACGAGATATTTGATGTATCAGATCCCGAAGCTCCCCAATCACTTTATCAGACGATCACTTCCGGTTGTGGTCATTCAATCAATGTCAGAGACAACAT
Organism: bacterium; assembly: GCA_019912845.1. GTDB lineage: Bacteria > Electryoneota > Electryoneia > Electryoneales > Electryoneaceae > JAIOHU01. The sequence continues at coordinate 8,153 of JAIOHU010000046.1, forward strand.
CTTGTTCCTTTGTGATGGACCTGATGGTCTTAAAACCTATGAGGTCACTGACCCATCATCACCTGAACTATTACAACTATACGACAATGATATCCGTCACATTTCAAAAATTCAGCTTGTTGGTAATAACGCGTTCACAGTTGGTTTTCCTGGTGATGGAATCCAGGTTTTTGATATTTCAGATCCTGCAGATATCCATACGATTGCAAGACACCAAACAAACTACTCATGCGAGGGAGTAGCAGTACGGGGAAATCTTGCCTTTGTAGGTGCGACCGATCAGTTACTCGCCTTTGATTGTGCGGGTGCATTGAACTGGGAGGACGATATGACGGTTCAGTGGATTCCATTGCAGGGCAATTATTTTGAGTTGATTTCTCTACCACTTACTCCCGCCACTGATATTGTCGAACATGTTTTTGGTGAAATTGATGAGTTGACCATAGCCTACCGTGACAACGGCAACATCTTCATCCCACGTGAGATCAACACCTTTGAAAATATGTCAGTAAAAACCGGCTATCGTGTCTATTGTGAAAACCAATCCGAAGCGAATATCGTGGGTACACCGTTAGACCCCCTTGAGGAATTTACCATTACAGGGAACCGTTGGAACTGGATCGGTTATCCCCTCCCACAACCGACTCCTGTAGAAATTGCACTCGAGGAAATCGCCGAAGTTGTTACCATTGTGATGACCGACGATGGACGTTTCTGGTTGCCTGGGCAGGGAATCAATACGATTGGAAACATGCAACCCGGTGAGGGATATATGGTTTTCTCCACAGAGGATTTGACATTCCAATTTGCGCCTGATCTGGTGGCTGGTGGTAACCGGGATGAAGCTTTAGCTGAAATTGGTTGCATGAATTCCGAAGCCTTTCAACCCACTGGTCTACCCTACCTGGTCATGGTGAATTTGAGTGAAGAAGTAAAGGATCAAAACCCTGCCCGGATTGATCTGTTTGATGGTGACAAACTGGTTGGCTCATCTTTTGTTCATGAGCGAAACAGTCTGATTCCGGTAATCGCCTGGGAGGGTTCGCCCGACCACAATCTACCCGGCTTCACCTCAGGCAATACCATCAGTGCGAGAGCGCTGAACGAGGAGGGGCAGATCATTGGTGCATTGGAGAGTGCGAGCTTCAGCTCGTCAATCTTTGGGGAAGGTCCGTATGCGATAATTGCTGTTTCAGCAGTAGATAACCATTCCGAACTCCCACTGGAATTTTCCCTGGGAAAAGCCTACCCGAACCCATTCAATCCAGTAATAGCTGTACCCTTCACGATACCAGTTAGCAGTGATGTAACTTTAGTGATTTATAATATTGTTGGTCGTGAAATTTACTCAAAAACATCACATTTTGAAGCTGGTCGTCATTCTTTCATTTTTGATGCTTCACAGCAGGGTTCGGCTATGACAAGTGGAGTGTATTTCCTGAGGATGCAATCAAAGGATAACACTCATACACAAAAAATCATGCTGCTGAAGTAAAGCTAATAGGTTCCGAAACTGAATAGAGCTATGTTTTGACTAAAAACTTCATGCATCAGTCAGTTCAAGGATGATTTGAACTGGCTGATGCCATTATTATATACAACTGAATGAGGTTATCATGCGATACAAATTTCTAGGAATAGTGTTTATGTTGGGTTTGATATTCACGGCATCATATTCGCAGGATAGCCTTAACATTACAACTGTCACAGATATTTATAGCTATTGGTTAAGCAACAATAGTGAAGTAGATATTCAGGGTGATCTTGTCTACGTTGAAACAGGAAACAGTGGTTTAAAGATTGTTGATATATCGGATATTCAAAACCCTGAAGAAATTGGACATTATGATCCCTATTCAAACTTAGAGGGTTTTGATATTGAAGGTGATTACGCGTATTTAGCAATCTCATTTGATGGCATGGACATTGTTGATATTTCTGATCCACAACGCCCCATAAGAATCTCTGAATTTGTGTTGGAACCGCAAGATGGAAATTTTACTGATCTAGTGAAATATGATCATTATATAATTGCAGTTGATAATCTGTATGGATTGTTGGTTGTCATTGATGTAGTAGATGTATATAATCCAGAGTTAATCTCGGTTTGTGAAGTATCATTGCCAGTTCTGGAACTTACTATTGTTGAAGGTAACGCTTATCTACAAGTAGGTCCCCATGGTATACAGGTTGTAGACATAAGCGATTTGAATAATCCAAGAGTAGTAACAACTTTTAACGAAGATGCTTTTGACAACTCTGAAGATATAATTGTGGAAGAGGGATACGCGTATGTTTCCAAGTTATATACTGGATTGCAAATATTTGACATTTCTGATTTAGAAAATATCCAATTGGTATCGGTCACTCCAAATGAAGCATACCCTCGTGGTTTAGAAAAGCATGGTAACCTTGTTTATCTAGCGAATTATCATGAAGGCGTTAAAATCTATGATGTTTCTGATCCCACTAGTCCTTTCGAGGTAGGATCAATTGAATCACCTGGGATTGCTTTTGCAGTGCAGTACCATGACGACAAGATTTTCCTGTCAGATGGTGCCAGTGGACTTGGGATTATTGATGTTTCTAATCCTGAGGAACCAGAGTACATAAGTGAATTTGATGTAAGGGGCAGCATAAAATACACACACAAAGATGGTGACAAATATTACTTTGCTGATTTTGTTGGAATTCGTATTGTTGACATGAGTGATCCTGTAAATCCGGTTGAGCTGGGTTCATTTGAGACAGATGGTACAGCAATAGATGTAACCGTTGAAGGTGACTATGCATATGTAGCCGATTTAGAAAACGGTTTGGTAGTGCTGGATGTATCTGATCCGGGGAACATCATGCAGATAGGACACAATGGTGAAGGATACAACGGAAGGGGAATTTCAGCAAACTATATTTGCAGTGAAGGGTCTACTGTATGTGTATCTGCGTTAAATGGTGGCGTTCGCGTATACGATGTTTCTGATCCATCAAATCCAATATGGACAGGCACACGTCATGAAGACGGCGTTCTCACAGTTGAGCTTCACCAAGGATATTGCCACTACGCTAACACTGATGATATTGTGGGGATTATAGATGTGAATGATCCTGAGAACCCACAATTTGTTGGGTACTACGAGTTTCCCATCCCTAATGTAGCAAATATAACCAATATCAGATTGGATAACTTATATTCATACATTTGTGCAGTAACTGATCTATTTATTTTTGATATTTCGGATATCAATAATCCTTCACTGGTATTTCGTGACACTCCTGAAAATAAGGTCGTAAAAGACTTTCAGCCGTTTGGCACCCACGCTTATTATCTTACTTATTCAATGGGTATGGAAGTTGACAACCCAGGATTGCAGGTAGTAGATATTTCGGACCTTATTAATCCTGAATTACTTGGGTACATGGAGTGCCCTTCGCACGGTGAGGATGTGGCAATCTATGATGAATATGTCGTAGTGAACACTGGGTATTATCTTTACATATATGATTGTTCAGAGGCACTGAATTCTGAAGTTTTAACAATTCCACTGAATGATCGTTATTTTGAGTTGATCAGTACACCTCTACAACCTTCAAATCCTGCGGTTGACTTTCTATTCAGGTCAGTAGAATCGCTTCAGATTGCCTATCAAAGTGACGGCCTGTTTTTAATTCCCGACCTTGGAATAAATTTGATTGGTGACATCGATCCCACACAAGCGTACCGGGTGTTTTGTGATGAGGAAGAAACAGTTTCAATTGTCGGCGATTCACTTCCTTTCGACACAGAATATTCATTGCATGCAGATCAGTGGAACTGGATTGGTCATCCATTCCAATCGGATGTAGATGTGACTGTAGCCTGTGAAAGTATCACTGAAAATATAATCATTATGTTGACCGATGATGGCAGATTATGGATTCCCGGTGAACCAATCAATACCATAGGTGACATGCAACCGGGTGAGGGGTATTTTGGCTTTGTCACTGAAGACGTAACCTTCCAGTATGATCCTCCCGGATTTGGCAACTACCGTGGTGTGATACGTCCCGAGATCGCCTCAAACAGTCCTGCTGCAGAGTTTTCTGCATCCACCGGTCTTCCCTGTGCGATTCTTGTTCAACTTTCAGATGATCTGCACCACCTGAATCCCGCACGAATTGAAGTGTACGATGGCGATCTTCTTGTGGGAGCAGCGACCGTTCCAGATGACAAAACCACTATCCCTGTGATTGCCTGGCAGGGTGATGAGGAACATGGGCTGGAAGGATTCACAAATGGCAATGCTATTCAAGTGAAGGTACTTGATGCGTCGGGTGAAATTATCGCAGAAAACTCAAACAATGATGCAATTTACGGTAAAGGTCCTTATGCTGAAATCACGGTATCTGCAATCGAGAATGAATCTGAACTCCCTCTTGAATTTTCCATAGGTAAGGCTTACCCGAACCCGTTTAATCCGTTGATTACTGTTCCATATACCCTGCCGGAAAAGATGGAGGTTCGTTTGAGTCTTTACAATATCGTCGGGCAGCAGGTGGCGGAATTGAATCAGGGAGTCTTGGATAGAGGACATCATGAAGTTGTCTGGGAGGCTGTGAACCAGACCTCAGGTGTCTATTTCCTCGTCCTGGATGCAGGTGAACATCACGCCATGCAGAAAGTGATTCTGCTTAGATAGTAACAGTAGTGGTTGTAGCCATAAATCTTGCTAACGGGGGAGAGATACTGGAAGTTGTTATCAGATCAGTATTTTCCCACTGGGTGGTGTGAAATAATCAAAATTTGTTTAGGAGCTTCCTTTCCCCCGTGGCGCAAGATCAAGGGCTGCGTTTGCTGTGCCTGTTCATTAAAACGACGCAGAGTGTCGGGATATCATGATATTATCTTCTCGATGTGAGATCACGGGCTACCTTTTATTTCCATTTATCCTACCAGGTTACAACCGAGTAACTCGAATTTAATGTATGCGCCGAATTGAATTTGATCGTCCTCTACCCTACCTTTCAATAGTGAAAACCAATCAGGTGAGCCGATTTGTTAAAGGGAAAAAATGATGAACTATCGTTATCTGTTTATGATGCTTGTGCTGCTGGGAATCAGTGCGGGTATCGGGTATGCAGTTGAACTCGAACTTGATGAAATTATTGGAGATACAGTGCAGGTTGGGATGTCGGCGTTGGACAACCAGCACAATGTTACTATTGGACGTACCATCGTTCACAGTCCGGTTGCGTTGGATGGTGCAGGACGTGTTGCTGTGATCTTCGCAGATTTGACCCTGGACGGAGTCACCAGAGATGTACGTATCAATTACATTCACGAGGGCGCGGAAGGTGAGCTGGTCGTTGAGGGTGATAACGGTGTAGTGGTAAGCGGAGGGACACGTGCGGGTTATCCCGGACTGGCAATTGACCATACTCTCGCCGAACCGATCTATTTCCCCATTTTCCATGATCGTACTCAGCAGGGTGAACCCTGGCGTGTAACCACCTCCTCTGACTGGTCGCTTTTCCCTGGTATCTGGACAGCGTTTGAACTGCCCTATTCCGATGATGCTATGTCGGTTACACAATCCAAGATTGCAGCGGATGGGGATAGCGTGATTCATGTAGTTGCTGGTGAGTCCAGTGATGAGCTGGGGAAACTCATCTACTATAAACTAGGTTATGACCGCAATACCGAACAGTTTGAACTACTGAACCCAGATGGTGATGAGGAAATTGTCACTGAGTTTTCCTCAACCAGTAATGGAAATATCGCGGTCAGCCCGGATGGGCAACGTGTGGCGATTGCCAAGAATATGAACCGTGGACATCTTGGCTTGATCGATTCATCAGCATCCTTCGACAGCGACCTGGTGATATGGTTCAATGATAATCGTGGGATAGACTGGGACTTTGAAGCGGATATGTTCAATGTCACTCGTTTCCACAACCCGAACCCCGATCTGCTACCGGATACACTCGCAGCGGATGTTGACACCTTCCGTGCCCAGGCAGATAACAGCCTCTTCTTCGATGATAATAATGTCATGCATGTAGCATTTGAAGCACTCCCCTATTTTCATTACGAACAGACTGCTTTGATCTTCGGGCAGATTTTCTACTGGAACGAAGAGGATGACTATTTTGTCCGTATCGCGGATGGCAACTTCTTCCTCAATGCAAGTCCAACCTCTTATGGTTCCATGGTCGGTCATCCGCAATTTACCATTGATGATGATGGCTGGATGTGGTGCCTTTACCAGCAGTATGGCACTCCCGGGGATACTCTCGATAACGGCGCACCGCGTGACGGCGGCGAGAATGGTTACCTCAATGGCGAGATGTATGTGACCGCATCGCCTCCCGGTCAGTACAGCGGGAAATTGTGGTTCAAAGGAGTGAATATCACAAATACATTCGGTACTGAAGGTGCGATTCCGGCTGGTGACTGCCGAAATGAACGTGATGGCAGCCTCGCGCTCAATTGCGACGGAGCTTACCTGCATATTCTTTATCTCACTGATTATGATTCAGGTAACTTCGATAATGGCAACGGTTCGATGACTGACAATCCGCTTTATTACCATCGAGTCGCCAAACAGGAATTGATAGACCTGTATATGCAGCAGCAGGAATTTGTGCCGGGATTGTCGATGTATGTCGATGGGACCCATTACTGGGAAGACCCGGAAGGTTGGGAATGGCGTGATATCACTTCGGTAAAAGAAGCGAGCGAACATCTGGCACCGACTCAGTTTGCGTTGGACGAAGTTTATCCAAATCCCTTCAATAGCATGACTCGAATCAGCTTCAGCTTGCAGAAACAGGGGCAGGTTTCTTTGGTGGTGTACGATCTGATGGGACGTGAGGTGGCGACAATACTCAATCGTACAATGAACCATGGTCAACATTTCATCAATTTTGATGGAAACGATTTGAGTAGTGGTGTCTATTTTATAAGTCTGCAAAGTGGCGAGCACCGTGACACCAGAAAGATTATGCTGCTGAAGTAGCAAGAACCAAAATTTTGGTTAGACACAAGATAATTATTAGAGGTTGATCTGAGCTTACCCAGATCAGCCTCTTTCTTTGAGTAGATTTCAGCACAATATGAATGAATTACTTCTTTCAAATGAACACTTGAAGATATACAGGTATTCTTTTATTCTAATCCATATTAAAGAGGACTTATAGGTATACTTTTATATTATAAATAGTAGATATAGAACAAAAAGATTAAAAGAATGTGATCCCGATCATTGTTTTTCTTTATCCCTCTTATTAGCTTAGCAAATTCCAGGTTCGTTCACTCGCAATAATCAAAAAATGGAATTGCTGCTTCGGATCGATAATATTCGACAGTATAGCATTCACGTGCTGAATAAAGGCAAAGAAGGGGGAATTGACGATGAAGATGAAATCTGTTCCAAATTATGGTAAAAGAATTACTCTTTTTCTGGTTTTGCTTGCAGTGCTTCTATCGCTACCAACGATAGTATTAGCGCAGGCGACGATCTTTGGGGAGGTATGGGGCGATCATGGTTGGCCAGTCTCTGGTGCCACAGTACAGTTCGGTGAATATACCGCGAACACAGGTCCCATGGGTGAATTCATGATTGATAATGTAGTGCCCGGTGACTATGAAGTGACGATTTCCCACCCCGATTATGTAACCTTGAACACTCAAGAAACAGTGGTCGATGGGCAAAATTACTTCGGTTATCAACTGGAAGCGCTCTATGCTGATTTTGTTGTTTTCCGGGTCTATGACAGCGAAAACGATCAAAATATTGAAGGAGCATCAGTTACATTCGATGGTGATACACAGTTAACCAATGTGAACGGAATCGCACAGTGGATGCATGTGCTTCTTTACGAAACCTATACTGTGGTCATTGAGGCAGAGGGCTACCAGACATACACTGAAGATATCTATATCGAAGATGACATGCCCCATGAGATCGGACTTGACCCACTGGCGACTATCTTTGGGGAGGTATGGGGCGATCATGGTTGGCCAGTCTCTGGTGCCACAGTACAGTTCGGTGAATATACCGCGAACACAGGTCCCATGGGTGAATTCATGATTGATAATGTAGTGCCCGGTGACTATGA
>JAIOHU010000047.1 GCA_019912845.1 bacterium
ATAGTTATCCAGGAAATGGCATTTATGTTTCACCGGATGGTGGGGAGAATTGGGAACACCGTGGACTTGAGCATTCTGCTCATATTGGAAAAATTGTTGTCGATCCTGAAGATTCTGACAGGATTTTTGTTGCAGCTGCCGGACTTGTTTTTGGTACTAATCCGGAGCGCGGAGTTTATCGAACCCTCGATGGTGGCGAGAATTGGGAACGTGTATTCTTCTTGAATGATTCCACCGGTTGCATTGATGTTGCGATTTCTCCAGGTAATTCATCTACCGTATTTGCGGTAATGTGGGAACGATTGAGAACTCCACGCTACCGTAATGCGGGAGGTGAGTCCAGTGGCATCTGGCGAAGCCTCGATGGCGGAGATACTTGGACTCAACTGACAGATGGTTTCCCTGATCGTAATGATTATGGTCGTGGAGGTATTGCTATAAGTCCCTCAAATCCGGATCGGATATATGCAGTATTTGCGGATCATCCTGGATACTTACTCGGTCTATTCAGAAGTGATAATGGAGGCGATAGTTGGCAGCAAGTTTCTGAAATGGATGGCACATACTTCAGTTCCTTTGGGTGGTACTTCGGGCAGTTGGCAGTTGATCCACTCGATGAGGATGTAGTCTACGCATTGGGAGTTGAATGCTTTAAAAGTGTTGATGGTGGAGAAAACTGGGAAGAAGTGTTTCGAGATGCTCATGTAGACCACCATGCCATCTGGATTGATCCTTCAAATACAAATCATGTGATCATTGGGCATGATGGGGGAATAAATCTCAGCTTTAGCGGCGGCAACACTTCAGATCGATTTATTAATCTGCCTGTTTCTCAATTTTATTCGATTACTGTTGATCCCTCAAACCCACAGAGTCTCTATGGAGGCACACAGGATAACAGCACTCTGCGAACAATTGATGGCAATTTGAACGAGTGGGATATGATTTATTATGGCGATGGCTTTCATACAATCGTAGATCCAGAAGACAGTGAGCTTATCTACGCGGAATATCAGTACGGACATATTGCAAAATCGGATGATGGTGGATGGAGCTGGGAGGGGATATTTGAAGATTTCATAAATGATCGTACGAATTGGAACACCCCATATATAATGCATCCTGAAGACAATAATACTTTATTGGTAGGTACTTATCGCGTTTGGAGAACCGAGAATCAGGGGAATAGTTGGAGCCCAATTTCCCAACAACTATCAGACACGCCAGATGATGGAAATCTCATTTATAATACGATCACGACTATGGCGTTTAGTCAATCGGATCCCGACTACATATATGTCGGCACTGACGACGCAAACATTTGGATGAGTGCGAATAGTGGAGAATCCTGGAACCGTATCGATAATCAGCAGCTACCAGATAGATGGGTTACCGCGGTCGTCCCACACCCTGACTCATCGAATGTAGTGTATGTAACATTCTCCGGTTATCATATTAATGATCAATTTCCATACATCTTCAGGAGTTCAGATTTTGGCTTGAATTGGTATTCTGTCCATGGAAATCTTCCTTCAGCACCTGTGAATGACCTCATCATTGATCCTGAAAATCCAGCTACTCTGGTTGCTGCAACTGACTTTGGAGTATATTATCGTGCGGAGTATAATGGTGATTGGTCTGAGCTTGGAGAGGGATTACCACTTACATCTGTGTTTGACTTACATTTTATCCAGGAGACCCGTGAAATTATTGCTGGTACACACGGCTATTCAATGTGGTCATATCCTCTTGAACTGCATGAAAACAAAGTAGAGGATAAACTACCACAAGAATATAATATCTCATTAGATGTATATCCGAATCCATTTAATCAGACGTGCACAATTTCAGTGAATTTACCGGGCATTGAGCAGGCAGAGTTGCTCATTTTCAACATTAATGGTCGGCTAGTATTCAATCAAACATTTCATTCAAGTTCGGGAATAAATACTATCGTCTGGGATGGACTGGACAATGACGAAAATCAGCTTCCATCTGGGAGTTACATGCTTTCACTTGAAGCAGGTAGAAGAAATATATCCGAAAAAATATTCATTTTACGGTAGTGTCCTTGCAGGAAAATTAGTCACTCATATTGGAAAGTGGAAAATGGCTGATAAATCAGATGAAACACCTTTGCAAACAATTGAAACTGTCGCAAAGACACTATATAAGCAGGCACGGGAGTATGGTTTTGTCCGTGAGGACTTCATTCGTTTTATTAATATTCTACTAGATTTAGTCCATCAAAATAATACTCAGTATGTTCCACCGCCTACTCAATCAGGATTGCAGGAAAGTGGTGAGGGTTTTTCAATTAAAACACCCCGTATCCAGATTCAACGGTATAAACCATCAGATTTAAAATTATTGAAGAAATGGATGGAAGATTCGGAGGGAATTAAATTTATATCCACGCGTGTGCGTGATTATGAACCTGAATCGATTGAAGATTTACTGCGGGTGAAATCCAGTGTATTTGGTATTATCAAACAGGATGAGTTGCCTATTGGGACAATTGCATACTTGAATATTGATACATTGCACAAAAAAGCTGAACTCCGCAAACTGATAGCAGAAGAAAGTGCACGAGGGAGAGGTTTTGCAAAAGAAGCAACACAATACTGGATTGAGTATGGAGTGACGAATCTCGGTTTACGCAAAATATACCTGAACACCCTGGATACGAATCTCGCGAATATTCGCATCAATGAACAACTGGGTTTTCGAGTAGAGGGTTTACTCAGAGAAGAGTGTTTTATTGATGGAAAATACCATGATCTATTGCGAATGAGTCTTATATTGCCGCACTAATAAAAACTAAGATTTCAACTGAGTTTTTCTTGCATGACATTTACTTAAGTTTGGAGGCGCTACTGCTGGCACTTGAACACCTGCCTGTTCTCCTCCTAAGTTAATTTGTGGTAATCCACGCTTCGTTTTTTTCCGATAAATGTGTTACAATTGGCAACTGAAGTTTAATTAGTCTTTACCAAATTATTCGAGGAGAGCATGCCAGAAATCGTTGTTCGTCCAAGTTCAGACATTGATCAATCCTGGAAAGAAGAGGTTCTCAGGGAACATTGGGGGTCTTTTAAAGTAGTAACTCGCGGTCGAGAGCATAATGCCAGCACGCTTCCAGCTTACATTGCGGAGATGGATGGAGAGAGGGTAGGATTGCTCACCTACGCCATTTACGGGTACGAGTGCGAAGTCGTGACTATGAACTCTCTCAGACAGGGATTTGGAATAGGAACGGAGTTGCTGCTAAAATTAAAAGAGTTGGCTGAAGAAAATAAATGCCGTGGTATCTGGCTCATCACAACGAATGACAACATGAGTGCGATGAAGTTTTACCAGAAAAAGGGATTTTACTTAGTTGCTGTTCATCGTGATGCTGTAAAACAGGCAAGAAGGCTCAAGCCTGAAATCCCGGAGATTGGCAATGACGGTATCCCCATCAGGGATGAGATCGAACTTGTGATGCCACTTTGATGGTCGCATATCATTGATGGTCGCATATCATTTAAAGTGAACTACGATAAAACGGACTGGATAAATTGGATTTACTGAAAAAAATTTTTGGAGACCGTCACGCCAAAGAAGTTAAGAAACTACTTCCTATAGTTGATCAGATCAACAATATATATGAAGACTTACATGATTTGAGCGATGAGGAATTAAAGGGGAAGACTGACGAGTTTCGTGCTATCATCGCTGAGAAAATGGACGGTTTTGACCGCTATGTAGGCATAGAACGTGATGATCCCGAACGCGAGAAAAAAGCTAAGAAAAATGAAGTAAATTATCTGCAATCAACCTTGGATGACCTTCTCCCCGAAGCATTTGCAGTTGTAAAGGATGCCTGTCGCAGGCTGAAAGAAAGTGAATATACGTTTGAGGCTGCAGGCACCAAACTTACCTGGGACATGATCCCGTTCGATGTTCAGCTTATTGGTGGTATCGTGCTCCACGAGGGAAAGATTGCTGAAATGGCAACTGGTGAAGGCAAAACCCTTGTGGCGACCCTGCCGCTGTATCTCAATGCACTGGCGGGTCGTGGCTGCCATTTGATTACTGTGAACGACTATCTCGCAAAACGTGATGCGGAGTGGATGGGGCAGGTTTACAATTTCCTCGGATTGAGTATCGGATGTATTTTAGGACAGATGCCTCCAAAGGTAAGGAAACAGGAGTATGGTGCCGATATAACTTATGGGACTAACAATGAATTCGGTTTTGATTATCTTCGAGATAATCTAAGCGTTGATGCTGAGAATCTTGTTCAGCGTGATCACCATTACGCAATAATTGATGAAGTTGATAGTGTTTTAATCGATGAAGCCAGAACACCACTAATTATAGCTGGACCGGTCGCACAAGCACAAGATGGTCAAGATGATTTTGTGAAGTGGAATTCCAGTATTGGACGTTTAGTAAAGAAACAGAAAGAATTTGTCGTCCAACTGGTGAACGAAGCTGAGAAGTTGATTGCCGAAGCCGATGAAGGAAAAGCGTCAGAAGGCGATCCCTATTTTCAGGCTGGAATCAAGTTATTCCAAGCGTCCAGAGGCGCTCCAAAGCATAAACGTGTTATCAAAGCATTCAGTGAAAGCGGAAGGAAAAAGCTAAGTCAGGATGCAGAAGCGGTATTTATCCGTGACAAAAAGGTTCACGAACTGGATGAAGTCCTTTATTTTGTCATCGATGAGAAAGGTCACACGATTGATCTGACGGATAACGGTCGCGAAGAGCTTGCAAAGATTGAACGGGTAGACGGCGATGTCTTCATGTTACCAGATTTGGGAGATATTTTCGCTGATATTGATAATGATAGTTCTTTAAGTGATCACGAAAAGGCAGAACGAAAATCAGCAGCAGAAATTGAAGTATCAGCACGCAGCTCGATGTTACATAGCATAAATCAATTGTTGCGTGCGCACTCGCTCTATGAAAAAGACGAAGAATATGTACTTGAGAACGGCAAAGTCCAGATCGTTGATGAGTTCACTGGTCGAATTATGTATGGTCGTCGGTATTCTGACGGTTTGCACCAGGCGATTGAAGCAAAAGAAGGGGTAAAGATTGAGGCGGAGACTCAGACAATCGCTTCAATCACACTTCAGAATTACTTCCGTCTCTATGGCAAACTAGCTGGAATGACCGGTACAGCGGTTACTGAAGAAGATGAATTTGCAAAAATTTACGATTTATCAGTTTCGGTAATTCCGACCAATGTTCCGATTCAGCGAGCTGACGAGGAAGATTCCATCTATCGGACTCAACGTGAAAAGTACAGTGCTATCATCCAGGAAATTCAGCGTATTCATGAACTTGGTTTACCGGTTCTGGTAGGTACCACGTCCGTTGACAGTAGTGAACTGATCGCCAGGATGCTGGGATCACAGACTGTTATGGGCAAGAAGTTAAAAGACCGGATACAGATATTGAACGCCAAGCAACATGATCGTGAAGCTGATATTGTTTCTCAAGCTGGACGTCCCGGTGCGATTACTATCGCTACAAATATGGCAGGTCGTGGTACAGACATTAAAATAGCACCGGAAGTTCGCGATGCTCATGGTGAAGAGGGTATTATTACCTATCGCCTGAAAGCTGATCCAGACTTGAAGCAACGGCATATTGAAGAACACGGGATTGATCCGGAAGATCAGCCGGGTGGTTTGCAGATTATCGGCTCTGAAAGACATGAAGCGAGACGTATTGACCGTCAGTTACGTGGGCGAAGTGGACGTCAAGGTGATCCGGGTCGTTCTAAGTTTTATATGTCAATGGAAGATGATCTCATGCGTCTCTTTGGTGGTGATCGCATGGGTGCTATTATGGATCGACTGGGGATTCAGGATGGGGATGTGATTGCCCATCCAATGGTAACCAAGTCTCTTGAGAAAGCCCAGAAACGTGTTGAACAGCACAACTTTTCGATTCGTGAACATCTATTAAAGTATGATGATGTGATGAACCTCCAGCGTGAGGTGGTTTATGCCAGACGTCACGCGGCGTTGATAGGTGATATCCAGCATGAATTGGAAAATCTGCTCTATGAATTTATTGATGTTACTATTGATACTTACTGCCCGCAGAAGGAAGCATCATACGCCTGGGACTGGGAGGGTTTAGAGAGTGCCCTCTTTCGAACTTTGCTGGTTGATTTACATTTTAAAGATGAAGATAAATCTGATGTTTCAGTTGAAAAAATTGAAGAACTCATTTTTAAATTGGCAAACGAGGTGTTTGCCAGAAGAAAAGAGACATTCGGCGAAGAAATTTATGATAAACTGCTTCGCTATACTATATTAAGAGTAGTTGATCATGAGTGGATGAACCATCTCTATGAGATGGATCGCTTGAAGGAGGGTATAGGTCTTCGGTCTTACGCCCAGCGAGATCCACTTGTTGAATATAAAAGAGAAGGGCTTGCGGCATTTGAACAAATGCTGATTCGGGTTTCGGAACAAAGCCTTCGCAACATTCTGGTAGCCAAATTACGTTCGAGTGACGAACCGATGCCTGCCAGGCAACCCATTGGGGCGGCGAGGGAAATGAAATCGGACGCGAGCGGTATGGGTTTGGCGGAACGTGCTGCTGCATCAGCCAGTGGTCAACCTCAGAGACCACAAGAACAACCTGGTGCTAGAGCCGGTAAGAAGGAACCGGTGAAGCGAGTAATGCCAAAAGTAGGTCGCAACGATCCTTGTCCGTGTGGTAGCGGAAAAAAATTCAAACAGTGTCATGGCAGGTAACAAATGCTTGACAACAGAGGTATTACCCCTCAACGTATCGTTGGGTTGGTTATGCACCTCTTGCGAGAGATTCGGGAAAACCGCTTGAAGATTGAAGAGGTTGACCTGATCAGTGAAGATTTGATCGGTCAGGGATATACGGAATCTGAAATCACTGCGGCTTTTAACTGGTTGTTCACCCGGCTCGAGAGCGAAGAACCAGCAGAAGTCATGTTTCGTACAGCTTCTACCAAGCGATCATTTCGGGTTCTGCATCCCGCAGAGACAACCATCCTGAAAGCGGAAGCTTATGGGCAATTGCTGGAGATGTATGCTCTTGGATTGCTCTCACTTGATGAAATGGAACGAATAATCGAACGTGCCATGTCATTTGATCATACTCTCTCCGCCGATGATGTTAGAATGATTGTTCATGCCTATTTATTTGAGGAAGGCGGGATAAGTGCACGTACACACTCGGTGCAATTTACTGCTCCCAATAATACTGTTCATTAATCTGTGTCTATCATTTATGAAAATAGAGACCCCTGTCACGGGGTCTTTTCTATTCTGTCAAGTGGAATACGTGAGGATTTATCAAGTAAATTGTCGTGTGGATTAATTGGAGACCGGAACTCAACAACTTGTTGCAGAGGGAATGTTGTTTTATATATTGCGTTCCGGAAAAAGGAATCGAGTTATTTTGTTATACCTTAGGAGAAAGATATTTTCATTCTGAGGCATAATTTTAATCTCTTAGCGGTTTAATTCCTCGAAGCTTGCTTCGACCAGCTAAATTTGTTTTTTTGTTGCCATGAGCGACTATATCCATAAGAAGCATAATGTATCGGTATTACTTTATCACATTGTTAGCGCAGTGAAATATCGCAAATCGGTATTGTCGGAAGAAATTGATCAGGCTCTTTGTGATATTTGCTTTGATATATCCGATCGCTATGAGATTGATTTTATAGAGATAGGTGCTGAATCGGATCATATACATTTTTTTAGTTCAATCTGTTCCAAGTTATAGTCCAACGAAAATAGTCCCTACGATAAAAAGCATAACTGCGCGTGAGATATTCCGTCGTTTTCCATCAGTTAAGCAATTGCTATGGGGTGGCGAATTTTGGAGCAAGGGTTATTTCATTGCCACCGTTGGATCGCATGGTGATGAGGCTATGATTAGGGAGTATGTAAAGAAC
>JAIOHU010000004.1 GCA_019912845.1 bacterium
ATCCTGAAGTAGACCACCGGCTCTATCAAAGTCAAGAGTACTTTTTCTCACCCAACCTTTTTTGCCATCACGATATTTTTCATGAAGACTGGGATCAAGACAAGGTTACGTTTGCTATCGTACCCGATATCCGCAGGGGATTCGATATCTGAGAACAGGGGTTCAATCGTTTTATCCTCATCCATCACGTAAACCGCCTTGCCTTCCCAGCTCGACCAAACAAACCTGCCATCTTTCAAAACAATCAGTCCATCCAATCCACCCATGGGCGACTCGGCAACCGACTCAAAACTCCCATTCATGCTAATTCTAAACAGGCTTTTTCCACCATAAGGTACCATAAAGATACCTGCAGCAGTTTCATAGACACCATTTGGCATCTGCAAAGCCTGATCACGTACCACTGTTTTTACCATCGGTTCGCCATGCCCTTCAAGTGCAATAGCGTAAAGAGCACCACCTTTATCTGTGCCAGTATCTGTGACATAAATAATCCCTTTTCCAGCCCAGACATCATTGGCGAAGGTGGCATCAGGCAACGGAATATCCATCAGGTGCTCGCCAGAATCTGCGGCATAAACACGCAGGACATCGATATCTGAAACCAGGAGCATGTTATGATAACGCGCCATACCTTTGGGAGCGTGTAATGGTTTTTCTTCGCTACCACTGATCCATTTCAAATTCATCAATTTGCCATCATTTCCGATTTTGGAAATGAAACCATTATTGTCCTTATCCAATGGCTGCGGCCCACCCAGGTTTGATACCCAGTAAACATCCTCCACTGAATCCCAGAATACCGATTCGGGTGTCTCAAATCCCGCATCAGCGAGCGTCCATTCCTTTTGCGTTTCTGTAGTCATAGCTGCTGATTGTTCATTATTCTGGTTAGATTTTCCACAACCAGCGATTAGAATCAATAATATCACCCCAAACAATACTACTCCCTGAACAGCTTTCATCCATAACTCCTCTTTAGTCAAATTTCAATAGTCTGTCCCACATGCTCTGGATGATGGCTTTGGATTTATCCAAAGTCTAAGAAATCCAGACGATGCTCTCATTGCATTATTCCAGTATGGTTTTAACTGAAAACCAGAATATTTAAACAAAAGCAAGCTATTTCCAAAATGATCAAACTAAATAGCATCCTTTTAAAACCCTATTCCACTGCAGCCTCTACCTGGTGATAATCCACGATATTGTTGAGAACCTTGTAGAAATCGCGCATGTTGTCATTACTGCTGATCTCGAATCCGATTGTTCCTGTTGCGCAACGGAGGCGAATTTTCGTGTCGCCCTTGTTGCCCTTCCGATAGACCAGCGCGGTAAATCCATTCAGATAGAGCGTTGTCAAACGGCTTCTTGAATTAAGTGAAGTGTTGATCAAAATCTGAATCAATCGCCGATTCGTCACAACGTAAAATTCATCTTCTTTGACACTCGGATCTGGTGCAACTTTGTAGAAAAAGACCATACGTTCATCCGGTGAGAGCATTTCACTGAGTAGCTCAAGCATATCCTGGTTTGCTTCATTGACCTGAGAAGCAATCTCTTCGAGTGATTGTAATGCTGGCATGAGAACCCCCAAGACTGGTTAAAATCCAATAGGGGCAAGGAGTATACGTGCACGTTCGAGCCGGTGAAACAGTTAAAGTTTTTCACGACCCCTGTTCTAACTTTCACAAGATAAGTTTTTGAACGAATTGTATCAAGCGAAATTGTGAAATTATTTTATTTTGTTTTACGCCCATATCCAGTAAGGGATTTATATTATTGATTTCAGGACTATTTGGAGAGCGGTAATCAGAACAACAATATCATTTAGCTGTTTAATATGAGACAATAATTCCAAGAACCAGTATCAATGAAGAAATTGGCTTGAGAATCAAGTCCCAAGCCAATTCGCAAAAGCATATTATTTCGCAATTATTACTCTTCCAGAGCTTCCATATTCAGATAGAACGATTTCTTTACTGTACCACCAAAGACACCCATTCCACCATTGATATTGGAATCGTATCGCGGTTTATCGCCGCTGGGATCACCGAACATCAGGTTTGTGATCATGTAACGATAAAGTTCTTTTGAAGATGCGATGACATCCACACGATGCGGACCAGCCCAATCAAAATATATCCAAACAATCTCAATTGTAGCCATGTAGTCCGGTGCGAATGTCCATCCAAGCCGCCCTTTATCCTCTGGATCAATGACATCATCCGGGTCATCCGGATCCCAACTCGGGTCGAGAGGGACGAGGTCAACTGTGTCTGTGAGCGCAATTATATTCAACAGATACCCGACCTCAGGCTCCGCAAAATAACTCGGATCAGGCCAGGCATCCGACCACCATGATCTCAAGACTGGATCATTACGGTTGTACGTCGGAAACACATCAGCGTACTCTTCGATTTCCAGCGTATCTGACGGTTCATATCCTATCAACGTGTCTGGATATTGATCACTCAATGCAAGAGTGAACGTATCAGGCATGGTTGTTTCAGCCCAGAGACTCAGGCTCTCACCATCACTCGCTTCGATTCGATACCGCCAGCCAGTACGAATGGTATCCGGATTATCAGGTAGATAATGCCCTGGGAAGGCTGGGTCTTCGCTGAAGGTGATCATTTCTGCGTAAGGAGGATTACCCGGTTCATTGATATATGCGCCATCGTGAAGATCATCAAACAACGGATAAAGAATTACTGTCGCATCAGAAATCCCGGTTTCAGTTTCTGAATACTGGGAATAGATGTTCTTATTTACCCATTGCAGATAGACATCCGCAGTCGGTTCAAGTGCTTCCTGGAAGGAGAACAATACTGCTTCCGGTTCATAATCCTCCACCTCAGTTGGTGTATTATCGCACCCCATAATGAAAAGGAGTGACAATGCAATCAGTGTAACGATTGATGTTATTTTATTCAGCTTCTTCATTTTATCTCCTCCTTTCTTTAGAAGCGCACTTCATAGCTTACGAGTGGAACGATCGGAAGTAGTTTGACATCACTTACTTCCACAACTGGATCAGTGGTCAGGTTTGAATTATCAAAATTACGGAACCAGATAGCACGTCTGCTGTAAACATTGTAAACGCTGAGAATTAATTTTGCATCTTTCTTCAAAAACTTATGCTTATAGCTTGCTGTCAGATCGAGACGATGATCTGCCGGCAGACGGTAATTGTTCTTGTCGCCGTAGACCAATGCCGAGTTTCCATTGGGGAAGAAGTCATTGTCGACATGGGGGAATCGATTGACATAATAACCGACCGCTTCGGTATATCCCTGACCGGTGTTATAGCGCCAACTTGTGGAAAAATCCCACTTCTTGTTGATCTGGTAGTTGGAAACCGCCACGAAGTCGTGCCTTCTATCCCACTTCGGATAGTACGGGTTACCATTATTGATATAAGTATCCGGGAATTGACGTTCTGTCCAGGAAAGTGAATACCCCAGCCATCCCTGAAGCCTGCCTGTCTTCTTACGCAACAGCCACTCAAAGCCGTACGCATACCCTTCACCCTTCACAAAGGCACTCGCCATGTCGGTGCCACGCTCGATCAACATGTTGAAGGTGTTCAAGTCGTTATATTTGTTGTAATAGGTTTCAAATGTAAGCTCCAAGCCGGGCGCAGGATCATGTTCCACGCCAAAGACGATCTGGTCAGCGTACACAGGATCAAGTGACCCATCAT
Organism: bacterium; assembly: GCA_019912845.1. Classification (GTDB taxonomy): domain Bacteria; phylum Electryoneota; class Electryoneia; order Electryoneales; family Electryoneaceae; genus JAIOHU01. The sequence continues at coordinate 3,704 of JAIOHU010000004.1, forward strand.
TTGGTACCCAGATATCAAAGAAACTGGCAGCATCACCGGCGGTCATCACATCGATGAACTGATGGTAACGACCTCCAGCTAGTTTGAACCGTGTGCGCTCATCATAATGGTACATCATTGCCAGACGTGGATCGAAACGGACCATGTCCCCATCCTGATGCCAGTACCAGCGCAGTCCCGGAATCATCTCAAAATTAGAACCGATTTTCCAGCGATCCTGTATATAATGAGCAACATTCCAGGTAGTCGTATCGATGTTTACATAATCGATATCTTCGTTGTATTGACGAACTTCCACGGAATACCGTCTCGCTTCAATACCAGTTTTGATTTGATGGTTAGCAGCACCATAATATTCGTAGTCTGTACGAATCGCCGTATCACGGAAACGGTTTTTGAAGTTGTTCAGGAGGACATCTTCATTATAAAGTTCAAAACCTGAACGGTAGCGGCTGTAAGCGACACCAAAGGTCAGGAAGCTGTTTGAGCCGATAACATGGCGGAGACGTGATGTTAAGGTCTGATTTCCCCAATACGTTCCTATGGTAACTTTGCTGTCGCTTGGACCAACTTCTGCATCCAGCTTGTCCAACCCCATGTAGCCACCGAGTGTCAGAGTCGTCTTGGGTGAAATATCAATATTGACTTTTCCATTTCCATCGTAGAAAAAATAGTCCGGAAGATCTGAAAAGTTTTCATTTTTTCTCAGCGCGGACAAGATCGGATCCATATAGGTACGCCTACCCGAAACTGCATACGATCCTTTAATTCCGCCGGGCAGCGGTCCTTCTACTGCCCCACGTGCCGCGACAATGCCAACAGAAACGACTCCCTCGGTCTCTCGACGGTTGCCATCGTTGGTGACCACTTCGAGTACACTTCCAGACCGTCCACCGTACTCAGCAGGGAAACCGCCTTTCATCAACTCGAGATGCTTAACCGCATCCGCATTGAAGGTGGAAAAGATTCCGAAAAGATGGGACGGATTGTAAACTGTACTCTGATCCATCTGGATCAAGGTCATATCCGAGCTGCCACCTCGTACATAGAGTGCGCTGGAAAGTTCTGAGCTGGCTTTTACTCCAGGCATAGCTTGCAGAGCACGAAGCACATCCACCTCAGCACCCAATGATGGCATAGCACGCAAAGTGTTGGCATCCACAGGGATTGTGGAGACACGTGCGCTTTGACGTTTTTCATTATCCGTATCGTCCGAATCAAACTCGAAAACCACTTCATTCAGGGAAACAGATTCAGGAAGCAGTTCGATCTTTATCGGATCCATTGCACCATCAGTCACCTGCACAACAACTTCAGTGGACTGGTAGCCGATATAACTGACCTGGAGAGTTATTTCACCGACTTCCAGGTGGGGGATAGCGAAGAAGCCATCCAGATTTGTTGATGCGCCACGTGGTTGTCCTTTGACTGATACATTTGCTACAGGCAGTGGTTCACCTGAGGTAGCGTCAATGACGAAGCCACGGATATTCTGTTGCGCGAATGCTGCAGTGATAAAGAGAATGATCATACCTACAGCTATAAGACGTTTTTTCATTCTTTACTACTCCTCCCAGATAAGTTTTCTCGATTTCATCATTAGGATGCCATTCGTGGTGACTGAAAATCGAGTATTCATTTTATGAAAGCAAGTACTTTTTTGAATTCAGTCAGCCTTGAGCAAAACTGAAGCCAAAAAAATTCTGGTGAGAATTTATCTTTGAAACTACCTTGCTCAAGCTAAACTCAAGTTGGAAAAGTGAGTGCACCGATTTGAGGGAATATCAAAAGTAATTCATAAAATCTATGCCGGAGCTTGCTAAAGATAACCCAATAGCAGTACACTCCAAGAATCTTTTCGCAACGCTGCCATTCATTCCTGTGGCGCACCTTAATTTGATCAAATGTAAAGAGGTCTCCTGGTGGATTTGGAGCTATGAGAATTCAACTTTGTACTCGAATTCTTGTTTTAGTTCAACACACGGGATGACATTCACTGTTCATATCAACACACAGGTGTATTCGTGAATTCACTCGAAGAGAAAAAAGCATTTACCCTGTTTGGATTTAAATTCGGCTACTGGATGCTCTGCTCCATAGAGATGTGGGAGCGTCTGGCATACTTCACTGTGCGAAGTGTGGTTGCGATTTATATCCTGCAGGCGGATGATCCGAATGGTCTCCATTTTACTGCGGCACAAAAGGGGACAATTTACGGTCTCTGGTTCATTTTCCAATCCCTTCTGCCAATGGTTACAGGTGGATACGCGGACAGGTATGGTTACAAGAAGATTATCTTGTTTTCTGTGACGATGAACATCGCTGGTTATGTGATGATGGCGTACCTGCGCACCTACTTCGGCTTTACAATGGGTATTCTGGTGTTGGCAACGGGTACCGCATTCTTCAAACCCGGATTACAGGGATCTCTCGCACAAAATCTTACCAAGAATAATTCATCCCTGGGCTGGGGTATATTCTACTGGATTGTAAATGTTGGGGCGATGCTCGCACCGCCGCTTGCAGGATTTTTACGTACTGGTTTCGGCTGGAAATATGTATTCCTCACATCAGCCGCAGTAACATCCTTAAACTACCTGATGCTGCTTACTTTCAAAGACTTTGAATCCGGTGCAGACAAGACAGAAAACCCATGGCAGGTTTTCGCTCGCACCATGAAAAATATTGTCGAACCACGATTGATTGCCTGGTTGTTGATTATGTCCTGTTTCTGGTTGATGATGTATCAACTTTGGGACCTGCACCCGAACTTTATCACAGACTGGGTGGATAGTTCAAAGGTTGCCTCAACCCTTCCAGTTCCCAAGATGTGGTTGCATGAAACCCCACGTGGCATACAGGTTTTGCAGGAAAATCTCCTGAATCTCAATGCAGCATTTATTGTATTGATGATGATTCCGGTATCATGGCTGGTTAGACGTATGCGTACCCTCGAAGCGATGATTATCGGTATGCTGGTGGCGACTGGTGGAATACTTATCGCTGGTCTCACACAGAATGGTTGGTATTTCCTGCTGGGCGTCATCTTCTTCTCTACAGGTGAAATGCTTACCGGTCCAAAGAAAAACGAATACCTGGGCTTGATCGCACCTCCCGGAAAGAAGGGCCTTTATCTTGGTTATGTGAATATACCCATCGGTATCGGTGGTTTTGTTGGATCAAAACTGGCGGGCTACCTTTATGGTCATTATGGCGAGAAAGCAGTTCTGGCGCAACGTTATCTCATTGAGCATACAGATTTGGGTAAAGGTGTTCTGAGCCAATGGAGTGGTAATCCCACTGAGCTTGGTGAGGTGCTGGGAGTTCAACGTACTGAGGCGATGGATGTCTTGACCCGCACACTTAACATGGATAACGTGGAGACCACTCAACTCCTCTGGAACACCTATAATCCTCATATGCATGTCTGGTTGCCGTTGGCAGCGATTGGCATTGTTGCTGTAGTTGCGTTGGTGATATTCAGTCAGATGGCTAAAAAATGGACTGATATGAATGCTTAATCACTCCACATCAACATCTTCGGATGTTGATGAATCTGGAAATGATGTTATTGAATTTCAAATAGCTGATTGGCCCTGGATTTATCCGGGGTCTAATATATCCATTACTTGAATCATTAAACATTGGACGAGTCCAATGCCAACACGCAAAGCCTGTGAGTAAGACCACTGAAAGTGTTATGTATTAAGGGTTATCCTGTATAGGGTGACCCTTTTTCAGTTATTCAATGGTATGGTGATCGTATAGCTGAATGTCGGATTTGTTTTTCCGCTGAATCCGGTGTATTCGAGGTTATCCCTTTCATGCAGTTTAAGCACTAGAAAACTCACAGCACTACCTACAATCGCACCTGTCAGAATATCTGTGGGGAAGTGCCAGCCGGAGTGATAACGTAAAAAGCCGACAGTTGCAGCTCCTGCCAATGTTACTCCCCAGACATAAGGGACATTGGCGTCGTTAATATCATAAGCATCATAGGTCATGGAAGTGAACACCGCCGAAGCGAATGCATTGGAGGTGTGCCCGGAAAAGAAGGATCGACGAGTGATCATCTTTTGTTTTTGCTCCAGCGAAATTCGGGGATCGTCATTATAGGCGTAGGGACGGTTTCTTGCAATTGTACCCTTGAACAGCGAATTGATGGTGGTGATCGCCAGTGCAGTTTCGAGGTATAGAACGCCATAATGTTCGATATCGTTCCTAACCCCTGCATCATAAGCCAATGCAAGTGGTAATGCGTTGAAGGTATACAAAAGAACATCGCTGGCAGTCGCACAGGAGGGCGACCAGTTGTTTGTAGCTGTTCTATCCAACCAGTTGATTTTAGACCTGTCTAATCTATTGATCTGATCGCTTGAAAGTTCATCATGGTTGTTTCTGGTAAGCCAGTGGGTGTAGATGACTGTGGCAGTTCCTCCCAGAATGAAGGGTAGATCAATGTTTTCATTCTTCGAGTAAGGGCTGTTTTCATCTGAATAAGACGCACCTGAGTCCAGAGGGGTTGTCCCAAGAGTAAATGATGGTGTGCTGATAATAAGAATAAGGGTTAGAAGTGGGAAAACAATAGACTTTTCCATGCCTTTTTAGTGCTCCTCAATGTCTGAATTAAATTTCACCAATGTAATCCCTGAAAACAGGCTTCCCAATATACTATACTCCTGAGACTTGAATTTTTTTACTCAAAACGAATTTACGTATTGACTAGTTCTCTTCAGCAAGTCTATTATAATCAAGATTGTTGCTGAAATCGTGATTTTCACTTAAGTGTAAATACAAACTGTTTTCACCCGAAACGATGCTTCTGTTCTTTGAAGCATAATGGTTCCTTTGCACGGTTTTTAAAAGGAGATTGTAAATGAGATTGCTGACTTTTGCCACCGTACTACTTCTCTGTTTCGCGGTATGTACCCCTTCTATTGCCGCCTCGACACCCCAACGAGAAGCCTCACTTGATTTACCTGTTACTGTAAGTGAACGAATTGACCACGACAATGGCTATACCTTAACCCTCGATTTCGCCGAGCCGGAGTGGAATGAGGAAGAGATTGCTGGTCAACAGCTTAGCACCGCCGAATTATCAATGGGTGGTATGATGATGCAGGATGGTATGCCGATGGTACCTACTGCTGGAAGGATGTTCCGAATTCCGCCGAGAAGTGGAGTACGAGTGGAGGTAACCTCCGCGGAATACGACACTTATAGCGATGTAGAATATGCAGCACTCTATGGTGACTATATGGACTCTGAAACAGGTCTCCTTGAAACACGAGAAGATGCCTGGTATCCCGGCAACCTGGTTCAGGCTGGAGATCCTGCAATTATGCATGATTTCCGTGTCTGCAACCTGATAACCTTTCCCGTACAGGTAAACACAGCCAGAAATGAGGTTCGAGTTTATCGTAATATACAAGTTTCAGTTGATTTTGAAGGCGAAGACCTTCGTAATGCACTCCCCGCACCACCTGATAAAATCAGTGAAGTCTACCTTCCCTATTATCGCATGTTTCTTGACTGGGATGATGCAGAATTGGATGAGTACACCCTGTACCGTGGGCATGTACAGGTCGTCATGTTGAACAATGATGCCCTTATGAATCTGATGGCACCCTGGTTTGAGTGGAAACGGCAAAAGGGTTGGATTTTAGATTTGCTGACAGACGATGATGTAAACAATTGGTCACACACTGCAATTGCTAATGAACTAGAGGATCGATATGAAAATGCCGAAACCAAATTTGATTTTGTTGTAATTATCGGTGATGACACCGGTCCCTTTGCGGTTCCTGCATCCAATGGTGGTGGAGGTGGTGGTGGAGACCATAACTACGCGCTTGTGGCAGGGAACGATCAATTGATTGACGTTGCAGTTTCACGTATCAGCATCGAATCAAACGCTCATGCGCAAACCTATGTCAACAAAGTGCTGAGTTATGAACGTGACGTTGATTTTGACAACCTCGAATGGTATGACAGAGGTTTCTGTGTTTCCCATACCAACTATGGTATTTCTACTGTTTTCCTGGGACGATATCACAGACGCAATATGCTGGCAATCGGATATGAGTCGGTGGACACATCCTGGATTGCACCCTGGGGTAATGGTAACACTTTCGCTGAAGCGTCCAGTGCTATAAATGAGGGGATCAGCTTTTTTGCTTCACGTGGTCACGGTCTTGGGACTGCGCAAATAGAACAGCTCAATAACCCACACATGACTCCGGTTGTTCACCTTGCTACGTGTTTCACTGGCGACTGGGCAGGTCAATATAGCAAAACAGAAGCCTGGATTCGTGCAGGGACAGCCAATTCACCTAAAGGTGGGATTTGCGCTTCTGGAAATGCCACTGGTGGAACAAACCCACGTTTCAACCAGATACTCAGTTATGGTGGTGGACATTCTGCAATCACCATGAGAAACCGACATGCTGGCGATGTTTACTTTGGTGCTAAGATCAACATGTATAACTGCATGAATGGTCTGGATGGTGGTATTACCAGTTTCAATATGTGGTATAACCAAATGGGTGATCCAACTGTCTGGATATGGACAGATACTCCCCACGTATTTGAAATTGATGCTGCTGAAACTTTTGAACTGGGTCTAAATAGTTATACGGTGACAGTCGGTGAAGCAGCGGGTGGACCAGTTGCCAATGCATGGGTAACACTCTACAAAGTTGATGATGACGAAGAAGTAATCGCGCGAGGTATTACGGATTCAAACGGCTTGTGCATCCTCGAAACACCCCTTCGCCATACTGGTGAAGCGATGTTAACTGTTACTCAGCAAAATTTTGCGCCAGTTCAAATAGAAGTTGATGTGGTCAGCCCCGATAACAGGGTTGGTTACAATGAAATAACCTTCCAAGACGATGGTGAAGACGGCACCATTGGCAATGATAACGGCATTCCTGAAGCTGGTGAAACGGTCGGTCTTGTGGTTGAAGCTGGCAATTTCGGCACAAATGATGCGACTGGGATTTCACTTACTGCTTCTTCGGATGATGCCTGGGTTGTCAGTGCTACTGGCACAATTGAATATGACGACCTTGCCGCAGGTGAAGATGGCGCAGGTGAAGGCTTGATTCTGATAGAAATTGCACCTGAAGCTCAACATGAATGGGTACTTCATCTCGACCTCGAATTCACGACTGATGGAAACACCTTCAACGATGATTTCGCCATTGAAGTTCAGGCTGCCCATTTTGTGTTTGATCGACTTCTGGGCGGAAACAATCTGGACCCAGGTGAGACTGCCAACCTCAGGTTGGAAGTGATGAATGTTGGCGGTAGCGATGCTCCGGCGTCAACGGCAACGATCATCTCACTCGATCCTGAACTGGGAATTGTTGATGAAACAATTCAATTTGATCCCATGGATATTGGGGAAGATGATCTTTCGTCCATATTTGAAGTCGCTGCTCATGTGATGACCATACCCGGTCGAGTTTTGCGTGCCATGGCGATTATCGTAACTCAAGATGGACAGGTGGATACTACCTACTTTTCTGTGCCGGTTGGGGATAAAGATTCACACGATCCCATGGGGCCGGACAGCTATGGCTATCACGCTTTCGATGATACTGATAACGGGTATGAGTTGGCACCAGAATATGAATGGGTAGAAATCAGTTCTGAAGCTGGTAATCCAGACTTTGATGGTATTGAACTTCAACTTTCTGATAATGGAGATGATCAGGATGATGCTGTGCGGATCGATCTACCCTTCACTATCCAGTATTACGGTGAACGTTTTGATGAAGCCACTGTCTGCAGTAATGGCTGGATTGCGATGGGCAACCAGGCAGATGTTGGTGTTTCACGTAACTATGCAATCCCTTCTGGTGGTGGCCCCAACTATATGATCGCACCATACTGGGATGAACTTTTCCTGAACACTGGTGGGGTCTATTCATATTACGATGAAGCAAACGGCAGATTTATCGTTGAGTGGTATCACACCACAGGTTATCAGGGTGGTGGTCCAAATACTTTCCAGGTAATCTTTTATACACAGGACGAACGACCCACATTCAGCGAGGATAATGAGTTTGTATTCCAGTACCACACGGTCAACCATGTTCAAGGTGGACAGTTTAACACCAGTGCAGATACATACTGGTGGACAACTGGCATTGAGAATGGCAATCAGACCGATGGATTGCAGTATTCATATTGGAACACTAATGGTCCTGGAGCTGCTCCGATCACAGAAGAACGTGCAATTTTGTTCTCGACAAATATCTATATGATTACTGGAACGATCCAGGGCAATGTTACCGACCTTGAAACCGGCGAACCGATGGAAGATGCGTTGGTTTCAACGGATAATTATGTCTACACCACTCGTACCGATGCAGAAGGAAATTACACCCTTGAAGAAGTGATGATCGGTATTGACCATATTGTAGTTGCCGAACGAATCGGGTACAATAGAACCCGTACGGATTTTACTGTCGTCTCTGAAGACGATACCACAATTATAAATTTCAGCCTTGCACACCCTGAATTTGGGATTGATACCAATGATCTGGAATTTAACATGAATGCCGAGGATTCTCAGACTCAGCAAATAACCATGAGCAATTCTGGAAATGGTGATTTGGAATACAGCTTCCGTGTTCTCTTCACTGACCCAGCTCAAATGAATGGCTACCGTGGTGGTGACCTTGAAACTGGTGAGTTGGATGATCCCTGGGATCCACATTTTAATTTTGATTTGACAGATGAAGAAACTCGAAACCGTGCAGTCACATTCTATGATGGTGATTTCTGGGTTGCTGGATCAGTAAATAATGATATTGGCGACAACAAGTTCTACCGTTATTCAAAAGATGGCGAATACATTGGTGAATACATTCAGCCAGTAACGAATCACAGCTCATCCGGTTTCTTCGATCTCACCTCCAGCGATGATTTTATGTTCGCAGGAGACCGTGGTACAATATACAAGATGGCATTCAATGGCGAGGTTGTTGAGGCTGTTGATGAAATCGATTCGCCAGTAAATAACATACGTTGCATTGCCTACGATTCCGGTTCTGATTTGCTCTGGATCAGTGGCAGGATTGATGAAACCCTCTACGCCATTGACATGGATGGTGACATCCAGCATTCCTATGATGTCGAGGATTTGGGGATGCGAGGCTTGGGGATTCACCCGGATGATGAAGTTGGCTTCATCCTCTACTTTATCCTCGAAGATACTGATGCAAATGTTTTCAGTATCGTCAAAATGCATCCTCAAACGGGCGAAATTATTCCAGTACATGAATTAGGTTTCGATGGCTCTCCCACTGGTGGTGATCTCACAAATCGCTTTAATCCATTGATCTGGACATACATGACGGTCATGGACGAGGGCAATCAGGATCACGTTCAGGTTTGGGAAATCGATCTGAATTCTCGTTGGATTGATATTGATCCGATGATTGGAGTTGTAGTACCCGATGGAAATGGGACAGTCGATGTAGAAGTTATTGCAAATAACTTCCCGGAAGGTGTTTTTAGTGCCTGGCTGGAACTCAATCACAATTCCATCGAACAACAGCATATTATTCCATTGACCCTGGAAGTTGGACAGGTAAATGATTTACACTTCACATCAGTTGATCCGACAGGTATTCCCTATTCGATCATCTTTGATGATGCGTTATATAATGGTGAACAACTATCTACAGGTGATGAGATTGGATTGTTTGACGGTGAACTTTGTGTAGGTGCTTATCAGTTCGATCAGGACAGCGATTTTCCACTTCCGACAACTGCGTGGGAAGGTGATGAAGCGAACAATCTTCCCGGGTATTTGGCTGGTAATCCAATCGTTGTCAGGTTCTGGATTGCAGATGAAATGGTCGAGGTCGAAGCAGTTGTAGAGGTCGTTCAAGGAAATGGAGCTTATGGGTTTGGTCCTTATGCACAATTGAGCGCGAGTGCAGATTTCGTGGGCGAGCTGGAAATCCCTCTGCAAGCTAACTATTTCGAGTTGATCTCATTTAACCGTCAACCTGAAAATTTAAATGTTGCAGCTATCTTTGCAGACATCGAAGCACTTTCGATTGTTTATCAGAATGACGGATCAATTTACATCCCGCCTTTCATCAACACCATCGGTGATGTCGATCTTTCTCAGGGATATCAGGTGTTTGTTGAGGAAGCGGATATTCTTGTTGTTGATGGAGCCCCGGTTGACCCTGCGATCGATATAAACCTTATCACCAATCAGTGGAACTGGATGGGCTATCCCCTGCAGGAACCCCTGGAAGTGACAATCGGGTTGGGTCCTGTGGCAGATAACCTGGTAATCGTGCAAAATGATGATGGTCATTTTTGGATCCCGAATCTTATCAATACACTAGGCGAGATGGTTCCCGGAGAGGGTTATTTTGCTTTCGTGGACGAAGATATAACATTCCAGTATAACCTGGGTGGTATGGCACGCAACTCTGATTCAGATCACTATGTTGAGCTTCCAGAACTTGAATCTGCACCACAATCAACAGGACTACCATACATTGTGTTGGTGAATATTGATGAACAACTCCTGGCAAACAATCCAGCCACGATAGAACTTTATGACGGCAACACACTTGTCGGAAAATCGGTCGTGATGGACGAGTTGGAATATTCACCTGTAGTCACCTGGCAGGGTTCTGATGAGCGAGGGCTTGATGGATTTGTGAAGAGTAATCCAATTCAGGTTGTCCTGCGTAATGAAGAGGGAGTAAAGATTCCGGTTTCAGTCGTCAATGCTGAGGATGCGCTGTTTGGAAAGGGTGCCTATTCCCTTCTCAATCTAGAAGGAAATGGACTTCCCACAGAATTTGCGGTCGAACAGGGTTATCCGAATCCATTTAATCCGAGTGTAACCATTCCTTATGCCTTGCCGGCATCTGGCGAGATTACCTTCGCAGTTTATAATGTTCTTGGTCAGCAGGTATATAACAATACGGTTCAGCAGCAGGCGGGCTATCACAGGTTCATCTTTGATGCTAACCAGTCTGGGCGCGAACTGGTCAGTGGGATGTACTTCCTGAAAGCTGACTTCAATGGCAAGAGTGTAACTCAAAAGCTCATGATGTTGAAATAAGGATTAACTGTGAATTTCAGTTGTACTATTCATGGACTGAGGGATTGGCCTTGGATTTATCCAAGGTTTAACAAAGGACAAAAGGAATTATTAGACTTTGGATAAATCCGAAGCCAGAGATAAAAGCAGATGATTTGATTTTGAAATCATAAAAACCAAAACAGGGTTGATTCGAATTATTCGAAGCAACCCTGTTTTACATTTACACGGATAAAACAGCGGAGAACCTTATTTTGATGACTTACGAGGTCCTCTGCGTCTATCCTTTTTACTCTTTTTGCTGGACTCGATAGCTGCATTGAGTTGCTCGGTGTCGAACATCAATACCAGGCTATCGCCTTTGCCAATTCTTACAAAAGGTACATCCAGCCTTTTAATCAATTTACGGACGGCTTCAACTGGTAAACCTTGATCCATCGCATATTTGCGATCGGAAATATGACTCATGTGATCCTCCAACCTGTAACATGCAACCGTATATTATTTTATCCAGAAAACTTTTCTTAAATCGAATGGAAGTTTGCGAAAGACTCTTGTCTGAAAAAATCAATTGAATTACAATTTGAAGATCTTTCAATAGAATGTTTCAATAACAAAAGATTCAAAAATGAAATTATCTTAAAAATATAGTGTAATTCAATTAAAAACGCAAACGAATCTTGTTTATATCCAAAATCATCTAACACAGATAAAGCAGTTTGATTAATTTCTCAAAGCACACTATATAAGCATTATTTCTTGATTCATAGCTAACTATAAAAACTCATCGCCTCAAGCAAGAATTAATAAATCAAAACAATAATTGTCGCCTTAACTTATAAGTTTTGTATCTGAAACAAACCTTAGAGTAGTAAATTAACTCCTTAGCATTAAAATCGTCTTGCATCCGCAGCGTGGTTCAGAGAAAAATAATATCGTAAGAATTAGTTTCACTTTCAAGTAAGTTTAAGCCTCTTGACAACTTTTGTACTACCGCAAATGAGTGACCTTGTGATTCATAAAAGCAGAGAGATGGTGTCTGAAACGTTCAATAGTCTTTGATGAAAGGATAAAGAAATGACTTTTGCAAGAAGACAAATAAGCTATCCTCGGGCTTTACAAATCGGTTCAATTAAACTGGATTCTCTACTCTGGCATAATCTTGCGAAGGATACACCTCCATCACTACACTTACAGTGAACAGGAAAGGCGAGATTTTATAACCGCTCCTGCTCTCAAATCCAATTCAGTGAATCCATTCTCAATCTGGGAAAATGATGTTCCGTCTTCTTTTTATCTGTTCAGGCTCCTCCGGACGCAGTCAGATGGCTGCGAGGTACGCTCGTCTCTTAGCCGATGAGACGGTGGAGGTTTTCTGTGCGGGTACGAAAGAGCTGGACATCTCGAAATATGCAAATTTAGTAATGAACGATGTAAATCTACCCATTGAGAATGAGAGAACGCTGCCCATTTCTGAAGCCGCAAAGATGCCTTTCGATACCGTTGTTACACTTTGTGATTCAGCGTACGAGAAGTGCCCGCTTTTCCCCGGATCCCCCGCTCGAATTGACTGGGGGCTTACAGACCCGATGAAACTTGTACCTGATGGCAAAGACCCCACTGAGTATTTTGTACGGCTGCGTGATGAGATTCGTGACCGCGTACGTGCTCTCTTTGAGCATGGATATATTCATGCGATTATGCGTCAACGATTCACCTTTAATTCGCTCCTGAATAACATGGCGGATGGGGTGATGGCACACGACAGCAAACGAAAAATATTCTATTTCAACGAAGCTGCCAGAAAAATCACCGGCTTTTCCTATTCAGAGGTCATTGGTAAAGACTGCCATAAAATCTTTCCGCAACCATTTTGTGGTGTAAGTTGTGGGTTCTGCACGGATAAGCCTGATGTTTCTACAAAGCTGCATTATTCAACCACTTTCCACCGAAAAGATGGTAAGACTCTTGACCTGGAAGTCTCTATGATTGCCATAGAAGACAATAGTGATGCAACTCAGCAGGGTGGTTTAATCATCTTCCGTGACCTGACCGAGATGAACAAACTCAAACGAAAGATTGAGCAGGGACGCGGGTATCATGGCATCATCGGACGTCACGATTCCATGCAGAAAATTTTTAATTCCATTCAGGAACTGGCAGATGTAAATGTGCCCATTTTGGTTCAGGGAGAGAGTGGAACGGGGAAAGAGGTTGTTGCCAATGCACTGCATGATCTAAGCAACCGTGCAGATCAACCATTTGTGCCGGTTAATTGTGGTGCGCTTCCCGAGGGCACTCTTGAGAGCGAACTTTTCGGACATGTAAAGGGAGCCTTCACCAGCGCACATCGTGATAAAAAGGGCAGATTTGAGTTGGCTCACAATGGAACAATCTTTCTTGATGAAATATCAGAGGTTTCTCAAGCTACCCAGGTGAAATTGTTACGAGTGCTGCAGGAAAAAAGTTTTGTTCCCGTGGGAGGTGAGAAGGAAGTAAAGGTAAATGTAAGGGTTATCTGCGCGACGAACGATGATCTTAAAAAGTTGACCCAGGAAGGCAAATTCAGGGAAGACCTTTATTACCGTCTCGTTGTAGTACCGATTCTTTTACCTCCGTTGCGTGATCGGAAAAGCGATATCCCACTTCTCGTTGATCATTTTCTCGAGCAGTATTCCAGCGAAACCGGTAAAATGGTTACAAGCGTCAATTCGGATGCTCTTGAAATTCTGGAAGCGTATTCCTGGCCTGGGAATGTGCGCGAATTAAGCAATGCTATTCAATATTCACTCATTAAATGCCAGGGGTATACACTTCAACCTAATCATCTTCCACCCGAAGTGATCAATGAAGTGAAGAGCAGTATGAGACGCGGTCCCGGTCGTCCACCGAAGCTGAGTCGTCAAAAAGTTGAGGAAGCCCTTTCTCGAACAGGTGGAAATCTCGCAAAAGCTGCAACACTGCTAGGCGTAAGCCGTCCAACCCTCTACAGGGTGCTCAAAAAAAGCGACCCTGTAACGTAATTCAATTCTGTAAATATATTACAATGACAATTATGTGACATTTATTTTTGAGTTTAAGATATTGTTATTTATGTGTTTGAAAACATTTTTCCTGCGTTTTCAGTTACATTGAGAAATCTGTAACAAAACCTCTCCTATATGTTTTGCTTAACTAACTTTCTCCACATATTGCAAGTAACTAATTAACAGAAACATACGAATGAAAACTCGCCGCTTATTTTTGTGGCACATTCATTGCTCTATTGTGAATGAAATCGCAAATAGGTGGAGTATCATGGCAGCTAACATCTCAAATAAGAATCTGACTAAAGTACTGGAACTAACTCGGGAGATGCTTGATCTGGCTGAAGACGGCGACCGAAATAGAACAGACAGTACTTGTGGAATTCTTTTTGGATTCCTGCGCGACAGCGCTTACAAGCTGAGGAGGATGACTGATCACGAGATCGAACTCCATCGTAAGCGTGGCGAATGGGAAGATGAGTCGGAATAACAATTTGCGATGAACTGATGTAATTGAATTTGTTTAGAGTGTAACGAAATTAATCTGGCAGCTGTAAAGGAGGTTCGATGAACATAGCGAAAACAAAAGGCATGGTTCTGATGCTGGCGATTCTGATTCTCTGCATCCTCGTACCAACCACAACCTCCCATGCTGTGCGCATTAGGGGTAGTGTAGGCGCGGATGCTTATGGTTATCAGGATCAGCAGGGTGAAGATCACCTCTGGCTGATGCAGAAGACACGTTTTTCGTTATACCATGCGAACAATCCTCTCTCGCTGCATTTTTCAGGTGGTTATTTAGGTGACAACCATGATGAGTTCAGCAATTCAGGACGTGGACGTTTCCTCAAGGGATACATTCAGTATGGTGGTCTCGGCAGGAATACGGATATTCGAGCGGGTCGATTCTTCCTCTATCGTGGTGTAGCATTGGGAGTTATGGACGGTATTGATATCTCCCATAACATCCTGCCTAACCTGAAGATGAGTGTGTTCGGCGGTATGATGGGTGATTATTCCAGAGATTTTGAATTTGAGGATCCAAGCGAATCGATGAGCTACGGTGCTGAAGTCAAATTCAGCTCGAAGAATTGCCCAATGCCTTATGCGACAAAAGGTACTGTAGCACTCTCTTATACTCAGCAGAATCGTGCCGATCAAACGCTGAGACATCGCTACGGCTTAAATACCAATCACAGATTCGGCAGCAATTTGAGTTGGTTCAATACTGTTCACATGCGAGCCACTGAGGCACCGCTGAGAAAATGGATCAGCAGGTTACGTTACAACTGCACCAAATGGTCAGCAATGTTTGAGTATGGCTTAGCGTCTCCAGATGTTGCAGAATATTCCTGGTTCAGTGGATTTGCCGAAGCGAAATACATGAGAATACGTGGAGCAGTTGATTACTGGGTAACTCCACAAAAATATGCTGTCGGATTTGAACTTCAAGAGTTGATTGCTGAGAACGGCAACGGCTTCAGAGGTGGTCCGGTGGTACATACCCCTTGGGGTCAAGCTGGATACCGTCTTGCGGGTGGAGATCAATCCAACACAACGGGTCCCTGGGTCAATGCACACTTCAAACCTGTTGATCCACTCGAACTATATGCATTTGGAGCAATGGTAAGTTACGAATGGGATGCGATGGACATTGAAACAGACGATCTCACCATGATGTTTGCGGGTGCGAGATTTAATCCCTGTCGTATGCCATCCTTGCAGTTATTTGCTGAATACCAGGTTTACCAGAACCGTGAATTTTCGGATGACAAAAGGGCTCGCGGGGGAATTACCTGGAACTTTGACCTGAAAGGAGGCGGACGATGAATCGTGTATTCAATGCTAAAAGTCTGGCTCTGGTCGTAATAATGATATTGGTCGCTGTAGCGATGGTTTACAGCAAGAAGACAGAGAGCAGAGACGTACTGAACTTCGATCACCCACTTCATCTTGAAGATGCTGGTCTTGAGTGCAGTGACTGCCATGAAGGAATAGATGGTCTTGCCGCAGGTGAACGTGCGATGCCAACACACGATACTTGTGAAGCCTGTCATGTTGTTGATGATATTGATGAATGCGGTATGTGTCATGTAAACCCTGATGATCCAGTAGCACTACCGCCAGTTAAGGGGATGTACGAAGGTTTCGCACACAATGTTCATGCGAAAGCTGAGCTTAACTGTGATCAGTGCCACGGTGGTGCGGAGATGATAGACAGTGGCAATGCTTTCCCGACAATGAATGATTGCCAGAATTGCCATACCCTTGAATTGGCTGACCTCGATTGTGGGATTTGCCATTTGGGTAAAGACCCTGTTCCCGCTGATCATGAAATGGTTACCTGGCACATGGATCATGGTTTGGAAGCCTCCGCCGGCACATCCGATTGCGCATCCTGCCACACTCAACAGAGTTGTGATGAGTGCCACCAGGGAGAATTTCTGGATGGTTCGCCTCACCCAGGCGGCTGGAAATTCCAGCATTCGAGTGAAGTTTCCTTTGGCGGTGAATGCATGACCTGTCACGAAAGCAGAGATGAGTGTACAAGCTGCCATCGTGCCATGGTTCCCATCCCGCACACATTTGGAGTTGAATTCGCGAATCCAGTAGATGGTGGAAGCCATAAGGATGATGCGGAAGCATTTATTGAGAGCTGCATTTCATGCCACGATGTGGGAGAAGACGACCCCACATGTGCACGTTGCCATGATTACAAGTGAGGGGATTACGATGACCAACATGACTAAAAAGCAAATTGTGCTTATCATCGCCCTGTTCGCAGCCTTGTTAATCGCAGGTGCAGGGTGTGAGAGCGAAGTAGATCCGGAATACAACGAGTTTACATCAGTGGAAAGTTATCACAATTTTGATGGTACACGTGAGCATGATGACTATCTGCTATCCCTGCCTCTGGTAAATGGAATGTATGACGTGTCCGAATGCCAGGAGTGCCATGGAGCAGATTTACGCGGTGTACCAGAAGGACCCGATGGTGGAACGCTACGCTCCTGCTATCGTTGCCATAATGAAAATCGTCACAGAATCGGTTTCGATGATGTCGATGAGCATTCAGATTATATGGTAATGCACGAGTGGGAGATGGATGACTGCTTCCTCTGCCATACTGCAACAACCCAGGGCGGAGCATACTCCTTCGGTGGATCATGCTCAAGCACAAATTGTCATTCGGATGGACACGGCGGACCGAACGCCTGTAATACCTGTCACGGCGATTTTTCAAAAGATCCTGGTAATCTTGACAATGCTGCACCACCACGGGATGTGAACAAAAATGTATCGACCGATTCGGTTGGAGTTGGTGCACACCAGACACATCTGAACCCGAATTCAGCTTTGTTTGCGGAAATAGAATGTTCAGCGTGCCATGTAGTACCTGATGAAGTGAATTCAGATCGTCATATTCAAGACAATATACCGCATCGCTCTGAAGTGATATTCAGCGGTGTAGCAAGCGCAGATAACGCTAGTCCGAGATGGAACCATGATGAGGCAACCTGCTCTTCAACTCACTGCCACGGAGATGGTGCAACACCTGTCTGGACTGAAGTGGGTGAAGGATGGGGTGACTGTGGAAGTTGCCACACCATGCCACCGAGTATACCACGTCATGATGAATATGCGATGACAGATTGTGTTGAATGCCATAGTCCAACAGTAGATGCGAATGGCAATATTATTCATCCAGAAAAGCATGTAAATGGTGTGGTAGATTTACTGTTCCCATAAAGAACATAAAAGAAACAAAAACATAAAATCGATTAAAGTGAAAGGGTAGAACAATGCGGAAACTCATTTTGATAGCCTTGGCGCTTGGAATGATTGGGATGGTGTTGATTCCTGTTCTTGCCGAAGCGGAAGAGGGTGAAGCTGCTGGCCATGCCTATATCGGCGTGAAACGATGTGGAATGTGCCATAAGGGTGACAAGAATGGCAACATACTTGAAACCTGGGAAGCGGGTCCCCATGCAAAAGCATATGCAACTCTCGCATCTGAAGAGGCAAAAGCCGCCTATACTGAAATGGGTAAAGAAGGCAATCCACAGGAAGATCCAGCTTGTTTGAAGTGCCATGTGACCGGTCACGGTGCAGATGCAGCGTTAACTGGAAAACTCGATATGGCGAATGGCATTTCATGTGAAGCCTGTCACGGTGCTGGTGGTGACTATTGGAAGAAAAATATCATGGAAGATCGGGAACAGTCGATTGCCAATGGTATGGTTGCAGCTCCAAAAGAGCATTGTGTAAGTTGCCATAACGAAGAAAGTCCAACATTCAAAGGTTTTGAGGTAGAGGAATACTACTCAAAGATTATTCATTCGCTCCCTGAAGGCGAATAATCAACTGGGTGGACGGCAATTCAACGAAATCAACAATAACAGTTATCCCCAATAACTGAGTAGTTAGAATTGCCGTCCTACCCTTTATTTTGCGGGGGCTTTTTCTGAAACGTTTATGTGAAATATTTACCATAACCCAATTGGGGGATACATGAGACAACTTTCAATAGCTTTTCTACTCTTTTGTCTGATAATCACTTTTGGCATGCTGATGGGATGTGCAGAAGATGACGAAGGAAATCCAGCAGATCCAATCGTACAGTCTAGCACGGAATCAGACTGTCAGGGCTGCCATACAGATCGTGTTATGTTGATGGCAACCGCTGATCCGATTGAAGAGGTTCCACCACCAGAAGGTGGAGGTGAAGGTTGAGGCGGCTCAGTACCTGAGCTGGAAGCTTGGGAAAAAGTATTTATCGATGTGAGTGACCCGGATCGCAGAGGCGGTCTATTTATAAATGATATTCATGGTTCTATCGGTTGCGATAATTGCCATGGTGGTATAAACGAGGTTCTTTCAAAAGCGGATGCACATGCGGGTCTGGTAAGAGACCCATCTATAATGGCAGAGGAGACTTGTGGACGTTGCCATGCGGGTATTGCAAGCACTTTCGAAAGCAGCCTTCACCGGAATTTCACCGGCTACGAGACGCTTTTTGAAGCACGTGCGGGTATTCAATTTGAAGACCATCCTGAAATTCAAGAGGAATTTGAAGCTGAATGCGGAACGTGTCATACCACCTGCGGGCAGTGCCATGTAAGTCGTCCAAACAGTGTAAAGGGTGGTTTGGTGCAGGGGCATCGATTCATGCCAACACCAAATCAATCGGAGCAGTGTACAGCGTGCCATGGATCACGAGTTGGCGAAGAATACACTGGTTCACGTGATGGCTATAACGCTGATGTCCATTATATCCAGGCGATTATGAACTGCATGGATTGCCATACTGGACAGGAGATGCACGGCAACGGTACCGAATATGAAACCAGGTACCACAGTGATGATATGCCTCGTTGTGAGGATTGTCATGCAGGGCAGGGTACATCGAATAATTATCACTCTCAGCATTGGGGTGAATTATCCTGCCAGGTTTGTCACAGCCAGGATTACAAATCGTGCAATAAATGTCATGTGGGCGGCACTGGAATCAGAGAACCATCCTACATCAGTTTCAAAATTGGAAAAAATCCGATTCCAGAGCAACGTGACTACGAGTATGTCGCCCTGCGGCATATCCCCATCGCAACAGATACATACGCGCCCTGGGGAATTGAAAACCTTGAAAATTACGAGGCACTGCCGAGTTGGAAATATGCAAGTCCGCATAATATACAAAGATGGACTGCACGTACAGATACAACTGGTGGTCAAGGGTGTGCAACAGCATGCCATACAACACCAAATACTGTTGATGGATTTTTCCTCCGTGAAGTGGATATGAATGAGTTTGATACTTTGGAGGAGAAAGAAGCAAATCGTCCTTACATCGTACCGGACGGTCCACCACCCTGGTAATGGTCTGGGGGAGTACAATACAGCAATTGATTCGTGCAATAAGCACATTTAACAAATGATTCAAACAGAAGGATGTAGAACCATGAAATTTACAAAGTCTTTAACCTGGCTGGTGATTTTAGTCGTCGCAATAGGGTTTATTGGATGTTCCGATGATGACGATGACAACCCGGCAGACAACAACTCGATGCAGAACTACTTCGATGAGATTACAGAAATCGGAGATGCATACTACACTGGCGGAACAAAAAATGTCAGCTCTGCTGCACTTCATGAAGCACTCGGTAACGGTGAAGAATATTTCATTATCGACTATCGTTCCGCAGAGCACTTTACTGGCGTTGGTCATATTGATGCGGATGCATATCAGAATGCCACCATCGTAAACTGGGCAGCAGGTGACCTGATGGATAACCTGGATCAGATTCCTGATGGTGTAAAAGTTGCAAACGTCTGTTACTCTGGTCAGACAGCTTCTCAAGCAACTTCAATTCTCCGGTTGTTGGGATATGATGCTTACAACGTACTATTTGGAATGTGTGGCTGGACAGCAGATACAGCAGTAAATCTTAGCAAATGGGCAAACATTGAACCGGGTGGACAACCTTTGGAAACTGATGCAAATGAGCTTGCAACAGAAATTGCTTACCCTCAAGCCAGATCAGATGCAGGTGATGTTGACGGCGCAATCATGGAATTGGCAGATGCATATTTTGAGGGTGGAACCCACAATGTAAGTGCAGCTGCAGTTTACGAAGCAAACTCTGATAACGATGATACAAATGACTATTTCGTAGTCAACTATTTCCCGGAATCAAATTATCTGGCTGGTCATATTCCTGGCGCATACCGTATTCCAAGTAATGAACTTACGAAGGAATGGCTCAAGTATCTGCCGACAGATCAACCAGTCGTGATTTATTGCTGGACAGGTCAAACCTCAAGCCAGGTAACTTCATATCTGAATGTTCTTGGTTATGATGCATACAGCATGCTGTATGGTGTAAACACAATTACTGATGACCCGAATGTTAATGGTCATGAATACTCTGCCCCGGGTCAGAATTACCCGGTTACCGACCCTCAATAAGGGTTTGTAAGATTCTCCCTCGTAGTTCTCTTGATGATGGTTCCACACCACTTGAAGTGGGTACAGTTTTCACTGTACCCACTGAAATGGTGTAGACGAGAAAAGGTAGTTTGATAGAGATATTTAGTGATCAGGAATTGAATCTGATCGAAGTTTATGAATTTTTATTGTAGTTCAAACCCATGTTGTATTGGGTTAAGAAACAATAATGCGGTTCCAAGAAACGGACAAAATCATGCAACCATCAAATTCGCGCACATCCCTTCTTGTGAAAAAAGGTATGATCTCTGTACTCTTTTTGTTGCTGTCTGGATGTTTTTTCTTCACTCCAGAGGTCGTGTACGGATCGGCAGAAGATTGTCTGATGTGCCATGCAGACCTTGAATTGGAGGCGATGGATGGCAATCTCGTCGGAGTAAACCAGGATGCATTTGAAGCTAGTGTACATGGTTTCTTCGACTGTACTGATTGCCATGAGCAAAAGGCGGATTATGATGATATCCCGCATTATGATGTTTACCAGAAAGTAGACTGCAGTTCCTGTCATTCAGATTGGTCAGCAAGTTTCAAAGGCAGTTTTCATGGGAAAGCCCTTTCTCATGGTACTCCCAACGCGCCAGACTGTTCAGCCTGTCATGGTGTTAAGAGTGATCCGCATGCGATTAAGGAACTGAATATCCGTACCGCAGAGACTGCCTGCCAACGTTGCCATGTTTCAGAAAGTCGTCAATATGATGGCAGTGTGCATCACATAGCAGCGGCAAATGGGAAAGATAGTCCTGGATGTATCAGTTGCCACCCCACTCATGATAGTGCCTTGCCGCCTTCGGCAGGTGCTGTAAACAACCTTTGCGAAACCTGTCATACTGGCGCGATGGATCAGGTGATGATGGGCGATCACAAAGCTGTAGAAAGCACCATGTCTTGTGCATCATGTCATGATGTACATGCAACAGATAAACCACATATTGATGAAAGTACAATAGAAGCGTGCAACAATTGCCACGAAGGGTATAAAGATCAATTTGTCGGATCAGTTCACGAACCTTTATTAGCTGATGGCACAATGAATTGTGTCTCCTGCCATAAAACACATCAGGTGGAACGTGAAGATGGAAAAGTAGACCTTGGTTGTGGTGCCTGTCATAGCGACGTGGAAGAAGATTTCCGCTCTAGTGCACATCGTCTTGGCAGATTAAGAGGAGATAATGTTGCTGCTGATTGCGCAGACTGCCATAATGGTCATCATGTTCTGGCGGCGGATGATAAAGAGAGCCCGGTTAACCATTTCCAAATTCCTAATACCTGTGGAAAGTGTCACACTGATGCAACGATTATTACAACAGATTATGTTCGATTGCCTATCAGTTTACCAAGTTACCAGAAATCAGTGCATGGTACAGGTTGGGTGGAGGGCAAAAAAACAGCGGTATGTACAGACTGTCATGGCACACACGACCTTATGTCCGCTTCGAATCCGCAGAGTCGCATTGCGAAGGGCAATATCGCCACGACTTGTGGACAGTGCCATTCGCATATCTCCGAGCAATATCTGAACTCAGTTCATGGTAGAGCTGTTGCACATGGTATTAATGATTCTCCAGATTGCACTGACTGTCATGATGAACACCTCATCTTGAGTACCGATGACCCCAAAGCGGCAGTTAATCCCAGCAACCAGGCTTTAGATGCGTGTGGTGGGTGTCATACTGATCCGGAAATGGCTGCACGCTATGGTTTACCACCGGAAGTCGTTGAGAGTTACGTGGACTCATATCATGGCTGGGCAATCAAACGTGGTGGCGGGACTGTTGCAGTATGTGAAGATTGCCACAATACGCACGATATCAGGAGTATCCTTGATCCTCAGTCATCTATTCACCCTGACAATGTCGTATCGACATGCGGTCGTTGCCATGAAAATTCCAACCCGCAATTTGCCGCCAGTTACAATCACATTCTCGCTCGCGACAAAATGGGGATACACGACTGGGTTCGTATTATCTACATCATTCTGATAGCGCTTGTGCTGGGTGGAATGGCTGTACACAACCTGCTTATTTTCATTCACTACCTTATTCATCACTACCGTGATCACAAGAAAAAACCAGCTATTCGTCGTATGACCAAGGACGAGCTCTGGCAGCATACTATTCTGGCGGTAACTTTCATTGGATTGTCAATCACCGGATTTGCGTTACGTTTCCCTGATTCATGGTGGGTGGAAATTCTGGGGATGATAGGCATGGATGAATTTGTTCGTGCGCTGTTACACCGTATCCTCGCTACACTGTTGGTTGGTGCTTCAATCTATCACGTGTTCTTCCTGGCATTCACTAAACGTGGTCACTATCAGCTCAAGGGACTTATGCCCGGGATGCGCGATGCGAAAGAAGCAATGGCAAATGTTGGATATTATGCTGGACTGAGCAAAAAAGCTCCGGTGTTCGGGATGTACGATTATACACAGAAAGCAGAATACTGGGCTTTGATCTGGGGAACTGCAATTATGACCCTGACAGGTGCAGTGCTTCTCTTCCCCGATCTGGTAACACATTGGTTGCCAGCCTGGGTGGTACGTGTCAGCGAAACGATCCATTTCTACGAGGCGATCCTGGCAGTTGGAGCAATAATAATATGGCACTTCTTCTTCACCATTTTTACTCCGCCTGAATATCCGATGAGTTGGATTTGGATTACTGGTAGAATGCCCAAAGATCAGTGGGAGCATCACCATGGAAAAGAAGCGATTGATATGGGTAAAGAGCCAGAGGCTCTCCCACCTGTAAAGGATTGAGATAGGAACACCTAACTTTTTGCATAACAAGAGTTTAAAGTATACCTTATGGGTGAGAATTAAACTCAACCGATAGGGGGGCCGCAGCAGGTGGATGAGGGTGGAAGACGGATTCCACCGGACATGAAAGAGAATTTCGTTGTAGCTCATCCGCAGGTAGTTGTCTAGAAGAAGGCGGTCGTGATGAAAACCCTGTTTAGAGAGTTTTATACAGCCATCTGGGAGGTATTCAAGCTCCCATTCTTTCTGATTGCTGAAGGCTTTCGCAGACTATTTGCGCTGGGTTGGCGAAAGCTGGTTATGCTTTCAGCAGCAGCGGTTATCCTCACCTTTGTCGTCCTGGGGCTGTTTTTTGAAGTAACCACACATCCTGATTTCTGTGGTAGTTGCCATCTCATGCGTCCGTATATCGCCGCTTGGGAGCATTCTTCGCACGCCGATGTATCCTGTATGAAATGCCATGCAAAACCTGGACTTACGGGCTATCTTGAGACAAAGTTCACAGCTATGTCTATGTTGGCGAATTATGCGACTGGGCTCTATAAACGGTCCAAACCGTGGGCAGAAATTGAAGATGCAAATTGTCTTACCGGGGGATGCCACCAGACACGCCTTCTCGATGGGGAGATCGAATTTACCAGGGGAATTAAATTCGATCACACACCACACCTGAGCGAAACCCGACGTGGTCGAAAACTGCGATGCACAAGCTGTCACTCGCAGATTGTTCAGGGGGAACATATTTCGGTTACAACCTCCACCTGCTTTCTTTGCCATTTTAAGAACGTCACAGTCGAGAGACGTGAAGAACTTGCCAACTGTACACTCTGTCACCAGACCCTTCCGGGAATGGAGGGTTATGCGCCAATGCATAACCTCGATACAGAGCTGATCAGCAGTGATACGCACGGTGACGTTACTGAACATATTGGAGCGGTAAAAAAGGAAGCTGATTGGCAGACATCACAAGATGCAGGTGCTGTACCCGCCTTATTTGATCACACAAATATCGTGGCTGATAGTGTTGCCTGTAATACTTGTCACCAGAGGATGTGGTCAGGAAACGGTAATGTTCTTCGGGAACGATGTGGTAGTTGCCATAGCCAGGCTGAGCACATCAACCGTATCGACGATCTCGAGTTTATTCACGAGATGCACATTGAAAAACGGAAGGTGGAATGCCAACGCTGTCATGATGCCATCACTCACCAGAATCCGCCTTTAGTAGAGCATATCGAAGGAAATTGCAATACCTGCCACGCTAATCCTCACTCACCCATGCTGGCAGTGTATAGCGGAACAGGATCACGTCTGGTTGATGAGGTAATTCCTGATATCATGTACCAATCGGGTGTTGTTTGTGCCTCCTGCCACCGTGACTTGGAAACAGGGATGAGCGAAGCAAATATCAGCAGTGATGTTACCTGCGCTCCTTGCCACAAGGATAATTATCTTACTCTGGCAAAAGATTGGCGAAAAGGATATCAGGCTCGTGTGGCTGATATGCAACGCGCATTAGCCCAAGCTGGAAGTCATCCTCAGATCGAATCAGTCCGTCACGATCTCGCTCTTCTTTCACGTGGTGGTAGCTGGCACAATCCAAAATTCGCGGATAAAGTCCTTGACGCAGCAGGTGAAGTGTTGGGTAGTGCAGGTGCAAAAATCAAAAAACCTGCGAATGTACCAGCAGCCTCCAGGGAATGTCTCACCTGTCATGCAGCAATACTTTCAGCAAATGTGTCATTACCGTGGTCAGATTTCGATCATCCTGCTCATATAAGTGAACGTAACCTGAACTGTACCCAATGCCACATCGGTGGAAAACCTGAAGAGCGATCACACGGGCAAAGGAAAGCATCAAGTCAAGCCTGTGTAGATTGCCACCATTCACCTGAAAACGAAGAATGTGCTACCTGCCACTTCCCGTCTCAAAGGACATATCGTGGCGAAATACCTGAAAAACCAAGCGCACCTTCACCGATGGCAGACATGGGAATGGTTTGTACAGATTGCCATGATGCATCTGTGAATTATCAGCCACCAGACACTGAGCAATGCCTCGGATGTCACGATCAGGAGGTCGTGGATAACCTGGAATTTGTTCGTGCTGAAATTCATACTCTGATTGAAGATGTGGGTAAACGTCCAAGCCGTGAGCAGCAAATTGTAATACGGGATCCTGGCAGAGCTGTTCATCACCCTGATTTGGCAAAAGAATTATTGAAGAAATAAAAACTACTTAGAGGATGAATCTACTCCTCTACGTCAAAACTGACTTGTGAAGTTGATATCATATTGATGATCACCCAATCGGGAGGAAGTGTCTTGAAAACAATCACACGAATATCCATTCTTATGTTGGCACTGTTAATAGTTGCCATCGGAAATGGATTCGCTCAGAGCGATATGTGTGAAATGTGTCACGATGACCCGAGTTTGACGGTCACCGAGAGGGGGATTCCGCACTCGCTCTATGTTAATCAGGCGATGCTTGATAGTTCTGTGCATGAAGGGTTCAGTTGTACAGACTGTCACACCAGCCTCGATGGATTTGAAGATTTTCCGCACGCTGAAGAGTTGCCGGGTGTCTCCTGTGCTGATTGTCATTCAGATGTTTTTGACGCTTACATGACGGGCTTTTATGATCATCTCGCACAACGTGGGTTTACTGGTATTCCAGGGTGTACCCAGTGTCATGGGAATCATAATATCACTGAGCAAACCAATACAAGCCAGGTTTGTGGAATATGCCACAGTGTGCAGAGAAAACAGTTTGAGCAATCGATTCACTATGAAAAATCTGGTGGAAAAGTATCTTGCACAAGTTGTCATTCCGCTCATGAAAAAGATCAACGTGGTGATATGCTTCCGGCAGACTGGCGTGAGTTTACTGTTGATAAATGCATGGAGTGTCACCAGACAGACTCTGAAAATTATCTATCCTCACATCATTTCGCAGAAGTAAAAGCTGGGAATGAGCGTGCACCAATCTGTACCGATTGCCATAGTGACCACGCCATCCATGCAGTTGAGGATCCTCGTTCTCTGGTTCACATTGATAAACTAGACGGAACCTGCGACAGTTGCCACCCAGGGCATGAAGCCACCATCCATCGTAAAGCGGGAGTGGATGACCGCCTTGAGACATGCGCAGCCTGCCATACTGGGCATAACACAGATATGGAACGTGTAGAGTCCAAAATTTACAAAGAAGCGGTTCCGCAAGTTTGTAATCAATGCCACTCCGATGAACGCCACAAACGTGAGAATCTTGCTCACGGCAAGATTATGATCGTTGATGACAAGGGCATGGAGGCGAATTGTACACAGTGCCATATATACCATTATAAAATGGCAGACAGCGATCACCTTGGTACTGTTACCGGAAGTTCGCTGAGTTGCCAGAACTGTCATGCTGAGGAGACCAAAGATTACGAACGAAGCGCACATGGTATTGCGAGAAGGAAGGGACACACCGAAGCTCCTAATTGTCAATCCTGCCATGGCGAAGAGGATATCGTAAAAGTAAGCGAGCAGTTCGATGGTCAGTCGATTATCAGTTTGTGCAGCTCCTGTCATGCGAATCGTGAGATAACAATGCGTTTCCAGATTAATCCAAATGTTGTAAAGGGATACCTGGGAACATACCACGGTCAGGTTTATTCACTTGGCTATCAGGGAGAGGAATTTGCGACCTGTGTCTCATGCCATGATAACCATCTTATTCTGCCAAAGGACAATCCTGAGTCCACAATTTCACAGGGACATATTATTGAAACCTGTGGTCGTTGCCATGAAGATGCGAATGTAAACTTCGTGTCTCAACTGCAGCATTACGATCCCATGGCGCATGAGGAACAACCGATCCTGAGTTTCATTCATTTTGCCATGGTCTGGCTGTTGCGTATCACGCTTTCGATATTTGGAATTCACACATTACTTTGGATCATGCGTAGTATCATAGATCGCATACGTCATGGTAAACATGAAAAATTAAAGGGTAAATACCGTTATCGCAGGTTCAATAAAACCGAAAGATTCCTGCATGTTCTGGTAGTCGTCAGCTTCCTTACCCTGGCGATGACTGGATTGCCTTTGAAGTACAGCCATACAGAAGCGGCATATTGGATCGCAAGCCATCTGCTTGACCTGCATACCATGGCACTAATGCATCGTATAGCTGCCGGAATCACCTTTATGTACTTCGCAATTCATATTGGTGCACTAATTGGCAAACTTTTCAAACGTCAGTTAACCTTCAAACAGATGTTCTGGGGACCCGACAGCCTTATGCCCCAGCCTGTTGATGTTGTGCAGTTTGTTCAGCATGTCGGATTCTTCCTCGGTATGGCAAAAAAACCACAGTTTGGTCGATTTGCATACTGGGAGAAATTTGATTACTTCGCAGTTTTCTGGGGAGTCGCAGTGATTGGTATGTCAGGGTTAACTCTTTGGTTCCCGGAATTCTTTACAAGATTACTGCCAGGCTGGGTGATTAATGCCGCACATATCATCCATTCAGAAGAAGCACTTCTGGCGACTGGGTTTATCTTTACCATTCATTTCTTCAATGAACATTTGCGACCCGAAAACTTCCCATTCGATGAGGTGATCTTTACGGGAAGTATGAGTGAACACTATCTCGTGGCAGAACGTAACATTTGGTACGAGCGACTCAAATCAGAAGGCAAGCTGGAAGAGATAAAGGTGAAACCGATGAAAACCTTCCCGCGTGTGTTGTGGTATATCTTCGGGTTTACTGCACTGTTCGTAGGGCTTGGGCTGCTTGGTCTGATTGTGGCAGGTACCTTTGTCGGCTAAATAACAAGATCGTTCGAACTGGCTGTTATAAATTAAGCGGTGGGATTTTCCTGCCGCTGTCTTTTCATGGAGCACCACACTCCAGTGTGGCATTCTTCTGTTTTGTTTTCCTGATGGAGATGAGTAGCCATCTAGGAAGTATGTGCACCCCGCGTCATGCCAGCATGGTGTTAGCTGGCATCCAGGAAGTATGTGAATTCATCCATGTAAAAAAACACAAATTATTCATGAACTGCTTGTAGCCCTGTGCTAATCTGGAATATCTTCCGGTTCAATACGAACAACCTCATCGTTCCTGGAAATATAGATAGGGTGACCAAGACGTTTGTGGTAGTCGTAGATACGCTTGCGAGCTTTCAGCAAAGCTTTTTCAATTTCCTTTGCTTGGACAAGCAAATCGGATGATTGATTATTTTCAGTCTGTTTCTTATCCATAATGTTTTTTGAAATGAGTTAGTCGCCTTTCTTCATTCCCACCTAGAGTAAATAGAGGAAACAACCCTTCTGAATTTTCTCTCATCCTTTTCAGGAAATAGATGCTTATATGTAATTCCTTTTTCTGTTAAGATTGATAGTAATGAATCAATTTGAGAGTGGGGTAGTATAATTTTGATTATATATTCCGAAAAATCGTTATCCAAGAATCCCCCAGAGTTTCCATCATTTATATTGAAAAAGAAAACTCCCTTCTGTTTTCGAAGGTTGGGGTTTAATGCTTGAACCGGACTTATAAAATTCCAGTTGTTTTCGGGAAGCCCAAATTTTCTACTAGGAGAATACATAAGGGCGTAAATAACTAGATCCGTTTCCCTATCAATATACGTTTTTCCAGATCGTTTAGTCGAAAAATAGGCTGCATATAGGGGATCTTTAGTGAAATCAATAAAACGAGTGGGAATACCATAATGTTGAGCTAAAGCAATTACATCATAGTAGCGTGGATCGGACCAATTCTGATTAGGCTGGATATAACCACCTGGTAGTTCAAGTGAAAAAGGGAGATATTTGTTTTTAAATGCGGTAGTGTACCCTGGGATCAAGAGACCTTCTTCATCAACTTTTTCGCAAAATATTCTAACAATATTCCGTTCAAGTTTTTCTGAACTTATTGGATTGGTGTTTAATACATCTCTTTCTTCTCGATATATTCTTTCTAAGAGATTTTTGTTGCTGTTTCTAGATGAGCTAGACTGAATATGCCAGTTCGAATCATTTTGACCCCTAAAATACCATTTATCGTCTTTTAACTTAGTCGGAAAATCAATTGAAAAATTGTCCAGTGCCTCCACAAACGATTCAGCATTTTCAAAATGTTTCCTCTCGCCATAGTCATCCATATTTCTACACCAATTGATTTGTATATCTTAAACCTCTACTCTTACCATTGTCGATATTTGATACCAATTTTAAAGTTGTGAGAATATTCTTTAACTCGGAGCACAGAATATTTGTTCAATCAGCGTTTCGAACGAGACGAAAACCAACATGCCCACCTTTAAAATTTGGATAACCAAAATCCCTATTGGCTGGACGGTAATTATTTTCGTCGCTTTTCCAACTTCCCCCTCTTAGTACTCGATACTCTCCATTAGTTTCTCCACTCGGATCAGTTGATGGTTCAATCGGGTACTTCCCATACCAATCGTAACACCATTCCCATACATTCCCACCTAAATCATACAATCCCAATGCATTTGCATTAGAATTACCAACAGGATTCGTTTTTGTGACCTTTCTCGTGAACTTTCGCACACTTTTCATTAATTTGTAGTCTTTGGCACCAGTGTTAGAAGAAGATTCTGACCCAACCTTAGCTGCATATTCCCACTCAGCCTCCGTTGGCAAACGATAGCCTTTTCCTGGATCAAGCCTGTTAAGTTTCTCAATGAATTCCTGGCAATCATACCATGACACCATTTCCACAGGCAACTTATCGCCTTTATATCTTGAAGGATTTACTCTCATCACTTCTTTCCACATCGCCTGTGTCACCTCCGTCGTCATCATTTGGAAGGGTTTGCTGATTATCACTTGATGCAGAGTCTCATTCTCATATCGCCCTTTTTCATCAGGTGGTGATCCCATCATAAAACTTCCAGATGGAATATCCACGAAGACCATACCAGGCAAGGGTCCTTCGCTTCCAAATCCCTCCTCCAAAATTATCCGCTCCTGCAATGTCTGATCAGCAGGGAGCCTGAAGGTTCGCTTATCTGATTTGAAACCAATTGCTGATACGTTTAGTGAATAATTCCCTACAGGGATCGACTCAAAAATATGCGTTCCAGTTGCTGAGAAATGTTCCCCAGTATCACCATTAAGTTCAATTCTCGCATCCGGTGGATTTACAGAGATAGCAATTGTTCCGGTTTGTTCATCCAGGTAGAGATCAACTTTTTCATTAGCACCTCGATTCAATATCAGCGTTGTCTCAACACTTTCACATTTTGGTTTCTCAGCTCTTAATCGCAATGTTTGAGGAGACAGTTGAACATTTGATAATTGAGCAAGAAGTTCTCCGTTGAGGTAAACTTTCGCACCTGGGGTAGTATTAATCGTCAGAACACCAAAATTTGGTTCTAACACATAGTTGAATTTATTTTGATCGACTGTTTGATCAATGAAAATGGATTTTTGAACCGGAAGATATTTATCCAGAGTAACCTCAATCAGATGATTTCCATGGGTAAAAAAATCAGATAAGGGTGTAAGACCATTTAATCTTACTCCATCGATTGATACTTCCGCTCCAGGAGGATCGGTGATAACCTCCACAATACACAGTTTCGGTTTTTCGAGGGTGAACTCGAAGAAGATGTTGTTCTCGTTTACTTCGATCCTCTCCTGAATCGGGACATACCCCTCCTCGGAGATATGAACAGTGTGCTCGCCAATGCTAAGTTTGATGCCACTTGAAACATCCACCTTTTCGCCGTCTACCAACACCTCTGCGCTTGCTGGTTCGACACGGATCATCACTGGCAGACTCTCACGTATCCCCTCCACAACACGCACATCCACAGTGACCGCATCCTTTTTCGGCATGACAATACGTTCGCCGGTAATCGCCTGGAAGCCTTCCGCACTGATGGTGAAGACATTGGTGCCCGGCTCTACTTTTACATGGTAAACACCGTTCGCGGGTTCATCGACACGCAGAATACCCCGTGTCGAATAGAACGATAACCCCTGGACTTCGGAACGTACAATCAGCACTGACATGGAGGGATCGGTCACCACGACATTCTCCCCCGCTCCTGGTGACGCGATCACCAGTTCCATTTTGCCAAGTTGCTGGGTGAATGCGGTAATGGGAAAAACGGCAACAATAATGAGAAGTAGTATGGGTAAAAACCGTGATGCGAACCGCATCAGTCCCTCCCTGAACAGATGAAGTGTATCGTTATGGAATGAACCTACAGGTTGTAATGTAAGAAAGATTGGAAGGTTTGAAAAGGCAGTGAGATGGACGTCATTGCGAGAAACAAAGTGACGAAGCAATCTCCTACTGACTAATAAGAGATTGCTTCGCTTCGTTCGCAATGACAGTGGTAGTACTTATGAATAGTGGATCAACTCACGTGCTTTGACTGTTGGCATTGGACTTGTCCAATGTTTAATAACTCCAGTAATGGACCTATTAGACCCTGGATAAATCCAGGGCCAATCTGTCATTCCAGATGAATTAATCCACTAGGTATCCACGCGTACTTAATAACCAAAAACCGGATATCTTACTAACAGTATTCCATTCGCCTCCTGGATCCCGATCCAACTCCACCGGGGGAATAAAACAGAAGAATGCCACACTGGAGTGTGGCGCTCCAGGTTTAGAGCTTATTGATCTCAGCTTCGAGCTTATCAACTAAAACTGCCATCTGGTCAACGACCGCCTGCACTGTTTCACGTTGCCCAAGATCAACTCCCGCTTTTTTGAGTTGGTTCATTGGGTAGTCATTACCACCGGAACGTAATAGTGTGATGTAACGATCTAATGCCGCCTGACGATCCTTTTTCTTTCCGGTCTTGATATCATTGTAAAGTTTTGCTGATGATGCGTAGCAGGTTGCATACTGATAAACATAATAGGGGCTGCGGAAAAAATGACCGATACGTGACCAGGTGATCTTATAGAGATCATCCAGGGTAGCAACATCGCCGTAATACATGGTCAGCAGATCGTAATAAATTTTATTCAATGCGTCCGCGGTGATGGGTTGTCCATTTTCCACCATGCGGTGTGCCTGCAGTTCAAAGTCCGCAAACATAACCTGCGTGTAAAAGGTGCCTACGATTCCGCTGATATGATGTTCAAGGAGGAGAATACGTTCCTTGGGGTCTTTGGTATTTTCAAGCATGTAATCCAGTAATAACGCTTCATTCAACGTGGAAGCAACTTCTGCGACAAAGATGGTATAGGAAGAATTGATAAATGGCTGTGTTTCATGGGAGAGGACTGTGTGCATGGTGTGTCCCATCTCATGAGCGACAGTAAACATCTCGTTCATGGTGTCGTTATAATTGAGCAGCATGTAAGGATGGACGCCGTAAACACCCGCAGAATAGGCACCAGAACGTTTCCCCTCATTCTCGTAGACATCGAGCCAGCGACTCTCAAATGCATGCTTGACTCGTTTCTGGTACTCCTTGCCCAGCGGTTCTACGGATCTAGTAACATGCTCAACAGCTTCATCGTAGTCATAACGGATATCGAGGTCGACCAATGGAATGGAACCATCGTAGAGGTCAATCTCATCCAAGCCAAGCACCTTCTTGCGGAGTGAGTAGTATTTTTCGAGTGGTGCACTGCCATTTTTCACAACGTCAATCAGGGTTTCAACAACTTCCGGAGGAATATCATTGCCAAACAGCTTTGCTTCAAGAGTGCTGGGATAATTCCTCGCCTGCGCCTTGAACCAATCCTTCTGACAGACACCATTGTAGAGGGCAGCATAGGTATTGATGTTTTTATTGAAAGTCTCATAGAAGGCTTTGTAGGCAGCTTGACGGTCTTCGCGGTTACGGTTTGTTGAGAGAATTGAGTAATATGTCCCGTAAGTAATCTGGGTCTCTTCCCCATTGGATAGCGTGATGGTCGGGAAAGTGATGTCAGCGGTGGAAAGCATGCCGTAGGCATCATTGGGAGCACCACTCAACTGGCTGGAGTATGACAGAAGCCTTTCGCCATCTTCATCGAGAACGTGTTCCTGCTGACGGTATGTGTCTTCAATTGTGAAACGATAATCTGCAAGCTCGGGAGTTGAATCCAGCCAATCTTTCATAGTTTCCCAGGGAATAGCGAGTAGCTCTGGTGTGAACCAGGCAGTTGCGGTTCCCCATTTAGAAAAGAGGATACCAACCTGTTGACGTTTGGCGTTAAACTCATTTTCACGTTGGTCTTCGTCAAACTTAAGGGAAGGGTAGTAATAAACCTTATACGCCATCTGGCTCAGTTCATCGTCCAGCTTGTACCACTCAAGGATTCTTTCGGGCCCCTGATGTAGTGTCCCTTTGAAGTTATCGAGTTTTTTCATCCCCTCTTCAAGCTCATCGTAGGTTGCCTGCCAGGCATCCCAATCTGCGAATATATCGTTCAGATTCCACTTATAGCGGTCTTGAATCTCATCACGGTTCATGGTATTTGGTTTTGCGGATGATTGTTGGGCAGTTGAAAAAAGCATAAGTAACGCCATCATGTTAATGAGTGAAATTGAAAATCGTTTCGCAAACATTTTAATTTCTCCTTACTACCGGCTCAAGATTGTATTGTTCCCCCCAAATCCCGTTTGTCCGGAACGCGGAAATGCAGGAATACTGTTTTGAATACAATATGTGCAGCGATTTTTCAGAAGGCAATGACTCCATTGGCGGAGCTCTAAAGCACTCTTTTTCACATGGAAGTTGTTGTTCATGGTGGACTTGCAATTGCAATTGTCATGGAAATGTTAATTGTACTCCAGTTAGGCTTGTCTAACTATTTGACTTTACTAGGGGTTAGAGGTAATTTAACACCTGAAGGTATTCAAATGCTCAAGTCAACAAAAAGAAACTTTTCACGAACGAATAATGGGGATGACTGAAATCATGGGAGAAGGAGGAAAGATGGTAAAGCGATTGATGGTATTGGTGCTTGCCCTTTGTCTCGCAGTAGCGTTTTTTGGCTGTGAAGGCGAACAGGGCCCCGAAGGACCAGCAGGACCACAAGGTGAAGCTGGCCCAATGGGTGATCAAGGACCACAAGGCGAAGACGGCAAGGATGTTCCTGAATACACTTATGGTGGAAACAGCGAACGTTGCGTAGGCTGTCATGAAAGCGCAGTTGAAGGTTGGATGCACACTCATCATGCCGAAGCCTATGAAGATTTGGTAGCGGAAGGCAACGAAACCAATTTGTATTGTGTCAAATGCCATGTAACGGGCTTTGACGCAGAAGTTGCTTATGGCGACACCGAAGTAACCACACCCGGTCCGGATATGCACGGTTTCGATGATTACTGGCCCCCGGAAACAGCAGAAGACAGCATGCGTGTAGAAATGCTGGCTGGTGTTGGCTGCGAATCTTGCCACGGTCCAATGGGAACAACCATTTATGATCATCAACCAATGGTTTCTTATGAAACTCATTACAATGATGGTCACCCGACCACTGTCTGTGCAAAATGCCACAGTCAAGCTGGCGACGATGGTACTACAGAGATGGAAGAGTGGGAACTTTCTGGTCACAACGCTCTTAAAGATCGTGAAGGTAATGAAGTAATGACGATCGAAGAATGGCGTGAAGAGCACTTTACCGAAGGTTCTTGCGGTGCATGTCACTCCTCTGAAGGATTTATTGCACGTTGGGATCCAGACTATGCTGGTTGGGAACCACACGAAAGAAACCTTATCGGTTGTGTAACCTGCCACGATCCACACGAAGCGAACAACATCCATCACCTGCGTAGCGTTGATGACATGACGGTTAACTACGATGCCGAAGTTGTTGCTGATGAAGGTACAATGACCGGTTATGGTTCAGGTCAGATTTGTGCGCAGTGCCACCAGGGACGTCGTGACACTGATAATGTGGTGGGACAAATTGAAAATGGTTATGCACACTTTGGTCCTCATCATAGTAACCAGGGCGACATGTTCCTCGGTATTGGCAGCTACGAAATCGAAGGCTATGAGTACGAGCGTGAAGCCGTTCACCAGAATCTTGAACGTGGTTGTGTAGATTGCCACATGACCATGCGCGGTCATGGTGATCCCGCTGGCTGGAAAGGTGGACATGATTTCTACCCGGCACTTGAAGCATGCCAGGGTTGCCATAGTGGTACAGACACATTTGATGTTGGCGGCGGTCAGACTGAAATCGAAGAATTGATGGAACAACTCATCACTGCCATTGGTGTGAACGCCGATGATCTTGGAGATGGCGACATCACTACACCAGAACAAAGAATGGCTGGATATGCATACGCCTTTGTTCATGATGATGGATCACACGGTGCACACAATCCTGTATATGCACGTTCATTGCTTGAAAATGCGATTGACTTCATTAGTACCTATAATGCTGCACGCGATGCAGGAGAAATTGCAAATAAGTAAGCCTTCAGTCCGGTTTATTACCCGAGCGCATGGTCGTAATGATCATGCGCTTTTTTTCTGTCTTCCATTAAGCAGACTGACTCGACTGGCTAAATTTGCATAGAGCTGGGCGTATCACGCGGGTTTTCAATGTATTTGTCTGAACGGTATATGTGCTAAAGAACCTGATTTCCAGTTTGAGACTATGGCTTATGGTAATGATTAGTGCAAATTCCACTGGATGCCAGTGAAGAATAGAGATAAACTCAATTGAATAATCAGCGTCTCTTGTAAGATTACGACATCTACAATATCAAATACTTCCTGGACGCCAGCTAACACTATGCTGGCATGACACGAAGAGGATAGTGCTACTGTGGAAGAATCAACACACCCCGTCCGAACCACCCTTGTAAGGGCGAAACGAAACGGCACTGGGATAGTAAATTAGCCATGCATCTATCCGGAATTTAATAAACCTATTACTCGAATTCTGAATCCTGGTTCAACTCATCACCTGGATGACGCAATCGGAATAAATCCACTACTGGAGTTATTCAACAATCCACCCCAGCGGGGTGAAATTTGGGTAGCCCTCAAGTGGAACGAAGAGGAACTGGGGGGAACGGATTCCACATTACACATGTCAGCCCTGTAGGGGCGAAACTACTTCAGATTCTCCCACATCTAGAATATCAACAAATTCCTGGATCCCGGCTCAACTCATCACCGGGATGGCATCAAACCCGGGGATGAGTCATAAAT
>JAIOHU010000048.1 GCA_019912845.1 bacterium
ATGTGGAACTGCCCTATACGTCACGGCTGAAAGTTCAGGTGTATGATATGATTGGACGCCAGGTAGCATCACTCTATAATGGTGTCATGGCTGCAGGTTCCCGGGAATTACAGTTTGATGGCAGCGGACTGGCAAGTGGTATTTACTTTGTAAAAATGCAGGTACCAGGACAATTCGAACAAACGAGAAAAATTGTCCTCATGAAATAGACTCTTTTTCGATAAAAATCGAGGACGGTCAACCCGTTGTAGTTTGCGAACAGGCATTGATTAAATACTTGGCTGACAGAATAATTCACTCGAGGATTTAATTAACTTCGAAATTCACCACCACGTGGTGGGATTTGGGTAACCACGTGGTGTAAGGGAGCGCCATACTCCAGTATGGCATTATCTTTTGCCTTTGCACTTGTCCAAAATCCAATAATTTCATTGAGGATTTTATTGATTGCGGATTTCACCACCACGTGGTGAGATTTGGGTAGCCCCGGGTGGAACGAAGAGCATCCCGGGGAGAAGCAGCTCCCACACCCACTCACTCTCTGTCAATTCCCGCACTCTCGGACCAGCTTTTCCCAGGATTCTGATTGCGTCTCTTCAATCTTTTCTGTGCTCGTCATTGTAGGGGGATTCCCCCTACCACCCCCTTTTCGGATGCCAGCAGTCGCGCATGCTATAACCATCTTCACAGTCTCAAACCACGAACCCTGAGCAAGCGTAGCCTCAATATTTGCATCCTTGTGTTGCCCTTTTCATTCCCACCTTTTAAATAGTTCTATAACTTCATAATTCTATAATTTCTCAATTCTCATATCCTTCAACCTGTTGAGAGCTAACCCGAATTTGCATTTTCCAGCTTTTGTACTTAAATTCACATACACAGGGGGTGCTGTGAGCTAACCTCCTGTGTTTTTTATAGTAAGGGCATGCTGTCTGATCAACGGCAAATCATTATTCGTCGCCCGTGATGATGTAGTAATATTCTGGATCCCGGCCCAACTCATCACCGGGATGACGTGAAGGTGTAATCATCGCCGGGATGACGCGAAGGTGTAATCATCACCGGGATGACCCAAGAATCGTAATTTGATTCGGATAAAATAGAACCAACACCCGGAGCACTTGTGAAGGAAGGGATTCTCGTACTTAACCCGGGCACAACCTCGACTAAAGTCGCTGTGTTTGATGGCATAGCAGAACTCTGGCGTGCGTCCATCGAGCATGACACCCAGGATATCCACCAATTCGCCCATATCGCTGAACAACTTGACTATCGTTACAATATCATCCGTGACGCCATTCCCGCCGATTACCTGAAAAATTTGTGTGCAGTTGTCGGTCGTGGCGGTTTACTTCGCCCGATAGCAGGTGGAACTTATGCGGTTGATGACGAGCTGCTCAGCGATGTCAAGGCTGCCAGATGGGGTGAACACGCCAGCAATCTCGGCTCTATGCTGGCGGATCGTTTCGCGCAGCAACTCGACATTGACGCTTATGTTGTCGATCCGGTCACCACTGACGAGTTCGATGAGATATCACGCGTTTCCGGTGTCCCGGGGATCGTACGCAAATGTCGCGCCCATGCCCTCAACATCAAGGCTACTGCGAGACGCGCCGCTGCTGAACTGGCTATCCCTTTCAATGAAGCACGTCTCGTTGTCGCACATTTGGGCGGTGGGATTTCTATTGCGGCGATCAAGGAGGGACGGATTTCCGATGTCAATGACGGTCTACTCGGCATGGGTCCTTTCAGCCCGGAACGTTCCGGTGCACTTCCACTTCAGGGTGTGATTGACCTGGTACGTGACCAGGGATATGACCGTGCGAAGGAGATTTTCAGCCGAGAGAGTGGCTTTGTCGGTTATTTCGGAACCGCGGATTTGCGTGAAATTGAGAAAATGATCGAATCTGGAGACAAACAGGCTTCCCTGATCTGGGAGGCGATGATATACCAGGTCGCAAAAGAAATTGGTGCGATGGCTGCGGCACTTCAAGGAAACATTCATGGCGTTGTGGTAACAGGCGGATTGATCAAGTCGGATGCCTTACTCGAACGTCTCAATAAATACATAAGCTACCTTGGCAGAATCTTCGAATATCGGGGGGAGGAGGAGATGCTTGCATTGGCAGAAGGTGCCCTGCGAGTGATACGACGCCAGGAAGCAGCTAAAACATACGGGGAAAATTCATGAGTCAGACAACACATCCCGAAACAGTTTCAAAGAACAGGGTGCTGCAATTCGGGAACGAAGCGATTGCGCATGGTGCACGCGAAGCTGGATGTTATTTCGCGGTCGCCTATCCGGGAACTCCCTCCACTGAGATTCTCGAAATTTTCAGTAAATTTCCCGGCATTTACGCCAAGTGGTCACCAAACGAAAAGGTTGCCATGGAAGTCGGCATCGGTGCCAGTTTGACCGGCACACGTACCCTTGTCACAATGAAGCATGTCGGCATGAATGTCGCCATGGACCCGCTCATGACCTTCACCTATACCGGTTGTGTCGGTGGTTTTGTGCTTGTCTGCGCGGATGATCCCGCCATGCATTCCAGCCAGAATGAGC
>JAIOHU010000049.1 GCA_019912845.1 bacterium
GATTAATTGTTGATATTTCCGGCAGCGTCCTTTTTGAAATTCTTTTCAACGTTTCCCGTAGGTGCGACTCCTTCCACTTTAATTGGGCGTCATACTTTAACGATCCCAACGGCGAGCTGATACAACCCTTACAAGCGAACTCACAAGGATGATCAATTCGATTTACTGAGGATTCTATCATTCTGGTAAGTGTGCCACTCAGAACACTCCCTTTAGCTTCAAGGTCAAGACTCACTTCGGCGATATCCCCAGGCAGAGTCTGATCGACCATGACCACTCTTCCCTCTGGAGTCCTGGCGACACCTCGTCCATCCGAGCTAATATCCTGTATCTTCAATTCAATTAACATTGGTATCGGAATCTCTCTATTAATAAGTTTCGATTTAGTTCACAGAGAAATAATATAGTCAATTTTGAATGAAAACTCTTACTTTTCAAAACAGACCAGTGCACGCTGTCTGCATAGATTTCTGGAACACGATCTCAACAGCATCACGTGGATCAGAACGACTCGGTCTCAGGATTCAATACGTGCAAAAGTATGCTGCTGGTCGTGGCATCGAACTGTCTGAAGAAGTGGTCAGGGAAGCGTTGCATGCCTATTCCCGATCCTGGCATGACCATTGGCGAACTCATCACATAACTCCAGACGCTGTCTATGCCGCACGTACAATTCTGGAGAATCTTTATATTGAGCAGGATGCAGAGTCGCTTCAGGTCTTGGCAAGAGAACTGGACGAGGTAATGCTACAGGCAATGCCGGAACCAGTTGAAGGGGTAATTGATACAATTAGAAAACTGGCAAATGTTGTCCCAATCGCCTTAATCTGTGATACAGGTATCAGCGGACCATCAACGATTGATAAAATGCTGGATCGATGGGGTGTACTGCAATTTATTCAACATCGTATTTATTCAAGCGATGTTGGTGTTTCCAAGCCGGATAGCTTGATGTTTGATCGAGCTATTGAAAGACTCGGTGTTGCTCATGATGCTGCACTGCATATTGGCGACAATGAGCGCACTGATATTATTGGCGCGAAAAATGCTGGACTCATGGCAATACGATTAGAGGCACTCCCAGCATTTGAGAAATATGTGGGAGAGTCACAAGCTGACAAATGCGTAAAATCGTGGGAAGAAGTGCAGATAGCATTGGGAGTATAGATCTAC
Source organism: bacterium (assembly GCA_019912845.1). Taxonomy (GTDB): domain Bacteria; phylum Electryoneota; class Electryoneia; order Electryoneales; family Electryoneaceae; genus JAIOHU01. The sequence goes on from JAIOHU010000049.1 coordinate 1,174, forward strand.
CTTTTTTTTCGCAGTTTTACCCACTTGATAGCTGCGCGTCACAAAATTTGTTTAAGAAGACGGTTTCACCTTGCGTCATGCCAGCGTGCTGTTAGCTGGCATCCAGGAAGAGTTTGGTATATTGATGTTAAATATCTTATAAATTCTAACGCTGGGTTCAGGTCGGCTTAGAATTACCTTATGTTAAAGTAATGAGTTAAGGATTTTTGCCGTATGCCGATAAGATATATGAAGAAGTCCACCCTTGAGGAGGTTATGAAACGGTTCAGTATTCTTTCGCTATTGTTAATTTTTTGTTCGGTCACACTCGCTGATACTGTCATTCAAAGCGATTTAGATCCACGGACTAAATTACGCATTGTTGTTCTCCCTGCGATTATCCCATCATCGGTGAAACGGGTTGAACCGCGCACTGTATCAGGTATCCTGGCGACTGAGCTCTTGCGAATATATGAAGTCCAGGAACTGCCTCGACTAGAACAGTATCTCATAAATCAGCGTCTCACTCTCGATGATCTCCTGACGCCAAAGGGTTTACCGGTACTGAAAGACAGCGCACGAGTAGATGCGATGGTAAACATCGATATCTACCGTTATGAGGAGGGCAAACCTGCATTTCTCATGGGCAAAGATGGCAGTATTGCCGCTGATATTACCCTTTTTAATCCTTATGATGGCAGTACAATCTGGAGTATTAACTCTATTATGGAAGTAAAAGGGGATCGTTCATTTTACCATCAGCTCGCAAAATTCTTCAAAGAAACAGTAGATCAGATTCAGGACGACCTTGATGATGTCACCCATCAATTGGAGGAGGAAGAGGAGCGTATCGCCAAGATGGAAGAGAAACATCAAAGGATGTTGGAGAAAGAAGAAGCACGCCTCGCCAAGCTCGATGCGAAACATAAGAGACTCATGGAAGAAGACGCGAGACGTAAAGCGCAAGAAGAAGCACGTCTCGAAGCTAAAATGAGCGAGCAGGAAAGTCTGACCTTGATGGATGAATTCGAAGAAACTGGATCTGATCGTGAGGAATCAAGCGAAAAACTTAACCCCTCAATATTTATCTGGAATCCTCTCGATATCTGGCAGATTTCAGAGATTGGCGTGACTGGATCATTGGGAATGATCTGGCAGGATGCATACTCCTATTACCATGCTCCTGGAATAGGATTTGGTGGGATTTTGAGGACACCCATAGGATATGGATTAATGCTCCGTGAAAATATCGGGTTCTCATACTGGATGCTATCAGCAAAAAGCCACGAGATCAGTGGGATTCCATTTGAAGAATCTGCTTCCGCATGGCAGCTTTATCTTGAGAGTGATGTCGGTATGGAGGTATTTGAAACCATTCATGCATTTGCCGGAGCCCATTTGGGTATGATGAATGCTCAGTGGACTGTCAGCAGT
>JAIOHU010000050.1 GCA_019912845.1 bacterium
GTATTCAGGTACAGAGTTAACCCCTTAAACCGTTGGAGCGTGAATGGCTAAAGTCACCAAAAAAGGAAATTCACGTGTTAACCATTCTCTGGAGAGATACCTCCAGGAGATTGGTGAGTACGATCTCCTGACAACTCAGGAGGAAATTGAGCTGGCTCGTCAAATTCGTTCAGGTAATCAGATTGCACTGGAGAAGTTGACCCAGGCGAATCTGCGTTTTGTCGTCAGCGTTGCCAAACAATACCAGAACCAGGGTTTATCTCTGGAAGACCTGATCAATGAGGGCAACCTTGGACTAATGAAAGCTGCCAAACGTTTTGATGAGACCCGCGGTTTTAAGTTTATTTCTTATGCTGTCTGGTGGATTCGTCAGTCTATTTTGCAAGCGTTAGCCGAACAGAGCAGAATGGTACGGTTGCCATTGAATCGTGTTGGTGCATTAAACAAAATTGGTAAAGCGGCAAGTGAACTCGAGCAAACATACGAACGTGAGCCCAGTCCGGATGAAATCGCTGATGCACTTGAGATGACTGCCGGTGAGGTAAATGATGCACTGCAAATGTCGGGACGTCATCTTTCCATGGATGCACCCTTCAAGCAGGGCGAAGAAAACAGTCTTCTCGATGTATTGAGTGATGCTGACCAACCGACCCCGGATCATACATTGATCGGTTCTTCTTTGAAGAAGGAATTAGAGATGGCGTTGGCATCGGTTTCGCCACGTGAGGCTGAAGTGCTTCGTCTCTACTTCGGACTTAATATCGATGAACCTCTGACACTTGAGGAGATTGGTGTGAAGTTTAGTCTGACTCGTGAACGAATTCGTCAGATCAAGGAGAAAGCCCTGCGTCGTCTTCGTACAACCAAGCGAAGCAAAGCCTTGCAGGCATATTTGTCTTAGTGGGAAAATGCTATAATGTTCAACTACAACCCGGCGATTTCGTCGGGTTTTCTCTTTCCTTGCGATAGAACCACCGTTCGTGTCATTCCAGCGAAGCAGGCTTCCTGAGAACACACTTTTACGCTGCGTCATGCCGGCGTAGTGTTAGCTGGAATCCAGTAAGATATTGATATTATATATGTTAGCATTTCAAAATAGACGTTTTACCCCAGAAATGGCTGAGTAGATTCAGAGTGGGATTATTGTACACAGGATTAATCCAGCACCAATCTGCCATGCATGGGGAGTCGATTCACCGATTGCTAAAAATTCACGACAAAATCGACCCAGGGTACACCAAGAAATTGCATATCAAAAGTTCGGATCAGTGCGAAATCAGCAGCTAACCGTTTGCCATACCAACGCCCACCAAAGGATAAAATCGGTTGATCAAGCCCTGGAAGAATCCAGTTTTCAGATAATAACTTGAATCCTCGTCTAACCTCATACTCCCAACCGATAACTACCATGGGACTCGAACTCAGATTCCCATTTGCATAACCGAATCCCAAACCCCCAGTGTATGCATTCCGTTCATTTTTAATGGTACCGACACCATATAATATCCCAAAATTAGCGTCTTGAATATCGTCTGAATTGGAACTATCCTCATTCTCCTGACCTGGATCTTCCCCATTATTAAAATGAACGAATGTGCTGAATATTCCCAATGAGAATGCTCCTTTTTCATTTTCTACAATACCAAATTTCGGAGTTATCCATGCCATGGCAAATTGTTCACTACTGAAAGGAAATATCCCACCACCTATAGAGAAACGGTCAGTTATGCCATATTGAAAGCCGGGCAGAACTACCTCGTAAACACTGGAGTAGCCATCGCCTTTGGGTAAACTCCAACCGGTCGGGGCGAAAAAGAGACGAGTACGGTTTGGGTCTTCACCACGAAAATATCCTCGATATTGATGCTCCAGATAATGCTTTTTCACCTTTTGAACCGGAATCTCCAGATTGCCGTAAGTTGTACCCAGAACAAAGCTTCGACCTTTCCATTGAAGCAGGTCACCGGTAAAATCTTTTTCGGGCAGTTCGAGTTCAGCATGCAGGGGTTTTAGTTCAGCAGAATTTAGTTGTTGATTTTTCCAATGCAACCACTCATCTATAAGGTTTATCGTGGAAGCATGGATGACAATATTTTCGGTCGGTTTTTGAGATTCTTCAGTGTACTGGATGTTTAAGATAGCGATATCCGATTTAAGACCCGATGATACCATAAGGACAAAAAAGTCCTCTTCGTCTTCAAACAACCCATAGGTCTGAGCTTCTTCGAGTGTGATCGTGTCCCCTATTGAATGCTGCAACCACTGCTCACATCTTCCAGCATGAACTGTGACCATAGAAAGGAGTATTAAAATTACCCAGAAACGATAACCAGCGTGATATTTGAACATTTCAAATTTACCTCTTGGGTAAAAACAGCTTGGAAAAAGAGCCAGATATTAGACTTCTATCTTAAAATATACTCGCTATTTGAGGTGCTTAAAAGGGCTGACTGCCAAATATATTTTCATGCTCGAATCGGCAATAAACAGGAGGCAGAGCTTTCACTGAACAAAAGCAGACTCAGGTGGAGATGAGTACACTTCAGGCTAGAATTCATTATCTTGAAAGGAACAGTTGTTTTCCACCGAATAAAATAGATGTACTTGTTTATCCGCTTCGAACTGCAAATCAACCAGGCAGGGTTTACTCCCATGGATAAGCTGTTTTCACGTATGCTATCTGCAAAAAAACTCAAGGTTTACCGTGAAAAACTTCTTGGCGGTTTCGCAAGAATAGCAATGCCTACCCTTAAATCCGAGACACAGATTCAGCAAGTTGAATCGGTTGAAAAAGCTTACGCAATGGCGAAATATGCATACTCCTCAGCCTCACTTTACAAAACGAAGTATGATCACGCAGTAGTGAAACTGGGAAACTATGCGAGCCCTTCTGATTTCCTGAATATCCCCATCCTCACGAAAAACGAACTACGTGAGGGTGGATTAGAAGGAATCTCGAATTCTCAGTTTAGTGGTGCTGCGCATTTGCTGAAAACATCCGGTTCCTCCGGCTCACCGGTGCGTATCTACCGTGATGATGAACGAATGTGGGAGATGGCAGCTTACAATATGGAGATTTACTACCGGTGGTGTGAAGGTAAGCCATATAGCAATGTTCTCTATTTTATCGACCCGACAGAAAATACGATAGACTTTGCCATCGCCGAAAACCTTCGGACAACGGTTATGGAGGAGCGGTTGTATTCGACCTTTCTACCCGTTGAACAACAAATTCAGATTATCTTTGAAATCGAACCGGAATTTATCTCCAGTTATCCAACTACGATGAGAAATATCGCCAGTTGGATGGTTACGCACGGCAAATCGCAACCCTCAGTAAAAATGATTCACCTGACATCTGAATCACTCGATCCATCCACCCGGAACCTTATCACTACAGTCTTCACCAACGCGCAACTTATCGACAGTTATACTAGCACAGAAGTCGGGTTGGTCGGAATGCCATGCCTCACACATGGTGGATATCATGTACCCTCCGCTTCTCTTCTGGTAGAGATTCTCGATGAACAAAATCAGTCAACAGAGGAGACAGGTAAAATTGTGGTCACCGATCTGCAAAACCTTTCAACTCCGGTGGTACGTTATGATGGACTGGCGGATTACGGAAGCTGGGCGACAGAACCATGTACCTGTGGACTGTACTCCCCGAGAATAAAATCGATTGAAGGCAGAATCATAGATTCCATTCAAACCAGGGATGGCAATGCTCAATCACCATACACTTTGACAAATGCGATGGGCAGAGTGGAGGGGATTATTGCCTATCAGATTATCCAGGAGGAGGTGGACAGATTCAAGGTGAGAGTCGTTGTAAAGGATGAATTTAAAACTGAGAATTCACAGCTTGGTGAACATGTGCAGCGTCTGCTTTCGGGAGCATTAAAAAGCCAGGTACATTGCGAACTTATCATAGAAGAGGAGATTCTTCCCGCTACTGGAGCGAGGAAGGTTCCGCTGGTCATTTCAATGGTAACACGGGCAGCACAATGATGAGGAAACAATCGTTTATCCTGTCAATTGTTTATGGGTATGGTCAGCTTTTTTTGTGCAAAAGCCTACCTGCCAGTATCCTGTTTTTTGCGGTTCTTCTCTTAAGTTCGCCAGTGAATACAATGTGGAGCCTGTTGGGGGCAATTCTTGTCTCGTTAACCGCCTTATTATTTCGGGCAGATCGTGCACTTTTACATTCTGGATTGTTCAGTGTGAATGGGATTCTACTGGGATATTCGTGGATTTTTTTCCCGGAAGTTCCAACTATTGTAAAGGTGTTGAGCCTCATTGTTTTTTCTATAGTATGTGGATTCGTTTTAGCGCTGGTGACTAGAAAAAAAGGAACAAACAAACGACAAATTTTACCCTTTACAATACCTTATGTCCTGCTGATCTGGCTGCAACTCCTGCTTCTAGATGTGACCGGAAGCTATAGTTTTAATTTTTACAAAGGTTGGCAAGCCCTTGCGAATCGTGAAACAGTTGCCGCGCAAGACAAATTCAAGCAGATATCGATCGAATCACCTCGTCCACGAGCGTATCAACAGGACGGTCTTGGCTGGAGTGAGTTTTTTAATAGAAAATACCCCGCTGCACGTTTCCACTTTCAGGAAGCAATAACTCTACACCCACAGTTCGCTGATGCGTATGATGGACTGGGCTGGAGTCTTTTCAAACTGGGAGATTATGCGAATGCAGAAATCGCCTTCGAGAAGGCGGTGGAAATTGATCCGGGACTGGCTGATTCCTGGGATGGTCTGGGCTGGATACACCTGCAACGCCGTGAACTTGAAAGAGCAGCGACATCTTTCAGGAACGCGATTATAGCAGCCCCTCTTTTCGCAGATGCCTGGTTTGGTCTGCATCGAAGTACGTCAGCCAATGGTGATCTTATAAAATCTGCCAAAATTTTGCAGGTGCATGGATTTATTAAGAGCTGGATTCCATCAAAATATTCGTTTACAAGAAGTACACAATTGCTTGCCTGGTTCCTGCTTCTTGTGGGTATCCTGCTTCACTCTAGAATTTCTGGACTTGTGACAGTATTTACTCTCGTTTTACTGGGAGTTGTTATCCATCATTTTCCCAGCGCGAATAGTACCAATATGGTAAACACGACCTACAATCTCGCCGCCCTGGCAATCGCAGCAGGCGGGCATTATCTCCGTCCCTCAAAAATTACCTGGCTGCTCCTGACTGGAATAATGCTTCTCTTCTACTTTGCCTGGACACCACTTGAAACATTTTTACTCGCACTTGATCTTCCAATTCTGAGCCTGCCTTTTAACATCTTCATACTGGTTGCTCTCACATCAGGAGTACTGATCGAAAAGTTTTCAAATGTCAACGTGATCGTGCCTTTCAGCGTGGCAGTAACTACCCCGGAACGTGTGAGAATATGGCATATTCGACGTGAAACAGCAGAAATTGTGTGGGATCGTATGAAAAATGAACAGCAACAAATTTGAGCAAAATCTCCCCTTCCATTCCTTTAGATGCATCAGGGTGGGTGAGAGGTATTGTTATTGGGAGCGCCACACACCAGTGTGGCATTTTTTCTGGCTTGGGATTTATCCCAAGTTTAATAATTCCTGCATTCGATCTATTAAACATTGGATAAAGCAATGCCAATTGACGATTCATAATCGAACGTTTTCCCAGCAGTTCACCACAGCGTTGTGAACTACGTTCCGCAACATCCGTAGATGTTGCGGAACTTGGATGTCGAGGAACCCGCCGGCAGGCTGAGCATTCAGGAAGTATGTGATCAAACCTGCACTGTAAGCGATTCAGTTCCGCCCCTACAGGGCTGGCTTGGATAGGTGGGTTCCGTTCTTCCCCAGTTCCTCTTCGTTCCACTGGGGGCTACCCAAGTACAACCGCGCTGCGGTTGAATAGGCCAGTCATTGCGAGCGAGGCAATCTGGTGTTGGAGCGCCAAACTCCAGTTTGGCATATTTTTCTGGCTTGGGATTTATCCCAAGTTTAATAATTCCAGCATTCGGTCTATTAAACATTGGATAAAGCAATCCCAATTGACGATTCATAATCGAACGTTTCCCCAGCAGTTCACCACGCTGTGGTGAACTTTGAGTTTGTGAACATAGACAGCGGAACTTGCACGGTGGAAATTTCATCCAATAGCTATTTCAAAAGCACAAACCTTCTGGTAACAGTATTTGTTTCATCGGACAGAGTAAGCAGATAGGTGCTGGAGGAAAATTCATCAAGTGAGAGTGTCGTTGATTGAGTTCCGGATGGGTACAGCTTAGAAAACTGCCAGAGTTGTTGACCGAGAAGATTATGAATGGTGAAGGATAAAGTCGCTGTTTTACTGAGGCTAAAGGAAACCTGCAGCATACTATTCATGGGATTGGGGTAAAGTGAGAGCAGCTTAAATCGGGTTGGGATTATTCGCGGTTCAATGACACCCTGACTGACTGCTTCCATCGCTGCAGGAAAATCTGCAATACCCCATCCCAGTTGGTTGTCGGGGTGATTTGCCTGTGAAGCTGTTCTGTGCATAATTGAGATAATCTGCATGGGAAGCAGGTCTGGATTCTCCTGCAACAACAAGGCAATTCCCCCTGCAACTGCCGGGCAACTGAAAGAGGTGCCATTGCCACGACGATAGGTTGAATCGGAGGTATCACTTATGCCATAAGCGAGATATCCAAGTGCAGCGACATCGGGCTTAATACGTCCATCGGCGGTGGGTCCAACCGAACTGAATCCGACATATTGACCGAGGCTGTCTGTTGCTCCAATGGTCAACACTGAATCTCCATCACCCGGCGCACTCACACCCGATGTTCCGCGATTTCCTGCCGAGGTTACAACCAGCAGCCCACGCGCTGCAGCAAGATCTGCGGCGATAGTGGTGACTGCAGTGTTGCCGTCATAGTCGAGTGAGTCATACCAGGCTGAATAGCCGAGACTGGTGGAAACAAGGTCAGCACCTGCAGCTTCAACCCATTCCAACCCGCTCACCCAGTAATCCTCTTCCAGTGGATATTCGTCCGAAGAATCTTCGGTCCTCACCAGCAGGAATTCGCAGTCTGGCGCGATACCGAGAAAATTTCCGCTATCTTTTGCTGCGATAATCGAGAGTACAGCCGCGCCATGGGAGGCAGTTGAAACATTCTCCGTTGAGTCGAGGGCATTCCAGGTTGCGATTACATTCAAATGTTCAAATGCGACATGTGAATCGAAGCGACTATATCCACTATCCAGTAATCCCAGACGAACTCCCTCACCAGTATATCCCTGCTCGTGCAACTCCGGAATACCAATAAGGTTGTTTTGATTCCACGCAACGCCGTAATCTTCCTGATCAAGCAGGGTATGCTGTTCTTTGGATTCACGCGGTTGTGAGGGTTCTATATTTTTTCCACGATTCACTGCTTGAATTTTTCTTACATGGGGTAGATCACCCAGGCTAACCCTGGTTGATGTGGGAAGTTCAACTGAAACCGCATTCATCCATTTGCTGACAGTCCGAATTCTGCAACCAGCTTCACGTAACATGGTGAGGTCATCAGGATGGGGAGGTAAATCTCCGTCAAGCACAGCCTGACCCGTGGCACGTATCCTTCTCTCTACAGCTTTATCGTCCAGGGAATTTAATACTTCTATTCTCGCCCGATCCGAGTTGTCTCGTCTGTCAAAATAGATCCAATAGGATCGATTTGGATCGAGTGGTTCACCAGCTATCGTCTTTGAAGTCGAAATTATCGCAATCAATACCAGCAGAAACAGAATTATCTTCTGATTCCAGCTGGTGGTCTGTCTCCCATGCTTCGACTTTTGGCATTGGACTTGTCCAATGTTTAATAAATCCAGTAGCGGACTTAGCAGACCCAGGAATAACTCTATAAGTAGACTTATTGTACCTTGTAATAATCCCAGTAAAGGACTTATTAGACCCAGGAATAACTCTATAAGTAGACTTATTGTGCCTTGTAATAATCCCAGTAAAGGACTTAATAGACCCTGGATAAATCCAGGGCCAAACTTACATCTCCCCTGAATCAATCTGCTATTCATCCTGCGTCACTTCGTCTGAGTTTTGATTGGGATCGAATGGTCCATCCGGTCCATTGCCCTGAAATTCCAATGGTTCCTGCTCGCCCAGAAGTTCTTCCGGTTTTGGCAACGAGACCAGGGAATCCAGCCCGAAATAGGCGAGGAAGGAATCTGTGGTGCCGTAAAGCAGGGGACGCCCCGGTACTTCCGCCCGCCCTTTAATTTTAATCAGATCACGTTCGAGCAAATTTCGGAGAACCTGTGATGAATCAACACCACGAATCTCCTCAACTTCCATACGGCTGACCGGTTGACGGTAGGCGACAATTGAAATGCACTCCAACGCTGCACGTGAGAGTTTGGTTTTCTGTTTCAATCGCAGGTGACGTTTTACGATTTCCGAGTACTCACTCCTGGTCACCAGTCGCCAGCCTGCGCCTGTGTGTTGCAAAGCGATGCCGTGATTATGCTGCTGGTAAAGTTGATCGAGTTGGTTGGTGAGGGATGCCACTTCATCTTGCTTGACGCCGAGGGTTTCGGAAATCTCCTGCTCCTGAATCGGATGGTCGGACGCGAAGAGCATCGCCTCTAACGCACCCAGCACATTCAGACCACCGTAGGTCTCAGCTTCAAACCCGAGCGGGCTCTCATTTTCGTTCGGCTTATCACTCATGAATGCATCTCAACAGTACCGTTTGATTCACTATCGGCAAATTTTGCACCACGGTATATCCAGATTTCACCAAGCATGCCACGCTGCTTCACAACCACTTTACCATTCCGAATTAACTGCAGCAACGACAAAAAAGCAACAACCGCTTCAATGCGTTCAGAAAAACTTTCAACCAGTTTCTGAAAAGATAGTCGGGTCTGTTTTTTTAATGTGTTCATCAAAAGTAAAGTTTGCTCTTCGAGTGTGACTTTAAACATGGTAAGTTGACGGATTTGCGGTTTTTCCATCCGTCTGGTTGCATCACGGAAGGCTTCCGCCAGATTGAGCAGGCTTACATCACGCAGCATCTCTTCGTTCTCATCAAGCTCAACCAGTCCAGCAGCACTGCCACGTGTGAAATGCTTACGTTGCATCTCCTCCTGTTCCGCGAACTTTTGTGCTGCTGCAACAATCTCACGATACGCCTCTTCCATATCCTCTCGTTCGCCAGGAACCTGTAGCTCATCTTCCTCGGGTGTGGGCTCATCCGGCAGGAGACGTTTGGTTTTCATGTAAATCAGCAGTGCCGTTATGAAAAAAACTTCACTGATCTCATCGAGATCGAGCTCCTCATTCGACCGTGCAAACTCCATAAAATCTTTTGCGATTGTTGAGAGAGAAACATCAAAAAGGTCGAGTTCACGCTGCCGTACCACAAAAAGCAGTAAGTCCATCGGTCCTTCGTACACTGGCAAGTGGATAGCAAAGGGTGAATCATTCATCCCAGCTTCATCGCCTCACGTACTTCGCTCATGGTCTGCTGAGCCACCAGACGTCCCCGTTTCTCGCCATCTACAAGTATATTAAGTACATCCTCATCCTTGCCGAACTGCAAACGTCTCTCGCGAATTGGTGCCATAAATGCATTCATCTTCGCAGCACAGTTTTTCTTGCAGGCGACACATCCCAGTTCACCGCTGCGGCATGTCGTCGCGATCTCATCCACTTCCGCTACATTAAATTTGGTGTGGTAGGTGAACACATTGCAAACTTCAGGACGTCCCGGATCATTTTTCCGCACTTTCTGAGGGTCGGTTATCGCGGACATGACCTTCTTCGCTGTATCCTCTTCGGTGTCGGACATGAAGATGGTATTGCCGAGGCTCTTGGACATACGCCGTCCATCAGGACCAGGCATCCGTGCGAACTTAGTTACCTTACCATCCGGTTCCGGGAAAACATCACCAAAGTGACGGTTGAATTTTCGCGCGATCTCGCGTGTGATCTCTACATGTGGAAGTTGATCCTCACCTACAGGCACCAGGTTTCCCTTGTATAGCAGGATATCCGCTGCCTGTAGAACAGGATAACCGAGGTGACCGTATGTCATCAGATCTTCTATTCCCAGGTCACGTACCTGCTCCTTAACGGCCGGGTTACGTTCGAGACGGTTCTTCGTAATTAACATGCTGAAAAGTAGATGAAGTTCTGCATGTTCTTTGATCTGCGATTGACGGAACATTGGGCTTTTTGCAGGATCAATCCCCGCTGCCAGCCAGTCACGCACCATTTCAAGTGTGTTTGGGAGAATAGCATCCGAATGTTCGCTATCTGTAGTCAGTACGTGGTAATCAGCTACGAGGTGGAAATTATCATATTCACCCTGCAGCTCTACCCAGTTTTCCAATGCGCCGACAAAATTCCCCAAGTGTAGTTTACCAGTTGGACGCATACCTGAAAGAATACGTTTTTTTGAAGTTGCCATGATTTTTCGTTTGTTAAAAATTGGAATTGTCTACGTGGGTCAGTCAAAACGTTTAAATATCCCCTCTGCCCATTATTTAAGCTGATAAGATACAATGAAGGCTAGAGAAATAAAAACTCGATCATAACACTTATTAAATTGCTGGCAAGAGATTCTCTCGGAAGGGCTCGCCCGGGGATGAGAGGTATTGTTTTGAAGTATTGCATTGAACTGCAGGATCAATAGAATGAGCTTCTAATAGATGTTCAGGCTTCAAAAACATCATGGATTTTGCTTTGGATAGGTCTCAATCCTCGTGCCACCCAGGCAAATAAATGCGCCGAGATAGCTATTGGAGTTTGGATAAATCCAAAGCCAAAAACCAATACCATACTGGAGTATGGCGTTCCATAAAGATGGCCCGATGCTTTGCATCGGGTTTGAGAAACTTATCCAGCGTGAAAAGATTACTGCAACATCTGCAGATGTTGTAAAAGGGGAGTAGAGGGGTGGAAATGCGCGGTTACTCCCCGGGTTCCGCTTCGCTGCACCACCGTTAACCTTAAAGGATCAAGCGTTGAATCGCAGGGCAGCATTTTATAAGGTGATCTTTGTTCTAGTCCAGGCTCATTGATACCTGATGCTCAGTATTGCTAAAAATCTGTCCCCAGTGAAACATAGTAGCGTGGTTTTGAGATGTAGTCGTAGGTGTGTTCCCAGGCAACATCCCATTTGAGCAGGAACATCCCCATATTCACACGGAAACCCCACCCATAGCCGGCAGCAAGTGAAGCAAACTCCTGTTTTCCATTCTCGTTTTCCGCAAGCAAGCGGAATTTATTGTCGACGGTTTCTGTACGGTAGCCTGTGGGGCTATCTATGTCACGAACCTGAGTGTCGTATTCACCTCCCCAGGCTGCGCCTACATCAAGGAATAGCGCTCCTCTAATGTTATAGAAGAAGAGAGGGAGCGGCCAGCCGAAGAGCATTTGACGGATCAGTGGAAAACGGAATTCTGTATTTTGCAGGGCGTAATTATTTCCACGTCGTGCATAGTAGGGTACACCTCTAAGGGGTGTTGCGAAGCTGCTGAAATAGACATCATCGACATCGGTGAGGATATTCCCTGTCGCAAAGCGACGGTTGATCCAATTATTTACTCCACCCATGAAAAAGGTTTGCGGATGTTCGCCAAAACTCGTTGCACCTGCGAGACGGATTGCAAAACTATAGTCCCTTCCCACATGGAAATACTGTCGAGCATCCAATGCCAGGGTCTTGAAATCAAAGCCCCAGATATTTGTCTCATCCTTTACTTCCGGCTGCAACTTTGGACTCCAGGCAAATCCAACACGGAACCGCCGCCCATTCATCGGACCCGTATATCCCCAGACAGTATTATCAGAAACATAGGCGATTTCCGGCAGCACAAAATGACGTCTTTCACGAGGTTTATAGTCAAGGTCTTGATCGCTCCAGACATCACGATCGATATTTACGAAGGCTGTGGAAAACTCGAAACGTCTGTATCGAGACAATGGATACTGCAAATTGAAAGAAGCTCCAAAATTACGGTCGCGTATTCTGCCCAGATTAAAAAAGTAAACGTTATGGAATGCACCACCACCATAATCAAGACGATTTTTCAACAGGTAATAATAGAAGCTGAAATTACTGTTTTCAAAGCTGTAGTACAGGTCTGTGGTTAAGAAAATCAGATGATTACCGAGGACATCACTAAAGAGAATCTGACCCATTCCCTGTAACCCGAAAAAGGTGCTGTATCCTGCAGTTGCATTGACGATATCCGGAGTGAATTTAATCTTGTATTTTTTCTGAACCAGATTGCCTTCTTCATCAACTAGCGGTCCTTGTGCGACTGTATCCTCTTTGGCTTTTTCAGCGTAATCATCGTTATAGTATGCTGGCTCAAAGACATAATTTCTATAGGGATTTTCGTTGGGTTCTGGATCGCCGCCAGATTTTGTGCCAGAGACCAGCCGTACACCTTTCGCCTCTGGTGTATGCTTGGGCTCCTCTTCTTCCGCTCTGTCAGGAGCTTCCTTCAGGGAATCGGAGGGTGCAGGTTCACCTTCACTCGCATCAATGAGTGCAACATCATCTTCTTCGAAGGCACGGATGTCTTCACTGACATTCGTTGTATCCACCTGAATTTTATCTGTGATATCATCATCACTGGAAAACGACATACTCCGTTCATTCTCACGCATTGGATTTTCTGAACTTTTACCTAGTGCGAGGATTTTCACTTTGTCGCCTTTTTTCACCATGGGACGGTCAACTTTTTCTTTTGACCGTTCTTTCTGTTGATATCCGGTCAAATCAGGTTCAACTCGTCTACTCGGATCAAAGGGATTTTTGTATAGGTAGATATCATAACCGGCATTGAAGAAACAAGCAAAGGCGACTGTACCGGCATTTGACCATGAAGGTTGGAATGCACCGGTAAGAATATTGGTAATCGCCCAGGATTCGCCAGTTTCCATGTCCATAAGATAGAGGTTGTACGCTCCCGCGCGATCGGAAACAAAACTGATGATATTCTCACGGGGTGACCATTTGGGAGTACGATCTTCATACTCGTCATCTGTGAGACGTTTTATTGTCTCGTTCTCCAGGCTTATCGCATAAAGATCAACCTGCGGATAATTGTGGCTCCATATTTTTTTGTCATCACTCTTCGGGTTTAACTGAGCACCTCTGTCGCTGGTGAACAACAATGTTTTGCCGTCAGGGCTCCAAGCGGGGTCAAAATCGCTGTAGATATCGTCCGTGACCTTCCAGAATTTCCCTTTCTCACCCACTTTAAGGGATACAATATAAATGTCACTCTGACCATTTTTGTGCCCGGCAAAGGCGATATACTTCCCGTCCGGTGACCACACCGGACTGAATACACCTTGTATCTCGAATGTGAACTGGTTCGTGATCTCTTCGCTCTCAACATTCAACGTGTAAATTGCATCCTGCGATCCTGCTTTTGCCGCGAAAGTTATTTGACGGCTGTCCGGTGACCAGTCAATCCCGGGACGAAGCCAATGCAGTTGCTCAAAGAGATCATTGGTCTCACCTTTGACCAGCCGTTTTTCAATCTTACCAGAGACAGTCGACATGAGATAGAGACTGAAATAGTCATCTTTGTTGGAGAGGAAGACCATTTTATCGCCATCGGGCGAAAGAGCTGGCGAATTATTGACAAAGTTGTACCAGTCTTCATGATCAGTGATCTGTTCGGCAAAATCTGAGGGAGATTCAAAGTTGACTGCACTAGGCCAGATTTCTTTTTTCAGATATTTATGCCAACGTTTGGATAACTCTTCCTGATCAACACCGATAGATATTTTGAGTGCACGTCCCAGGTCGCGGGTTGTACGAACGCGGTTGAGCAATTCACCAATCTTACGAGTACCATACCGTTGATCGATATAGTACATGATGGATTGGCCACCTTTATAATAAAAATACCCACCCAAACCACGAATTGGTGGGAGGTAATCATTATAAACTGCGTCCCGCATGTACATATCCGCCTCGTTACCCCACCCGAAACGGCTGGTATATTCCGCCATCCCTTCAATGAACCAAAGGGGTAATGGCATACGGTAGATTCCGGTGATGATACTACCCATTCCTTCACCGTAGATCATCCGCATCATAACCGCATGGGTAAGCTCATGGTGGATCACATGCCGGAATTTCTCGTACGATCCCTCGTAGGGTATTACAACACGGTTTTTGAGGAATTCAGTAAATCCGCCAGTTGATTCACCCTGGATGCCAAAACTGACATTGGTTTCTGTGAATGTGTTATGGCTGGGATAAACGACGATCGTGATACGGTTTTCAGGAGTATATTCGAGGATATCGCATATCTGTTGAAAGGATTCCTCAGCCGCCCACGCTGTAAACTCTGCAATTTCATAGGAATCTTTTGGGTGATATATCTTCAGGTTTTCTGTACGCAGGTAGTACCACTCAAAGGTGTCGTAATTAACCTTATTCTGCCCGAAATACTGCGCTTCAGATTCAGAGGGAGACGATACCAGCAGAAGCAATCCTGCTATGCACAATAACGAAAATTGCAGCCAGCGAAGCCTACCTGAATGCAATCTTGTTGTTGCAGGTATAAGTCGAAAATTTGATGCAGGCGTAAATGTCATAAGCACAAAATACCAGAATAACGGTTGATAATTCAATCATTAAGGGCACACAAGTTGGTTTATCTACTTTTTACTCCTGTAACAATTTATTGATCCCTTCAGACAGATCAAAAAGCGACAGTAGAACTCCCAATATTTAAGAAAATTTAGGTTCGATTCAAACAAACTATTGTGTTCAGGAGAAATTCTCACTGACCCGGGATCACCTGTATGATTCCATACCGTACGGCGCAATTCCCTTTATTGCATGAGGCACATAAAGCTCTTCCAGCCTGGTCATTGTTTCCTCATCCAGTTTCACCTCGGACGCACTTACTGCCTCTTTGATATGCGCCTTCTTTGTAGTCCCGATGATTGGGGTCGCTACTCCCGGTTTATGAAACAACCACGCCAACGCCAGCTTGGAAGGACTCATTCCCAATTCATTTGCAACTTCATGTAGCTGTTTGATGACTTCAACATCATTTGGATGGTCGTACATTTTACGTGCATAATCATCCGACTCCGCACGTTTGGTCGGAGCGTCTTTCGCATCAATCCGTCCCCCCGCTAAATACCCACGTGCCAATGGGCTCCAGGGTGCAAGCGCTATCCCCTCTTCCACGCAGAGCTGGTTCATCTCACGCTCCTCTTCACGGTAGATGAGATTATAATGATTCTGCATTACGCTGAAACGGTTCCAGCCGTGTATATCTGCTTTGTACAATGCCTTCGCCAGTTGAAATGCGAACATGCTGCTCGCCCCAATGTAACGAACCTTTCCTGATTTTATCAGGATATCCAGGGTTTGCAGGGTCTCTTCAATGGGAGTAGCATAGTTCCAGCGATGGATATAATAGAGGTCAATGTAATCTGTGCCGAGTCGTTTGAGCGAGTTATCCACTGCATGCATGATATGCTTACGCGACAATCCGCGATCATTAGAATCATCACTCAATGGAAAATAGACTTTGGTGGCGATAATAACCTTGTCACGGGGTGCGATCTCACGTATTGCATTGCCCAGCACAACCTCGCTTTTACCACGGGAATACATATCTGCGGTATCGAAAAAGTTGATCCCGAGATCGTAGGCGTAGGATATCTGTTCTCGTCCTGCTTTTTCATCGAGAATCCAGTCACGCCAGCCGGTATCGCCGTACGTCATTGTCCCCAGACAGATTGGCGAAACATATAACCCGGTTTTTCCAAGAAGCACCTGTTCCATAGTTTACTCCACCAAAAATGATAAACATCCTGTAATTGACGCTCAAGGTAGTGTGCATGTTCATACTGAGCAAGTTCAGGAGGAAAAATTATAAGGGTAATTTCAGTTAGGGATGGTAGATTGCCATGAAACCCGCTGCAAGCACCCGGCAACTCATCCGTTCTTGTTCCTTATATCTAACGCAGAGCGTTGGGTATTTGTTCAGAATAACATTAAACCATGGGGCAAACCATTATAATGTTTATTTCAAATACATAATTTTCTGAGTGTCATAAGTGTTTGTATTGTATATTCTTACAAAGTACACACCACTCGATAGGTCATTGGGCATACTAATTGATCTACTATATATTCCAGGTGAATAGTGGTTGGATTCACTGTATTGCACTCTTCCAAGGATGTCGTACAGATCGATCTTTATTAATCCCAAGTTCCGGGTTTGAAACTCCACCAGAATTTCGCCATTAGTCGGATTGGGATAGAGGTTCTCAATTCTGAATTCTGCCGGAGCAAGAGATAGGTCGTGGTTCGTGTCATTTTCGCGCACAGGAAGGATCTCCCATTCACGCATGAGACGCTCCAGGATAACCTCTCGTCTACCGGTGGTTTCGAGCGAATCATTCACCCCTTCCAGCCCGAAAGAGAGGAAAATGATATCACGTCCATTCGCACGGTTTCGTACTCCAGCCTGATGTTCCGGTAAATCATCCTCGAACAAGAATAAGGGTTCAGCCTCGCCGGTTGCAGTTATTATATCCAAATCCTGCTGATTGTTCGCACCGCCACGAGGTCCAGTGGCGACAACATAAAGATCATCTGAAATACTGTTTCCTGGTATCCCATTCAGCATGAAGTTTTCAGCATCTCCCGAAACAAAAGTTGCTCCTAAAAATTCAGCGAGGAATGTATTGTCCAGCACAGCAAAATATTCTGCAATATCCTGCCCTGTGAAGATCACTTTTCCACCAGCATCCGCAAAATCAGCAAATAGTTCTTTATCAGCATTTGTAAGAGGCTGATCCTGAACCTGACCAGACGCGTAAATGACCACAGGGTAGAACCATAAC
>JAIOHU010000051.1 GCA_019912845.1 bacterium
TGCCATGAAAATATCCGGCAGTATTTTCATCAATATCCAGCCAATTCCCAATGTTACGCCGTAACTGCTTATGAGTGTGCTGCCGTGATAACGCAGCAGTCTCGCAGGGATTGAGCTGATCTGCCTTCCCCGGTCACGCCATGTCCATGAAAAATTCCAGGTAAAATTGTGCAGGATAGATATTTCGATGGCTATCATTCGTGCGAGGAAATCCTGAAATTCGAGTACCTGAAAAAAGATTGTATAAACCCCGAGGTTTACAACGACGCCCAAACTCCCTACCAATCCAAACTTAATAAATCGTACCATACCACGATTTGATCTGATTTTCGCTAAAATTCGGTCGAGAGGTGTGATTTGATCTCCAGAGGAAGGTTGTTCAGTCATTTGATGATTTTTTCTGAGCGAAGTGAGGCATATCGAACTGGTGACGTCCTGCCATGTGACGGTTGGTTTTCTGGGCGATATCCGCATCCTCATAATTTTCAATAGCAGATTTCAAACTTTGCAATCGTCGCTTTGATTCCAATGCCTCCATATAAGAAATGGGAATAAGGAACAGCCATCCGATGCTTTTATCCCAATCCATTGTCGTCCTGGCAATGATACGGCAATGATCCAGCCCAAAGGCTTGAATTAAGAATGTTCGACGTATGCGAAAAGTCATGCCACAGGGGGTCACATTCTCGAGTATCCAGCTAAGGCTTTCGTTTTCACATATATCCACCAACGTCCCAAGCTGCTCATTTTTGTCATCAACGCTGGCAGGAGGGAGGTCATCCAGCAGGTATGTCGCACTCCGACGTCCCTGGTTAAATATCAGAGGATCACAGTAATAACCGGCACCTCGTCCCATTTGGGACAGCCAGGAGAAAATCTTATCCGCAGGCTGGAGCACTTTAATAGCATAAGTGGCGCGAAATTGGTCTCCTATTGTCCAGTCCATCGGGAACGGACACCCTTGCTCGTACTCATTTGCGCCCCAGTTTCGTAACCGACGCCACTGGAGCAGAATGAAGATCCCCGAAAATATGAGTAGCGAAAGAAGGAACTTCCTTTTCGAAGTGCTCTTTATCATGAAAAATTATTTTGTAGCTGATTTTTCACAGGTTCTCAATCACTCCTATTGTTCCTGCAATTTTTCGATCAAGCTGTCGATGGCGTGTTTTGGGAAAACATCTCCATTCTCGAGAACTGCTCTGTGTTCCCTCAGTGCAACCGCGACCTCATCAAACGCTTTGGGAACTGACGAAACTGCATTGGGATTTTTTCCTGCCTCTTCACTTGAGCTCAATTTGAGAAGCTCTTCGCGGTTTTTCAGATTTTTGCCACTGACAAATGCCTGTGCTATCCCTGCCAGAAGCAGATGCGGGTGAGCTGAGCCATCCGGGAGCCTGAATTCGATTGTCGGCGGTGAAACTGGACGTCCCTTCTCATCCCTGGCAACAATCGGTAGTCGAATTAACGCCTTACGGTTATATTTTCCCCATGTAACAGTATTTGGAGCTTCCTTGCCCTGTGTGAGACGTACGAATGATCCTTCTACCGTATTCCCGAAAGCCATCAACGAACCACCAACAGCGGCGAGACCTGCGATTAACCATTTTGCGGGATCTGTGAGGACATCATTTTCATCAAAGTCGCCCATGTGGTCGCCATCTACTACCGGGGAGAGATGAAAGTGCATCCCGCTTCCGGCATGACCAGCTCGTACTATAGGATCGAAGCTGCAACGCATTCCGTAGTCGTGCGCAAGATTTCGCAGAATCCACATGGTGAGAACAGTCGCTTCGGCAGCTTCCGGCAGAGGAAGAAGCGATAACTCTACTTCATGCTGTTCCCAGAGAAAATCATCTTTGCTTTCGACAGGTATATAGCCGACCTCAGAGTGTCCATACTTCACCGGAATACCAATATCCGCCAGAATGGTCAATGCATCGCGTCTAAGGGATTCACCGAAGACAAATGGGGATGTAGCGTGATAACCACGATCATCAGCACCATAGATATCAGTTTCATCGGGACGTTTCCCAAGGAAATATTCTACTTCGCCTAACGCTTGCAACTGTACACCAGTCTCTTTGAACGCACGGTCATAAGCGCGTCTCACGATAGTGTCGGGAGATTCGGGGAGAGGTTGATTATCTCGCCCAAGATGACCACAAAGAACAACCATTGTTGGTTGATCGGAGAATGGGTCGAAGAAAGCACTGGAGATGCGTGGTTTAAGAATCACATCAGAGGCGCTGGTGGGAATTCCCATACCCTTGAAAAGGCTCGAGCCATCCGCACGTTCACCTGCTGCGAGAATATCGTATAGATGACTGAAATCACGTGGCACAAAATCGAGAGCCTTCAACCAGCCATCCCCACCAATATGCATCAGGCTGATGATTTGAATTCCTTCATCACGTACTACTTCGATTAAATCATCAACTGTCCACTCCTCCCGAGGTTTACCGATGATCCGTTGCATTCTCCCCGATGGCAATGCACGTTGTGAACCTGAAGCCCCAGAATCACTATATCCATAGCTGAATTGATTGTCTTCCGGACGTCCCGAACTCAATCTCATGTTTGCTCCTGTGTAAGACATTATTTTCCATTGCTAAATTATAAATTTATTGTATGTAACTGCAATTGCAGGACAGTTAACATTCTCCTCAAGCGGACATCAAAACAGCAACTGATTCATCCAAAATATGCGGACACACAAGAGAGCCAATCGAGGAACACACTTGATTTACTCATAATGGAATGTTACCTTTAAGATTGCTCCACCCCGATAGGTGGAGTATGGACTTTTTCAGAGAAATGTATTGCGACCGTGAGAAAATAATGCTCAGCCAGTACATTTTTACTTAACCAAGACTACAATCCATTGATTGTGACTGTGTTGCATACACATTCAAACCACATCACTATTTTGTGGGGACTCGGTATCCCTGATTTCCTGCATGAATTTTACCCAGAGATGCGTATCTGGAATTCCTGAATGTTACTCCAAATCTTTTTGAAGAGACAAGCAGATCCTTAGATGAAAAGGATGCCTGCTGTGGCTGTTTTAACCTTTTAATACTTGGTAAAAGTAAGGTGAATGTGTGATTGAGTCTTACAATGTTATTAGATTCCCAGTTTATTGT
>JAIOHU010000052.1 GCA_019912845.1 bacterium
GAGGATCATAAGGTGGAAGATGAGATATAAAATAGAAAACCGTACAGCTTGCATATCAAGTATCCTGAAGTCTCTTGTCTATTACTTAAACATGCTGATAGATGAGTAGTATCCGTCGATACTTAAGTTCTGGGCTAGTGAATCGATCCAACTTACTTTTCAAAGTAATACATATTTAGCTGAATGTCAGCACTTACTTGATCCATTTTAAAAAGTCGATTAAGGACTTTTCGAGGGAACGTACTGGTGAAGAGGTCAACCTAATCTGCATCGATTCTGAGCTTTGAATTCAAAGTTTCTCAGCGATAATCTTTCCACTCGGAGGATTTCTTGTCTGGATTCTGTTTGATTACTGGTCACCTCCATATTAGCTTCCTTGATGAATTATTACCCAAAAGACAGATTATGATAAAAAAACTGATTACCCATTGTACACCCGACCTGGATGCTCTGTTCTCGATCTACCTCATCCGTACCCACGGTGAGTCATTGTTTGAAGGTATCGCTTCGGCACCTGTCGAGTTTACCTCAGCGAATAGCCTCCCGGATGGAAAATCTGCACAGGAACTGGAAAATGAAGGTGTCCTCGCATTGGATACCGGCGGGGGACGTTTTGACAACCACCCTATCCCCGGCAAAACCAATGAGGAGAAATGGGATACCTGTGCTGCAAAACTTGTCGCAGAAGAGCTTGGAGTAGCAGATGATCCGATGTACCGCTACCTGCTGCCTTTCGCTGTACTACAGGATACACAGGGTCAATCTCTCTACAGTCGTGATGCCCACCACCACCTGATGACTCCCCAGGCGGTCATAGATGGACTGCATCGTTTGTACGATGATGACACAAAGGTTACCGAAGCAACTTCTCGTTATTTTGAAGGGCTTGCAGAGTCTGGCAAAAACGGCGAACCACAGTTTTCCGAAATCGCACAAATCTTCGATAAAGCTCTCGCGGCATTCATCGATTCCAGCTACACTGAACCGTCGCCGTTTGAACGTCACGAATCTCCCGATTGGGAAATCGAGGGTGAGTCGCATCAAATCGCACGTATAAATGGTCATGAACGCAAACGTGACCTCGAAAAATTGCTTCGTACCGCATCACGGCTTTTGCAGGGCTCAGAAAATGCATTACCAGATCGTGAGGAAGAGAGGCGAGTGCTGCTTCCTGCTGCACTTACCGGTCTTGCCAATAAATACGGACTTGATAGCGATGAGTTTATTAGCACTGCCTCGACCCTCCTCGACGGGTTACGAAAACGTGAGGCTGACTGGTTTGATGCCCTCGAGGTTGTGAAACGGTCTGCCAGGGTATTTCGATATCGCGGGGTTAGCTTTGTTGCCATTGCAAATGCGAATGGGCTGGTGATTAAAGCTGCGAGATATCGACTCAAAGCCAATGGAGTGCTTTACTTCCATCCCACCAGTGGGGCAGTTACCATCCAGACCAGCACCAGACCAAATGGAAAACCATACTTTGATCTTCAAAAGGTTGCGGTACGTATGCGTACTGCGGAATCAGTACTACGAAAGACAAACCCGCAAATGAGTGAAATCGATGCCCCGGGTATGGTGGAGGGTTGGTTTCTTCATCCTTCGCTCCAATTGCTCAACTGTGGTTCTCCAAAGGCACCTGAAGTCGTTCCAACAAAAATGGACTACCCGCAGTTAATCAGCATGCTGAAAACAGAGCTCTTCCCGGAAGAAAAGATACCCGAACCGTGGTGTCCAGCGGATGACTGTCTTAAAAAAGAATGTCGATTTTATTCTCTGAAGCTCAGTAACTGTTTCGCACATCGGAAACGTCTGGAAGAATCTCCCAAAAAGGGAACCTTAGGCGATCTTTTTGGTGATGATCTCAAATCAACACTCAAAAACAAAAAAAACAAATAAGCACCATATTTTCATAGGGTATCATCATGAAACTGATCACCGAACAACAAGTTATTTCATCACCATTCAAAATCGTACTGGTGGTTGCAGATGGCTTGGGTGGACTCCCACAACATCCCGGCGGCAAAACAGAGCTTGAAGCAGCAAATACACCAAATCTGGATAGATTGGCGAACGAAGGCACCCTCGGTCTGCTCGATCCCATCGGTCCTGGAATTACACCGGGAAGTGGTCCCGCTCATCTTGCATTGTTCGGTTATGATCCCATTGAAAATAATGTAGGGCGAGGACTTCTTTCTGCCCTCGGTCTTGATTTTGAATTGCAGGATGGCGATATCGCCGCTAGAGGCAATTTCTGTACACTCGATAAGAGTGGCAATGTCACTGATCGCAGAGCGGGTAGAGTTCCCACTGAAATATCAAATGCTCTAATCGAAAAATTGCAGAATGAACTTGATCTAGGCGAAATTCAAGTCCATCTCCGAATTGAAAAAGATCACCGTTTCCTGCTCGTGTTACGTGGGCAGGGGCTATCCGATGCGCTTCAGGACACCGATCCGCAAATCACCGGTGTTCCACCACGTAAATGCCAACCATTGAATGAGCAGGCGGCACGAACCGCTCGTCTCGTTGATGAATTTTCTGATAAAGCTCGTCGAATTCTTGCGGATCAAAAGCAAGCCAATGGTGTGCTCTTGCGTGGTTTCTCACGCAAACTTCCCCTGCCAACCATGACAGATCGTTTTGGTTTACGTTCCGCAGCACTGGCGGATTATCCCATGTATCGCGGGCTTTCCAAGCTGGTCGGAATGGATATCATCAGCCGTGAGGGTGATCTGGTTAAACGAGCGGGGGTGCTTTCCGAGCGTCGGGATGATTACGATTTTTTCTTCTTCCATTTCAAAAAAACTGACGCTACTGGAGAAGATGGTAATTTTGAAGCGAAGGTTGAAGCCGTTGAACTCCTGGATGGTGTAATGCCTGATATTATGGCATCAAAACCGGATGTTTTACTGGTAACCGGGGATCATTCAACACCTGCAGTCATGGCGACGCACTCCTGGCATCCTGTTCCATTACTTTTGTGGGGCAGGCATGTACGCACCGATGCGAATCACCATTTCGGCGAAACTGCTGCATTGACTGGCGGATTGGGACGTATGCCGATGATGCATATGCTCCCCATCGCGTTGGCACATGCCGGAAAACTGACGAAATTCGGGGCTTGATTGTTTCAAAAGATTGAATGCATTAACCTGAAACACCACTTACCGAGTGGTGTTTTTATTTGCAGTATATCTCATTTTCTACCATCCGAAAGCATTTCTCCAAAATACTGTTTGATCGTGTAATACCAACATGATGTAAGCTGGCACCATGCTTGTAATACAAATAGTCAACTATTCACCGAATACAAAACATCTTTTATCTCATTTCGTTTGTGCCAGCCATCCCATCATGGAGACACCAATTGGAAATTCTTTTTCATTTGATATTTACTATTGTGTTAATGTTTCATTCGTTGTAACATGAAGTATGTCAATCAAGGGGGCTATCATGCTTCGTAAGTCTTTGTTCGTACTATTCTTTACTTTCCTCCCGATCCTGCTACTCGCACAACAAACCGGAATACTGAACTTCATTGATGCCGAAGGAGAGATACTCGAGCGTATCCTGCCAACTGGAATGGACTCACTCCGTCTCGCACTGCGTGATATCGATCGTAACCTCGATTTTGAAGCGATTGATCAGGTGGAGGTCGAGATATACAGTGAGGGTGATGAAGAGCTCGAAATCGTTACCCTGGTTGAATCCGGGGTAAACACAGGCACTTTTCGCGGGGCGATTGTTATCAACGGTACACAGTTTCAACTTGAACATCCAGACGAGGAATTGATCCAGAAACACCTGGATAAATTGATTCAGTCACACACGGATCCATTGCAAGAACAGCAACTGGATGATCTGTATCGAGATGCTGAAAAACTTGCATGGCAAGAGCTTGGAATCCGCCCCATAATGCCAGTGGATGAGTTAGATGAAGAAGGGGTGCTTGAGGTGCTGACCGGTCAGCAGGTGTACTGCACATACAGCGATCCCCGTAACAACATAAGGTTGCAGGAAAGTATCGAAATATTTGCGACAGTTGGCGGAATCGCTGGCGAGGTATCGGGGATATGGGATGAGGTTGATGAGTTCTATACCTTCATCGGTGATGCTTATATCCCTGAAAATGACACCTTGTTGATTACTGCCGGGATGCAGGTACGTTTTCTCGACGCATTCACTCTTGTTATGGGTAGTGGATCAAGACTGCTGTTCGAAGGTGATGCTGACAATCAGATTACCATGACACGTGCAGCATCATTCACCGATACAACCCGCAATGGTTTCAGGATTATCGGGAACGAAAATTCCAAGGTAAACCTCCAACATTCTGTGTTTTCTTTTTTGAACAGAATTGATGTTGATAGTGCTGAAATATCCTCATTTGAATACACCAGAAATGCTGACGGGATTTACTCAGATTGGTGCCATGTTGAGGATTCATTTTTTCACGATAATGTGGACAGCCGTTCGATATCTTCCGGGGAATCAACGATCATGAATTCGGTATTCGATTCAAATGGTTCTGGTATTACAGTAGAAGACGGTGTTCATCTAATCACAAATTGTGAGTTTAGAGGTAATTTTACCGGAATATATGCCGGGTATTATGATCGCATTGATTCAATTCAAATAACTGATTGCATATTTGTTCAAAACACTCGTGCCATGTGGTTTAATGATGCTTATCGCTATTATTCAATTCAAGCCAATAACTGTGTGATAACAGATAACGAAAATGGAATTATTATCGGCCCATCTGTAGACCTGACGCTTAGAAATAATACATTTGAAAATAACTTGACTTATGATATCGAAGTTGAAAGTGATGTTGTTGTAGATGCCCAGTTTAATGATTGGGGTGCTGAGCACACACAATTGATCGAAGCGGGTGACAACCCGAGAAACCTACTTTTTTTCTACGATAGTTTTGATGACGAAGATCGCGGAGAAATAATTTACGCAAACCATATTGGAACTGAAGAATACTATTTCAACCCTGAGTTTGTTTACCTGGATGCCGATGGCAACATCTTTGAGGAACGTCTGAATAGTATTCTAGATTCTGTTTATATCATGGTGATTGATCCAGACCGTAATCTTGACCCTGAACTATTTGAAACAGTAGAAGTTGAACTATTCTGTGAGACTGAGCAGGATCAGGAGTTTCTGACACTCACCGAAACAGAAGCAGATAATGGGATTTTTTACGGGGCGATAGTAATTGACCCGCAGGAGTTGACCCTTGTACGTCCAGATGAACATGAAGTCGAACGGGAATTCATGAATCTGACAAAAGAATTGTCGGTGTTAAACAGTCGGGATTCACTTTATCTCAGGAACCAGGCTTACCAGGAAGTATTCTCGAGAATGCATGAATATTCTCCCATTTATCAATACACTGATGAACTGGATGAGGAGGGTGTGCTTGAGATATCCTTTTTGGATACTTTGGAAGTAAGATATGCAGACCTGCACGATCGTTATGGGAACCCACAAGACTTCATTTCTCGAATACCATTTGGAGGGATATCCGGAATTGTTTCCGGTGTCTGGACTGCTGAACACAACCCCTATATCATTGCTGACTACACAATTGTCCCTGATGGCGAGGAGTTGATTGTCGATCCGGGCGTGGAAATTATTTTTCATGGTGAAACGGCAATTTCGAATCGCGGAACGCTTCGATTACTCGGAACTCAGGAGGATTCGATCTTTATTTCAACACAAAATATTGATGATGACTTCGACAACTTTTATGACGTGACAGAGGCTGAGTATGTCGTCTTTTCAGACTGCAATATTAGTAATTGGGGAGTAGAATCCGAAGAGTTTCGAAATTGTTGGTTCAACAATAGCGGTATTTGGGCGTTTGCAGATATTGGAAGCTATGATAATTGCGTCTTTGATTCGTACGATGGAACTGCCTTGTATATTAGATACTCAAAGACAATTTCTAATTGCGTTTTTTCCAATTTATCGGTTGCCACCGGGTTATCATATGCTGAAGAAGTAAGTATTACCAATTGTGAATACCATGATAATGAAAAAGATATTTACTTCTATTTAGATAAGCAAAAACTGGACGTTACAGGTTGTAATTTTTCAAATTCAACTGAGTCAGCCGTAAGAATTGTTGGTTTCCAGCAATTGAGAACCATTCTGACCAGTATCAAATTCAGAGATTGCAGTTTTGATTCGGATGGTGAATTTCTGATTGACAACAGCAGTATAGCTCACCTTGACATGCGTTTTAACCACTGGTCGGAAGATATTTTGCAGGAGATGCAGAATGGTGAATACCCAACGAATATAACCAGGTTCACTGATGGCTTTGATTCTACTGCCCTTGGCGAAATTGTTTACACTGGTTTTGATGGTGACAATCATGATGTTCATTACAGTGCCGAATTTAATTTCCTTGTCTCAGACGATCGCTTTCAACCAATTTCTCCTCCCTCCATATCCTGGGTCGATACGATCACATTTTATCTGAATGACAATGACCTTAATCTAGATGAAGACGCTATTGATACAGCAACCATTGAGGTAGATTCACCATCTGAAGAAACACCGGAAATCGTAACTCTTGTTGAAAGTGAAGAGCAGCCCGGCTTCTTTGAAGGTTTTATCGCTCTCAATACTGGTGCGGAAGAGGGGAATCTGGAAGTGGCTGATGGTGAAGAGATCACTTTCTCACTGGTGGATGAGTTTGATAACTGGAGCAATCCACAGGAAATAACGAAATCTACAGTTTATTTTGTTGGTGAACCGGAAGATTATATACTTTGGAGGATAGAGGATTCACCTGTTTTTGTTGAGGAATACGATTTTTTCGCAATTGATTCCTTAGTAATTCATGCAGGAGTTGATGTAATTTTGTCAGAAGATGAATACAATTGGTCACAAAGGCATGTGTATGTTTATGGAACTCAGGATCAACCGATAAGATTTTTACTTGAGAACACTGAACATCCTACCAGAATAACTTTTAATGACTGTTTTATTGACCATGCAATATTTGAAAGTTTCCAAAAGGTGATCTTGTATGATGCAGAAGTTTATAATTCAAGTTTCAGCGATATCGCTGAAGGAACAAGCTGCTTTGGTACCATGGAGAACTGTGAGGCTACTGGTACCACTGACGTAAACAGTTATGCCCTCGAATTCGGGGGGAGATTGAGCAACACCCATGTTTACGACAACCGGAATGGCATCAGAATGAACCAGGGTGTCATGGATAGTTGCCTGGTTGAAAATTGCACTAATGGCTATTATGGGCATTGTGTACGATCAGACACTTCAAACTCGATCTATAAAAGCTCATTTCTCAACAATGAGAGAGCGATTTATATTACTTCAGGAGGTCAGGAAACCACTTATTTGTTTGATAAATGCAGGATTAATGGTAATGAGACAGGAATTGGAATTATTACCGAGGACGTAGTACTTACAATAAACAGATCGTCCCTCCGAGATAATTCTCCCTATGCATTCAGAGTCTATAATTTTGAGAATCCAACTATTGATGCAACTCATAATTACTGGGGAAGTTCGGCAACAGAACAGATGGATGAAAATGAAGAGTTGCACAATATTGGTCTTATCACAGACTATTTCGATGATCCACGAAAAGGACTTGTTAATTACTACGACTATCTGCAGGGTGAACTCATTGGCGATCCCGTTCACTATAACCCTGTTGAGGAAACTACTTATTCTTCCTACCTGACCGTCCGTGATATTCAATCAACTGAAGAACTGCCAGCCAATATGGAATTCGCTGTTTTTGACGGGGAAACCTGCGTTGGTGCTGGAGTATTTACTGACTACATCCCATTCACCATTGAGCTATGCGAACAGGATGACGTTCTCAATCTTCCCGGGTTTACCCTTGGGAACGAAATGGACATCAGAGCCTGGGATCCCGAGAACAATACCGAAATCGACTTCACCTATATCTTTGAACGAGGCGATCACACTTTCAGACGTAACAGTATGGATGAAGTTGTCCTGTTGTATGGTGATCAACCACAGTCTACAATTACTCTGCCACCAAACTACTTCGAACTGATGAGCTTCAATCGTGAACTCATCAATCCACCGGTAGGCAGTGTGTTTGATTACGTTGAATCGTTGGTATTCGTTCAAAATGATCTTGGAAACATTTATCTGCCTGAATTTGTCAACACAATCGGTCAGGTAAACGAAAAAGATGCTTACAAAGTGTTGGTTCAAGAAACAGAAAATCTGACCTATTTTGGAGAATCTCTGCGTGAACGCGCTGGTTATACAGTTGTTGAGGACAGGTGGAACTGGATTGGCTATCCTCATGACTTCCCATGTAATGCTGAGATTGCCCTCGAACAGGAACGCGAGCTTATCATCATTATGATGACCGACGATGGAAGGGTGATTATTCCTGAGTACAACATCAATACCATAGGAGAGTTCCAACCTCACGAAGGGTATATGATTTTTGTAACTGACTTTGTTGTCCTTCGCTATGATCTACCTGAAGCCGGCGCTGAGTTGACCTCACGTCCAGCGCAGCAAACGGTTAGAATTTCTGATGAAGTAAACAAAACCGGATTACCTTACGCGATTATGGTTGAGATCAGTGAAGCCTTGCAAGAGAAAAGTCCAGCATATATCGAACTGTATGATGGCAGTAAACTGGTTGGTGGTGGATTTTTAGCAGACCAATGGGAAACTGTTTTGCCACTCATAGCCTGGGAAGAGGCGACAGAATATCAGTTGGATGGGTTTACACCCGGACATCCGATACAATTTGTCGTTCGTGATGCAGGTGGTAAGAAAATTCCAGTTAAGGAGGTTGGTGGCAATAAGCCGTTATACGGCAATGGTCCCTATGCTGTTTTGAGTCTGGATGCAGTACCTCTGCCAACACATTTTGAGGTCAGTCCAGCCTATCCGAACCCCTTCAATTCAGCCACTGTCATCCCATTCACACTTCCTGAAGGTGGTGAGGTAAAGATTTCTGTATTCAACGTGTTAGGGCAGGAAATTTTGGTTGAGAGCAGACGATTCGACGCTGGTTGGCATAAATATGCTTTGGATATGGGGAATACATCTGTGGTTAATAGCACTGGACTCTATTTTGTCAGGGTTGGATTCGGAGCTCGAGCACATATTCAAAAGATCGTGCTGGTAAAATAGGGACTATTGAATCAACGTTTTTGAAGTGTAAACGCCAATCGGATCGCCACTCAGGAGGGTGGTGTTCCATTTTGGTGCGCTTCTAGAATTATGCATAATTCATCTTCTCCTTGTCTCCCCACATTCCTAAAACATGAAATACTCACACAAATCCCTTGACATTGTTGTTTATAATTACAATACTTTACAAGGATAAGGTCAATAAAAGACTTCCGACTCCACAATAACTGATTGCGTAACTCTTCACGCAAATTGTGGCAATCGGAGTGATCTGAAGGGAGACTGCCATGAGACGTTCATTTCTGATTCTCACAATACTTGCAGGCTTTTCGCTTACATCAATAGCCCAGGACAGCTTAAATATTTCCATGTTATCCAGTCACACGGGATGGACTAAAATTAAGGATGTTGCTTTCCATGATAACTATCTCTACGCTGCCGCTGAAGCTGGAGGAATTATTGTCTGTAGTGTTGTAACCGGAGTGATACAACCGTTGAATGTGATCACAGCCGACTCTCCCGTGGATGAGATAGAGGTTTGGGATGATCACATGATAGCAAGGTATTTGACTGATATTGTACTCTATGACCTTACGAATCCCGAGACACCAGTCGCAACCTCTCGAATTGACCACCTGATGAATTCACTGAGTGGCACCTGCCCGATGATTGGATATCAAAATTATCTCTATCTGTGTAATGATGCGTCTCTGTTTGTTCTCGGTATTGATGATGAACTTCAGATCGAGGAGTTGACTGAAATCAATTATGGAGAAAATGTTCATATTCGAAGTGATCTCTCCATTGACGATCAATTGCTTTACCTGATATCTGATGACAGTGATCACTTCCGTGATATCTACGTTTTCAGCCTGGCGAATCCGGCTGCCCCCCAGTTAATCAATCTAAACTTTGAGGAGATGATATTCGGCAAAAGTATCTCAGTTGTCGACCAAACAGCAGCGATCATTGACGACAGTCAGTTACAGTTCTGGGATATTAGCACGAACAACGGAACAATAATAGGTTCTCTTCAGCTCGAAGATACTCCTTATCAAGTATATTATAATAACAATTATGCGATCGTGTATACTCGAAATACAGTATTGAAAATCGACGCCGAAAACCCTGATAATCCTGTAATTGTTCACGAAATCCAGCATGAAAACTGCCGTGGTATACCATCAGCCTATGATGGAAACAGGATCGCTTATGCGATGTGGACATTGGGAATTCTGTACCTGGAGGTTGGAGAGTTTGGACTGAATGTACGTCCACGATGGAATGATACAAAATCGTGGGAAACCAGCACAATGATGGGTGACAAATTGATCACCGGGTCGTTCGGGAATGGGTTCGCTACATACGAAATAAATGATGATGATGAACTCGTGGAAGTAAACCGTGAAGTCCCATTTAATATCGCGTACAGCAAATTCAATCAGATCAACGATACACTTGCCATTATGTATACCTCTTTCGCTAATGGTCCCAACGATTCACGATTGATTACACCTGATGAGGATGATCCCAGAGGTTTCAGGGAACGTGGGGAGCTTGGAAGTGGTGTTCAATACACAACTACGCTCTATGAAAATCATATTTATGTCTATGATGGAAGTGTTCCAAATGCTTTTTGTACCTATGACCTGACTGATCCGGATGAACCAGTCTATATTCCAGGTTTGACTTTTAACTCTTCCTTCCGCGGACTATTCATAGAAAATGATCACCTATGTGTGATTGATAACACCGATCTATACACGTACAGTTTAGACAATCCTGCACAGCCACAATTTGCTGGAAGGTATACAGTTCATCTTAATCATTATGCGGGGTTCACTCACGGCAACAATCATGCATATTTGAATGAACAGAGTGACATTCATGTGATATCACTTGAGGATCCGTCGAACCCCACATTGGTTACTGATTACAGACCGGTTGAATACATCGGCAGACCAACCTTCATGGATTATAATCTCGGTTTTGTCCTGATAGGCAGAAACTATAATTACTTCGGGATAGAAGGGGAAGTAGATATTATCGATGTCCGTAATCCAGAAAGCCCTGAACTAGTTGGATACTATACTTTGACCGGAATCGCTGAAACTTTTGACTGGGGGCATTTTGACGGTAACCGTTTCTTCGCAACCTGGGGAACTGGAGTTGGCTATTTCGAGGTGGACGAAGAGTTGATGCAACCACCAGGAAATCTTTGGGGAATTGTCTTTGATCTTGAAACTGGTGAACATCTCCAGGGTGTAGAGGTGTTTCTCCCGCCACATCAAACAGTTACCAATGATGAAGGAAGATATTTCTTCAACGATTTGATTCCAACTGATTACAGTTTGTACTCGAATTACCGTGGATACAACTCTCACAGTGCAGAGAGAATCCATATCGGTTTTAATGAAAATGTCCGTTACGATTTCTCCCTGACTCATCCAGAACTCCAACTTGACGTGGGTATTCTTCTAGTGGAAATGGTGGAAAACACAGTAACACAGGTGACAACCACCATTGCTAACACGGGCAATGGTCCCCTCACTGCGACACTTACGTCGCGTTCATTCCTGGAAGAAGATCAAGCAGATACACTTTGGCAGGAGGCTCTTCGGTTTGAGTTGGATGAACAGGAAGAGGATAATTACGGAATCGCTTATTACAAGCATGCTATCTGGATTTCTGGTGCAAATGGACATGACACCCCACAATTTTACCAATACAGCCGAACGGGTGAGTATCTCTCCATGATTCCACAACCTCAGCATGAACCCTCACTGGATGGATTTTTCTGTCTCGCCTCGGACGGCGACTATCTTTACGGTGTGGATAATTCTCTCCTTTATCAACTGCAACTGAATGCTGCCGGCGATCAATTTGATGTTATCAGCACTATCCCTGCCCCACTCGAATCCCCACGTTACCTGACTTACGATCCAGAGGATCAAATTTTCATCATGGGCAGTTTGAATTCACTTATTTACAAAATTGATTTTGAAGGCAATGTACTGTCAGAAACTGAGCAGGCACTCGGAGTACGCGGACTCGGTTATTTCAAGACAGATGAGACAGAGAAACCCTTCTATTTCACCTGCAAACGTCCCTTTGTTGATGATATCGTTATCAATCGTAGCGCAAATCTGACAGATGATTTTGAGCCGATCTTCAACTTTGACCGTATTGACGCTGACGATACCCCTGTCAGCAGCGATATCACCCCGCTTTCCGATTTGTACCACTGGATGCACCTGATGCTGGTCGACGGCGACAATCGTGATTATGTAACTGTCAGTATGCTGGGAATGAATTCCGAATGGCTTAGTGTTGAGCCCTCTACACTGGAAATCCCGGACGGTGGTGAAAGTGAAGTTACAATAACCATTTCCGATGCCATGATCCCCGATCCTATCGATTTCGCCTGGCTTCAGGTTGAACATAACGCGATTGAGCAGATTTCCTACCTGCCAATCGATATTGAACTCATCATTGATAATGCACCAGAGCTGAACAATTCAACCCTCTCATACACCTGGGAGATCGGTTCAGCCTATCCCAATCCCTTCAACTCAACAATACAAGTACCCTTCAGCCTGCCACAATCCGGTTTGGTGGAGATTTCGATGTTTAATGTGCTGGGGCAGCTTGTACTGGATAGCGGTTCAAAACCCTATCCCGCAGGACAGCATACGATCAGCCTCTCACCCGAAAAGCTAAGCAGCGGGGTGTATCTTCTGCGAGTGAATGTGGGAGAGTTGAGCCGGTTGCAGAAGGTGATTTATTTGAGGTGAAGAATTAATACTTTTTGTTCGATGACTTAATCCAAGGTACCGAAATTGTGCGGAGTTGAAGATGCTTAAGGTGGTATCATGCTAAAGAAGACAATCATTACAATTGTAGTTGTTCTCTCGGTTGGATTAAAGATTCATGGCTATCAAAATCAGACCATTTCTACTGGAAATGAGCCTGGTAATATATATTTTACGATGAAGTTGGATTACAATGATATGCACACCCCCATATATATAAGCGATAATTATGGAGAAGATTACCATCAAATTCGATATACAGGGGGACCAATTGAATTCTGCTATCAAAATCAAATGTTAACTTTTGTTGCTGAAGATGGTTACGCATATACTTTTGATAACTGTAATCTATATGATTACTTCGAATACCCAATAAGAAATGGTTTTGAGTTTTTTAGACAAGGTGAAGAGATTGTCGCTCATGATGAGCTGAGACGATATTCCTATGATACTTTACGCACTTGGATTCGTGGTGAAAGGCACAACAATGGTGAAAACGGAACAACGACAAGTAACTTAAGTTCCCTGGGTTGGGAACCTGAAACACACCTGTATATGCTCGGATTTACAGATGATCAAGGAGTGTATGATTCTGTCGGTATTTACTATGCGCGATCTTTGGTAGATTCTTTTCTTGCGGTTGATCACACAACACTTTTTGATGCAGGTGGTCAATTATTCACTGGATACGCTCCTGGGGAACTTTACTTCTATAATTTTAATTCAGATTCACTTTTTATGACTGCAGATACCGGACACACATGGGAAGTAGTGTGCAAAAAACCATTCCCAAGAGAAAATCTGATCACAACTGAAATTGAAGCTGGTTGGCAGCCTGGCGAATTGTTCTGGTTTGATAACTCAATAACCTTCCATGATCAGGAGACCTATCTACTGTATTCTGATGATTTTGGGGTGACGTGGGACTTCAAGGTTGGTTCTCCTCCTGAAAATTCTGTGAGTGTTCACAAAATCCTAAATAAAGAATTTGAGTTATCGATTTGGCCCAACCCCTCGAATAATTACTTCAATATTGAAGGTGATTTGTCGCTAATTGATAAAATACTGATTACAAATTTGAGTGGTAGACAGATTGAACTGAAAAATTTTTATCGGCTTGAAGGAAGTTTCAGCAGGTCGCTGGATTTTTCCAATATTCCTTCTGGTACCTATTACATTACTTTGTACCAAAATAGCACTATGGTAATCGCTAGAAGAATAGTTCTGCTAAAATAATATGGTTTCTATGGGGGATTGAAAGGGGGGCGATTCAGCTACCCCTTTCATCGCTGCAGATAATCTTTCAATACCAACCTACTGAAGACCGCAAAAAATCTTTCCGATTGATTATTTGAATCTTGAACCCACCCCCACAAACCTTGTAAGAGCGACACAACTACTTCTCACCAGCTTCTTCCTCAATTTTTTTCCGCTTCTTTTTTGCTCCTGCCCAACCACCCAGAATCATCAGCGAAGCTGCAGAACCACCGTAAAGATAGTTCTGGATTTTCTGGTACTCACCATCCAGTGCAATTGCGCATGCTATCATCACCAATCCCCAGATAATCGCGTTCGCAATAATAATCCATCCAAAATTCTTCATCATACCCCCTTTTTTATAGTTCTAAGTTTAAATCTTACGATCCTCTAAAATATCGCCTCTATAGATCATCCTGCCTTTAATTCCTGGTTGAAGAGTTCTCTGAGCTACAGTCCGATTGTAGAGTCGTGATACAGTATCCGCAGACCTTGCAGTCGCAACATCCGCGGATGTTGCGAAACATTGAATTGCAAGTACAGGTACTGCCGGTATTTACTGAGTTGATTCCTCGAAATAGGTCTTATAGGACTTCAGAAAAGCTTTGCCCATATTTGATTTCCCTAATTTTCGGTAGAGGAAGCCCAAAAACCCGGAAGCAGCAACGTTGCTGATGACCATACCATGGCTGACTCCATTTGAACTCGCATTGAATTCGTGAATGAAGTGGGAATGTGTTGAAACCATTCGCCCTGCCCTGTATTCCTCATCGAATTCAACTGCTACGCTCTTCTCCTCAATGCGCCTGGAAATATTGGTACGTTTCATCAAACCTTCGTTGGTTTTGATAGTAACAAAATCCTTCCCATCTTCAACCAACTCTACCTGTTTCATACCCGGCATAAGACTGACTACATCAGTAAAATGCTCTCCGAGATTCTCAAGAGCAAGCTTCACCTTTTGGATGTTGCAATCAATCTCATTTGAGCCTTCAAACCAAACTGACATATACCCTCCTCTACCGAGATTCAGTGGTCTAAGTCAAAGAAATGAAACAATTCTTGTCGTTGTCAGATTTCATCTCCCGCTCCTGATTATTTCATCAGTACAACCTTTTTCTGTCCGATGGATTGTCCGTCCGCTTTTACCAAGAGGAAATAAATCCCGCTGCTCAACTCTTCCCCATGGACAGTCAGCCTGTGTTCTCCTGCGGACATGGTGCCCTTGTGCGAGGTTTGCACTAACCGTCCCTCGATATTGAACAATGCGATTTCCAATTGTGCACGTTCAGGCAGCTTGACATCAACAGTGGTGTAACTGTTGAAGGGATTCGGATATGGTTCACTTACAAAGGCAGTACGGGGTAAAAGTTCTTGCTCATCCACAGCCAACGTAAAGAATGCGTAGGGCGCATCGCCGAACTGAACCTGTTGATCACCTTCCAGTGAGACCGGAATCTCCTCGCCCCATGGATTGAGCAGACGTAGCTCGATGGAATGACCGAGGGTGTAGCCATCCATGCCAGTTTCATCGTCAGCCTGCCAAGCGGTAATAGGCGTTATTTGAGGTTGAAGCAGCGACCGTCCCACCACCTGCTCCCCATCCAGAACCTCAATCACAGCATCCTGAAACTGGCTTACATCACCATCAAGTTCAAAGAGGATGACATACGGCTTCCCTGTTGGTTGAATATCAAACCATTGATCAATTTCATGTCGAACTGAACTGATCTGCTGGGTTTGATTCATGGCAAATATGGCGATATCCTCAGGATAATTGAAGTTGACAATCTCTTCCACAAAGATATAATAACCTTTTCCGGGCTCCATCACAGGCATCGTATTCAGTCCGATACTTGGGATATAAAATTGTCCTTCATCGTTCAGTATGATCCCTACCAAATCAGCGATTTCAACCAAAGCATCCTCGGTGGGATAGGCTTGCTGGTAGGGGTACCCCATCCAGTTCCAACGTCCTGTAAACAGTGGATAATCAGTTTCAATGGGTAGCGGATCACCTTCGATACGTAGTGTATCGGGCTCACTGGTGAACAATGAGAACCCTTTATTCATCAACACCTGACCGATTGTGTTAATATCCGGCGGGATGAAGATGCTGCCATTGTCTTCATAAACAATCACGAGATTTTCCAATGGTGCAAAGACATTCTGCGCCCAACGGTCTGCTGGAACCGTATTGAACGATATCATCTCGAAATAATTGTGACGTAAGGGAATTTCGAGTACGGTTTGAGTCTGGGTATAACAGACCAGCTCCATGTAAATGGGAATATGATCGGATGCGTCATGGAGAGCGTCAGCTACATCTTCTGGAACAGCAGCGTTGAAACCATCATTGATGGCATCATTGAAATGGTCGCCGTCATTGCCGAATGCGGTGTAAGTATCCTCGAGATAGTACCAGTCCAAGCCGTCGACAAATTCATTCGATGCCAGTATAAAATCGAAACGGTCATCCATTCCTCCAGTTGCACCTCCACCGAACTGCTGTGTACGTGGGGACTGGGTGTGAATCTCCGCAAACTGGTTGGAATTGTGCCAGTTTCCGGGGCTGTCGATGGGATCGTGAAAACGATCGTCTTCGAGCAGTTCCTGGTATGCCGCTTCGGCACTGGTGTAGATATTTAAGTCACCTGTGAAGAGAACAAAATCGTCCTCCAGCTCATCTTCAAAATAATTCATAAACTGCAGGACTTCGTTATATCGTCTGGTTTCATTTTCACCACCCTGGCTGGCTTTGAGGTGGGCAGAGCTTATATGCAGAGGAGGTACATTCGGGTCAGGAAGATACTGTAAAGTGTATATATTAAAATCACGCAGTACAGTATGGACGACCTCCTGATTTGTGAACTCGAAAAGGTTCGCACGGTAGAACATGGCGTTATCGGTGTCGGGACCATTGATAAACGGTGCTGAATCATACTCCTCCCCAAGGACATCATCACGGAAATTGGTTACTCCCGCGGAGGTCTGCATCTCCTGGACAACCAGGATATCCGGCTGGATTTCGCTGAGGATTGTGGTGAAATGAGGTATGCGCTGGTTGCCGTCATTGCCGGGGAAATTGAGGATGTTGTACGTCATCACACGGATGGTGTCGGTCTGCGCAAATGAAAGGCTGCACGTGAGCATCAGCATTATCAGGGTAAGAAAAAATATTTGCTTCATGGATTTTCCCGCTATCTCTAAAAAGTGATTTTGAATAATTTAAAAGATGGCAAACTCTCACCCCTAATGAAAGCCTCAGGAAGCAAAAGGAGACGAATAGAGCGTTTGGGAGTCTCCGGGATTGAGGGATTGGCACTGGATTTATCCAGGATCTAATAAGTGCATCGGAAGAGATTATCGGCATCTAATAAGGCTCTTCGCTATTCTGTATGGGCTGAAACGTGTTCAGGATATTATCTTGTCATTGTGAGGAAGGGTAGCGACGAAGCAATCTAATAGTGAATTGGAGCGAGATTGCATCACGTACGTTCGGCAATGACTGATATTCAGAAAGATCTTTGTACCCACACGAAACAGCGGGGAACCAGTTTATTTGATCTGGATCGGGATTATTCAGACTCGTATTGTCAAGAAGGAATTCCGGTAGTTGACCTGCCGTAGGATAGTCGTCAGAATGCGTAATAGTTGCATTGTAATCATCGTCATCTGTATCATAATTGCATACATAATTATAGGCGACAGATACACCATTCACTCCATAGTATCCATATGACCCATTATCATTCAGATCATAGCCATAGACAAGATTATTCTTGTAAATCTCATTTGTCGCATCCTCAAGTAAGGCAATTCCATTGTCTCCTGAGTGAGTGATTGTATTGTTTAATATTTTTACAACTGGATTATATTGTTCACCGATGACATGGATACCGTCACTGTAGCAATGAGCAATGATATTGTTCTTCAATTCAATTGTTTCTGATTGTTGCTCTTCTTCCGCATAGTAAATATCTATTCCATATCCGTGAAGAATAGTAACACCATTGTCGTAGCCCTGCATGCCCACGATGACATTATTGATGATTGACATGTTATCATCAATGTTCTGGTCGCCAATACGAATTCCGTTCTCACAATTGACAATTGTGTTTGATTCCGCTCTTAACGTATTGTGGTGTGGGATATGTTGAACACCAATACCTGATCCCAGACAATGTTGTATCAGGCAGTTTTGAATATCAAGGTCTGCGTAGCCACCAGCCACTACTGGTCCTGCAACCAGAGTCCCAGACTCATTATCACCTCCGTATTCAAACACGCAATTCTCAAATGTGCCCATCGCAGGGATCCGTTTCTCCTCATTCAAATCATAATCACCAAGGAGCACTATAGATCCCCAGTCCCCTGCAGCTGGATCTGGGTCTCCATCTTCAACACTGGTGAATTGAATCTGGTTTGCTTCTGTACCCTCAGCCTCGATCGCGGAACCCGCCTGGACGTGCAGGCTGCGTTCGGACATGAACTTGATAATGACGCCGGGGGAAAGAATCAACGTGGCGCCATTTGTCACATTAATGGTACTATCACGCTCAAAAACATCACCTGTGTCGCTGACGACATAGGTTCCAGCAACAAGAGTTGTATCTTGGGTAAAATCATCGTCGATGTTAAACTGCCCGAAGGCTGGTGAGAAGCTTCCGCAGCAGATCGCTATGAGGAACGGAATCGTGAATCGCTGTACCATGATGAATCTCCTTCTGATTTTCTGAAGCTACCGTGCGAGAATGGACTTGACGGTCGCTTCGTGTTTTTCAGTGCTTACCGTAATGAAATAAGTGCCGGATGCTTCTGTTTTCGGCATCCACAGAAAAGTGTGGCTGTCAGGTTGAAGTTCACCGAGGTCGATTTTCCGCACCTGACGCCCCTCGATGTTGACGACGGTGACAGTAACCGTGGAGCGGTCAGGTAAGGTGAATGGAATCATCTGTACGCTGTTGAATGGATTGGGAAAAGGTTTACCTAACCTGAAGCTTGATGGTTGAGTTTTTGAATCTTCCGCAACGGACACTGGATAGTCATAAGAATGTCCGTATGGTCCGCCCCAGAGTCCGATATCGTTGCGGGTTCCATCTACATCGTTGAAAATTGGATCTGGATGTCCTGCATCAATCATTGGTGAATTGCTGAAGAGGAAGTAGTCAGTAGTATCAGCAAATAATGGGTCAATGAAAAGATTGTTCTCGCCGACCTCGCAATTGACTAGAGTAGTATCATTGTTGAAGAAGTTGTTATATATAATGTTTTCCAACACAACATTTTCTATTTCTGAATAAACTCCATAATAATTATTCATCAAAATGTTATTACTCAATGACAAAAGTGTATCGCCATTATTTTGTCCAGCGCGACTGCGAATTCCTACGTCATTGTTAATAAAATTATTATTTAATAATTTTAATGGAAGGCTGTTTATGTTAACACCCCATGTTTGAGATTCATCGCTTCTTAAATTAAAAAATATGCAGTTCCGCACTTCGCCAGAAGATCCTCCACCGTATCCCACACCGCCCCAACTGTTATAAAACTGGCTTCCAATTATTTCTCCATAACTGCCAGTACTGATACCAACACCTCGAAAGAAAATACTGTTTCGAACCAATAATGTGCTTGAATTTAAAACGTGTAGCACTGTAGGGTAATCACCGATTTCACGCTGAAAAGTGCTGCTGTGAACTATTACAGTGGCACTATCAGCTTGAAGATAAAGTGCAGTGGCTCTAAAATAGCAAGAATCCGCATATACATACGAACCCGGATATGATCTAATACAATACCCATTAATATCAATCCGTGAATTCCTGATAATCATTGCTGCAGATCTCGTCAGGCTGATATAATCATCGGCATCAAGAATCACACAATGGCTGAAACGTGTGGTGTCCTCGGTGTTAAACAACTGGATATTCCCCCACTGTTCGTACCTCGGCTCCTCGTGTTCTCCAATGAAACGAATGCTGTCCTGCGCAGTGCCGATCGTGGTGAGTTTGCCATAGGCGATGAGTCCGGGGCGGAAATCCGGATTCGTTTCATACCTGAATTTCAATTCCACTCCCGGTTCGATACGCAGGCTGTCCCCTTCGGGGATTACGATGGTTTCGGTCACTAAGTAAGGGCTGTTTTCGGCTGAAATGATCCCCGTCATCTCGCCTCCGATAACCGTACAGGGCTGCATACGAACATGAACAGTCTGCGAATCCTCCTGCCCGAGCCCATCTTCTACATGAATCGTGAAGTCGAATTCCCAATCATCATCTACTGAATCTGGTGGTATGGGGATGCCATGGATCAGCGGACCATTGCGTGTCCAATCCAATTCAGAAGGACGAACTTGCAATCCTTCAGGAAGTCCTGTAAATGCGAAATCCAGGGGTCCGTGGTCATCTATCGCTTCGGCGTGGTACCGGAATTCTGCACTTGTCTGTGCAATAACTTCGACCGGTGAGATGATGGCGGGCGGGTTGTCCTGGGATTGGTTGTAAAAGAAAGCACCGATGTCGGAGCGGGTACCATCCGGGTCGAGAGGCAATTCGGGATTCCCTGCATCGATGCAAGGGGAGTCCGGGCGGAGGTGGTAGTCGAACCCGACTTCACCATTAATGAAAGGATCACCATCCTTAAACAGAGCATCAGCCAGCACGTTCCCATCGCCCATTTCTGTGTTCTCAACAGGAATTGGAACATTTGAAAAGCAATTGTAGCGGATAATCGGCTCATTATTACCTAACCACTTGATTCCTGTATGATTGCCATCGCCTACAAAAATGTTGTTCTCTATAATCTGATCAGGGAATTCACTCCCACTGCAATAGATTCCATTGTCATCCGACTGGATAGTGTTATTGCGGCAATAAAAGCCAAGTACACCCGACAAACGAATTCCGTTTGTCCTGGATTTGAAAATATTGTTCGTGAGGCTTACAGTTGAATTAGAGAAAAGGATTGGATTTCCCAGGTTATTCTCACCGAATGTCAAGCTAGAGTTACGGATATCCACTTCACAATTAGACGCTTGGATGCTGATAAGGAAATCGAATTCGCTGGAATCAATGACAACTTGTCCCCCGGAAATCGTAAAACCCCTATTAACTGTGTTGTTGAGCCAGTCGACATCTGCACCACCGAGAGATACAGAAAAGGTAATCTGATTGCTGCTTATTTCAAATTCACCACCCTCAACGCTCAAACTTTGTAGAGTGTTACCCGTAATTCGTGTGGTTGGTGAAAAGCCGACGCTGATCCTTGTCTCCGGAGCATCGCAATCTTTAATCAAGTAGGGGCCACCGTTCAAGAGGACAGCGCCCAGATACGCACGTCCGGGCGGAGGATGAAAGGTGCAGAATTCAAGTGTGTCTGGTTCTTCATTTGCCTCAATAGCAGAAACTGCGGTGATCGATGAGTGACGGATTGTCGAATACAAACCATACCATGATTCTATCGCTCTTTCTGCGGAATCAATTACGCAGTACTCAAGATGTATGATGGAACCATCGATTTCCATTGGGGAGACAATACCGTGGAACG
Organism: bacterium; assembly: GCA_019912845.1. Lineage (GTDB taxonomy): Bacteria > Electryoneota > Electryoneia > Electryoneales > Electryoneaceae > JAIOHU01. The sequence goes on from JAIOHU010000052.1 coordinate 21,804, forward strand.
GAGCTTCGGGCGAGAGGAAGTAAATAGAATCCTCCTCTGCGCCAACGGCGTGCAGTGCACCATGAACGTAAAATGGGAGCGATGTTTCAATTTGATCCTGAAACTCAATAACGACACCAGGATCAATAAACAAGGAGCTGTCTTGCGGAACCAGAACGGTATCAGTTACTAAATATGGACTGCCTTCACTTGACCATCTACCCCAAACCTCACCCGATACTTCGGTTTGTGCATGGATTGAATTTGAGCAGACAAGTGAAAGTGCTGCCAGGCAACAGAGTCTTGCGAACTTTTTTGAAGTTGAAATCATGCCAGATCCTAATGATCGCAAAGAATAATTCCAGCGGTTTGTTCTAGTATATTACGTACACGATTAACAAATCACAATAAAATGACGACCAGTAAAACAATCAAAAAGTTGATTGGCTTCGTGTACCTATATTTTTTGAGGGTATCGCTCTAAGATTGAGGAGTGGTATTCGGATTTGGCTAAGCAACTTGCCTGGATGCCAGCTAACCCCACGCTGATATGACGCGATCGGATATACTTTAGAGAAACGCCATTAAACCAGAACGGGAATTATTAGACTTTGGACAAGTCCAAAGCCAGCCAGTAAACCAGAAGAGTTGCTAAACTGAGGCAGTTTTCGATGCGAGGGAACCTTGTTCGGTTTAGGACGTATAGAAAGTTGAATATTACGATAAATTTGCAGGTTTCATGCTCAGGCAATCAAGACATACAATAGTGCTCCTCACGGGGATATGGATGATCGCGGTTTCGATCATCGCACCGAGAGGTTTCGCCGTGAACTCGAATCCCACAGACAGCATTCGAGCAGCGGGTATGAGTTGCTGCATGGGTGCGGAATGCAACTGTGGTGATGATTGCCCGGGAATGATGGAAGAGCCGTTAACCTGTGTCCGTACAACTGGCACAACTTCTTTCTCACTCACAGCTATACCCGTAGCTTCGTTTATTGTATTTCCAATCACAGAGAGCGCACTTTTTTCAAGCGAAGGGTCAGACAGCATTCTGTCTGGTCATACCCGATCCCTGGAAAAACCTCCACGCAATTTCTACGTTTAAGCATTTCTACCAGCTTCTGCAGGTACTCAAGCGAATTACCTACTTTTAACTCATGTCTTTGATAGGTGAGTAATCGTTATTGGATCAACTCACTTGCTTCGAGTATTGGCATTGGACTTGTCCAATACGATACTCAAAAGACTCGGTAAACGCTGGATAAATCCAGTGCCAGAGTTAAATCCTGGTGAAACGAGCTATTCAGCGAACTGATCTTCCCTGAATAGCAGGTTTTCTGCTTGTACTTACTGAACAGAAACAATATTCCCTTGTTTTCTACTTTCATCATTCAATTGGAATTCCTATGAGAACGATACAACTACCACTATCGTTTGTGGCGATCCTGTCTATTGTGCTACTGTTCGGAGTGTCAGTACTTCATGCGCAAATCGTACCAGAAGATAGTGATTTACGCCTCACCATCAGCAATGCACTACTTCACAACCCCGACCTCAAAACGTTGAGCGAACGTATCGAGGTGGCAAAACATCGTGAGCCTCAAGCAGGTGCATGGATGGACCCGATGTTCAGCCTGGGGATGATGAATCTCCCTGTGAACAGCTTCGATCTGAACCAGGAGCCTATGACAGGTGTGTGGATCAATATCAGCCAGACAATCCCGCTGAGCAGTAAGCTTGATATTAAACGAACTGCATTATCTTTCCAGACCAAACGTGAACAGGCTGTATTTACTGGCTACCGCGCCACAGTCGCCACGCAAATCGCAAAAGCATGGTACGAACGTTCCTACCTGGAACAGGCTGTGCTGGCGATTGATAGTACGATATTTATTCTCGAGAATTTGCTGGATGTAACACAGTCGAAATATGAAACTGGACATGGCTATCAGCAGGAATTACTGCGTCTTGAGACTGAACGGGCACGCTTACGTGAGCATCAGATGGAATTACGTCAACGTGCGCGCAGCTCCGAACGCCAGATCGCTAAACTTGCTGGATACCAGGTACTCCCTGCTGACCTTCCTCCCCCACGTCTACCAGCGGATTTTTCCACCCTTGATTCAATTGCAATAGTCGAAACTATGAATACTCAGAATCCAGAATTGGTGAAGGTTCGTGCATCTCGAGAATCAGCTAATTCGATGATAGAATTCGCAAAAAAATCAAAATTGCCTGACTTGAAACTGGGAGCAGGATATGGGTTCCGCCAAGATGGTATTAATGGACAGGAACGTCCTGATTTCTTCACGGTAACTGCGGGCGTAACGCTACCAATTTTCGCAGGTTCAAAACAAAATATGGCAGTTCAGGAAGCTGTAGCACAAGAGCGGTCGGTAAAATCTTCTGAGGAATCTGTTAAGTTACGATTGATCTGGAAGCTGGCAGACCTGCTGGATGAAGATCGTCGTCACGAAGAACAGCTCATCCTCTACGCTGAAGAAATTTTACCTCTGGCAAAAGCTGCACTGAAATCAACTACAAGCGCTTACGCATCAGGAAGCATAGACGTTGAAGCATTTCTGGGAGCTGAAAAAGCCTTGATAGATTCACAATTGCGTCAACTGCAACATAGAAGGCAACGCGCCGATGTTCGGGTTACGATTGTGGAAATGATTGGTGGGAGGGGATTGCTGCCCTCTGATGATTCAATCCTGAAGGAGAATAAATGATGAAACGATATATTAAAAAAATTTACAGCATTGCACCTTTAGCGGCAGGAATTGCATTGTTTGCACTCACGATACACTTCACTCCTGCATTCATCGTAAGTGCGGTTGCTCAGAGCGAACATTCAGATCACGCCAAATACGATATGCATAAATCTAAAACTTACGAAGACCTATATGTTTGTGCTATGCATCCCTGGGAGGCGGCAGATCATGAGTCTGAATGCAGCATCTGTGGTATGTCATTAAGCAGAGTAGAGGGGCATACGATAAATACTCCACTACCGGACGAATCGGATATTTACATAGACAGTGACAATCCAATGATGCTCTTCGCTCAACCTGGAGATGGTCGTATTCCAATAACCGAATCCCCTTACTACCAACCAAGACAAAAAACAGATGATAAAAGCAGTGATAAAGATGCACACAATCACGAGAATACCGAAGGGATGCACGAAAAAGAGAGCGAGGAACCGTCGATCACCAGTTCGGGTGAAGAGGAGAAAACTCTTTGGACATGCGGCATGCACCCGAATGTAATCCAGGAGGAACCGGGTATTTGCCCGATATGCCAGATGGAGCTTACCCCCCTGAAGTCGGGTACAGCTTCAGGTGGAAAGGGTATAGTTTCGATCGATCCGGTAACCCTGCAGTCAATCGGCGTCAGGACTGCCGTTGTTGAGCGACGCGATCTCTTCCGTGAAATACGTTCAGATGGTATTGTGACAGTTGCGGAAGACCAGAAAATGATCGTCAATTCACGTGTTGATGGCTGGATCGAAAAATTGTTTGTGAACACGACCGGCGAACGTGTTAAGGCTGGTGATCCCCTATTGGAAATTTACAGCCCTGCCCTACTTAACGCTCAGGAGGAATACCTGCTGGCGCTTGAAAAACAGAGTTCCGCTCGTCTGGTCGAAGCTGCCAAACGTCGTCTCGAGCTTTGGGAAATATCCGATGAGCAAATTCAGCGGATAAGTGATTCTGGTGAAGTTCAACGCACTCTTATACTGGTGGCACCTGCCAATGGTACTGTTCTCGAAAAGTTTATCGTGGAAGGTAGTCACGTAAAAGCTGGCAACAACCTTTTCTCTATTGCAGAGTTAAACCCGATCTGGATTCGCACAAACATCTATGAATTTGAACTCCCCTGGGTTTCCAAAGGAGATCGGGTCTCAGTTGTGAACCCCTACAACCAGGACGTATCGGTAGAGGGAACCCTCGACTTTATCTATCCCGTTCTAGATCCAAAACATCGGACAGCCGAACTTCGCATCGTTCTCGATAACCCAAAGCTGTTATTTATGCCAGAGATGTTTGTGGATGTTCGGATTTTTGCAAATCCAGTGTACGACGTCATCGCAGTACCAAAAGAGGCGGTGATCCGTAGCGGCAAACGTGATCTTGTATTTGTGAAACTAGATGCTGGCAAGTTCGAACCACGAGAAGTACATCTGGGCATGGAAACTGACACCTACTATGAAATCACTCACAACCTTGAGGAAGGTGAGCAGGTGGTAACTAGTGGTCAATTCCTCCTCGATAGCGAAGCCAAGTTGCAGGAAGCAGTGCAGCGTAGGATTGCCGGACTCAAATCAACAGACAATTCCGCAATGCCAGCACATCAGCACTGATCTGTAACCTGATGAAGTTGTTTGGAATCCTCGAATTCTGAAAACTATGGAATAAATCATGAACGTGATCACACATATAATAGAAATCTCCATAAAACATCGCCTGCTGGTATTGCTGTTGACCACTGCGATTGTGGCAGGTGGAATCTGGGCACTTTACACTCTTCCGGTGGACGCAATTCCCGACCTGAGCGATGTGCAGGTTATTGTGATGGCAGATTTTCCCGGTCAGTCACCTCAAGTAGTAGAAGACCAGGTCATTTTCCCACTCACAACTTCCCTTTTAGCTGTTCCTCATGTTAAGGATGTACGCGGATTCAGTTTCTTCAACTTTGGCATGGTCTACCTCATCTTTGAAGATGGAACCGACCTCTATTGGGCGCGAAGTCGTGTGCTTGAATATCTGAATCAAGCAGCCGGACAGCTCCCAGAAGGGGTCAACCCACGTCTCGGTCCAGATGCAACCGGACTGGGCTGGGTTTATCAATACACTCTTCAGAGTGACCAGCATGACCTGGCTGAACTTAGAAGCCTTCAGGATTGGTATATGCGATATGAATTACAAACTGTACCCGGTGTCGCTGAGGTTGCCAGCATTGGTGGATTTGTTAAACAATACCAGGTCGTTGTAGATCCTGATCGACTCGCTGCTCTGAATATCCCTTTATCCCATGTACGTATGCAGCTTCGCAATTCAAACAATGATGTAGGCGGCAGACTCGTTGAAATGGCGGAGACCGAGTATTTTGTCCGCGGCTTAGGATACTTGAGGGGAAAATCCAGTGAAGAGGTGATTCGACAAATAGAATCAATCAGCCTTGGGACTGACGAGAATGGTCACCCGATGATCTTGAAGCAGGTCGCTGATGTACGTGTTGGACCCGAGCTTCGACGTGGTATCGCCGAATGGAACGGAGAAGGTGAGGTTGTAGGCGGAATTGTCGTGATGCGGTATGGCGAAAACGCTCTTGCGACGATCAAAGCTGTCAAACAAAAGATCGAAGAGCTCAAAGCCGGACTCCCTGAAGGGGTGGAAGTTGTAGAGGCATACGATCGTTCAGGATTGATAATGCGTGCCATTGAAACACTAAACGTCAAGTTGGTTGAGGAGATGATCGTTGTCGCTTTGATCATCCTTCTTTTCCTTCTACATGCGCGTTCTGCCCTGGTTGCGATCATTACACTGCCAGTTGGGGTGCTGATCAGCTTGTTGGTTATGCGTTGGTTGGGGATAAATGCTAATATTATGAGTCTCGGAGGTATCGCCATTGCGATTGGAGTTATGGTGGATGCCAGTGTCGTCATGGTGGAAAACGCTCACAAGCACCTAGAGCGAGATGCTGGTAAAAAACCTCATGCTCAAATTATTCGAGATGCCGCAGTTGAGGTAGGTCCTGCGCTCTTTTTCAGTCTCCTGATAATCACCATCAGCTTTCTCCCTGTCTTCAGTCTTCAGGCTCAGGAAGGTCGCATGTTCAGTCCCTTGGCTTTTACCAAGACCTTCGCCATGGCTGCATCGGCATTGCTTGCAATAACTTTGATTCCGGTACTGATGTCGCTTTTTATACGTGGTCGAATCCCAAGCGAATCGAAGAACCCGATCAGCCGTATCGCAATAGCGGGTTATAACCCACTCATTCGGCAGGTGTTACGTCACCCGGTGCTTACCATTTTGCTCGCAGTGTTGGTGGTTGGTGTCAGTTGGTTTCCCTACTCAAAATTAGGCAGTGAGTTTATGCCACCATTAAATGAGGGCGATTTACTTTACATGCCAACCACTCCACCCGGGATCAGCCCTGAGAAAGCGCGTGAAGTTCTGCAGCAGACTGACCGTATAATTGCCTCCTTCCCGGAGGTGCAGCATGTATTTGGCAAAGCAGGACGTGCGCAGACCGCAACCGATCCCGCTCCACTCAGTATGTTGGAAACCACCATAATCCTGGAGAAAGACCGGGAGAAGTGGCGTAAAGGCGTGGATATAGACAGTTTAATCAAGGAACTGGATGCCGCAATTCAATTCCCCGGATTGACAAACGCCTGGACGATGCCGATTAAAACCCGAATAGATATGCTCTCTACAGGGATTAAAACCCCGGTTGGTATCAAGATCATGGGCAACAATCTGGACAGCCTGGCAGCACTCGGAGAACGAGTGGAAGGTATCGTGGCAACTGTTGAGGGAGTAACCAGCGCGTATGCGGAACGGGTCACAGGTGGACGATACATCGACATCGACATTGATCGCCAGATGGCTGCACGGTATGGACTCACCACCGGAGATATTCAAGATGTGATTAAAACTGCGTTAGGTGGAATGAATGTTACCTGGACAGTTGAAGGACAGGCGCGTTATCCCATCAACGTTCGTTATCCACGTGAACGCAGGGATGATCTCTCTGACATCCACCGGATACGGATTCCTGCGCCTGTTGGTGGACAGGTACCGCTAGCCCAGGTGGCAAATATCAGCATTACCGATGGTCCCCCGATGATTAAAACTGAAAACGCCCGCAAAACAGTTTGGGTATTTGTTGATTCAAGGGAATCAGATATTGGTGGGCTGGTCGAACGTTTACAGCAGGCTATTCACACCGAACTTGAGCTGCCAGTCGGTTACAGTATGGTTTGGTCAGGACAGTTTGAGTATATGGAACGTGCCGCACAAAGGTTGAAATTGATTGTTCCGCTCACGCTTCTTGTCATTTTCCTGCTCCTCTATATGCATTTTGGCAACATCGCCGAATCGCTAATCGTATTGGGTAGTCTTCCCTTTGCAGTAGTCGGATCGGTATGGCTGATGTACATCCTCGGATTCAATACAAGTGTGGCTGTTGCTGTTGGTACCATCGCTCTGCTTGGTCTTGCGGCAGAAACTGGAGTTGTGATGATGGTATATCTTGACGAAGCGTACAAAAGGCACCTTGCTGAAGGTAAACTGACATTCGTGTCAGAGCTTCGCGAAGCGATACGTGAGGGAGCGGTTGAACGTGTTCGACCAAAACTAATGACCGTTGCAACAACACTGATTGGTTTATTGCCAATCATGATCGGACACGGCACAGGTTCCTCCGTGATGAAACGGATTGCAGCACCCATGGTAGGCGGGTTGGTCAGTTCGACGTTGCTTACCCTGATCATCATACCTGCTGTTTATTATATATGGAAACGTAAAACAGTGCGTGACGATCCAAAACCGGCGACTGGCGGGTAATATTTCATGATTCTTTGGGATGCAGTACTAACCTGAAAACAAGAAGACATTATGGCGTATTACAACAGATATGCAAACCTGGAGATCAATGATCCTGATAAAAAAATCCTCCCTGTTTGTCAAATTCAACAGGGAGGATTTAATTTAAGTTCTCAAGTCAAACCTACTTCATGTGTTTAATCTCGATAGATTTATCCGGGTATGCCGGTGGATCAGCCAACTTCGGCCAGGTTTTCATGGCATTGGTAACTTCGAGAATCGCACGATCCAATTGCGGGTCTTCGCCGGCAATTCGTTTTGCCGGTTCATCAACGACTTCGATATCAGGATAGACACCTGTACCTTCGATCAGCCATTTGCCATCAAGAGCACCCCATCCTGAGAATTCGGGCTGAGTGTTTCCACCACGATCTACAGTAGGTCGTCCACCACGAATACCAACCCAGCCACCCCAGGTACGAGTACCAATCAGTTTTCCAAGATTCAAACGTTTGAATCCTTCGCTGAAGGTTTCTGCATCGGAACCAGCTTCATGGTTACAGAGCGCAACCATAGGACCATAGAATGCTGAATTTGGACGATGATAGATAGGAGTCTCACGTCCCTTGCCACGGCTCCAGACATCCCTTTGCAGCATACTTAGTACCTGTTCTGCGATGAATCCACCGCCATTGTAACGGACATCAATGATGAGACCTTCCTTCTTGTTCTGAGCGAGGTACATCCTGCCCCACATGGAAAGACCCATGGTCATCATCTCAGGCATGTGAACATAGGCAACCTTACCGTTCGTCTGCTTTTCAACATATTCACGACGATCACGTACCCAATCGAGATAACGAAGTTTGCTCTCACTGCCCATGGTTTTGACCAGCACATCTCTGGCACCGCTCATTTTGGGCGAACTGTTCACCGAGAGCATAACCTCAACACCAGATTTATCAACCAGATGGCGGTAGATGTTATCACCACTTTTCAGCTCGACACCATCCACCGCAACGATGTATTCACCCTCTTGTACATTGCCAAGTGAGGGTGCCAATGGACTGACTGGTTCGTCACCCCAGCCATCTCCATATAATACGTGAGTAACCTCATAAGCACCTGAACTATGCGGTTTCAGATCGGCTCCAAGCAGCCCAATACGAACGTGATTGCCATCAAGCATATCACCGCCCCAAACATAGGCATGACCGATATTCAGTTCGCCAATCATCTCAGAGATGAGATCATTCAAATCGGCACGTGTGGTGATTCGAGGCAATAGTTCGCTGTACTGTTTCCAGACTCCATCCCAATCGACTCCGTGCATATCGGGATCGTAGAAGAAGTCGCGCTGCCAACGCCATACTTCACGCAGGATTTGACGCCATTCAGCACGAGGACTAATAGTCATTGTCCAGTCACCGGTATCTACTTTGCCATCCTCCTCCGGGAGTTTTGTCGAACCGGCATCCATAACCATCCAGGTGCCTCCATCATCCTGGACAAGGAACTTGGCTTTATCTGCGCTGACACTGAGGTTTTTAATCTTGCCGATCTCTTCAACCTCTTTCTTTTCGAGATCGTAGGTGTAGAATGACAGACCTTTCTTATGGTCTTCCTCATCCATCATACCCCAGTTATCCCAGGAACCATAGTAGATTCTTCCTTTGGTACCAACAAGGCTGCCATAATTATTGGCGTCGATGGGCATGACATAGATACGGTCGAGGATACCATCAAAATCAATTTCAACTTTAACGCCTTCTTCCTCTTCCTCATCTTCCTTGTCATCTTTCTTCTTGTCGTCTTTCTTTTCTTCCTCATCCTCCTCAAAGGCTTCTACCAGACTTGGAGCGAAAGGGTTCTCAGTATCTTTTTTCAAGAGAATCATGTGAACTTTGGTCGTCCGATTATAAATATGGGTTTCATCCACCACGCTGGTTACTGGATTAAACCAGCTATCGGCTAGGTAGTAGAGATACTTTCCTTCGGGATCCCAGGTAACATCATAATCGTTTGTCATTTCTTTGGATACACGATGTTTTTTCTTTGTGTCCAGGTTGTACACCCAGATATCCTGGTACCAGTTTTCGGCTGATTCAGCCCAGGCGATCCACTTGGAGTCTGGTGCCCATTCGTAACTGCGGATTTCCCAGGCAGATGTATCGCTCACCTTGGTAAGTTTTCCTGATTTGGCATCCGCTAACCAGAGTACCCCTTTTTTATCAGCGAAGAGGAGATTTTCACCATCAGGCGACCAGGTCATTGGGAAGCGCCACATACTTCCACCCTTAGTGAGTTGCTTTGGCTCTTCCGAGCCATCCGATGGTGCCAGCCAGATTTCGTCCTCTCCACTGGCATCCGACATCATTGCTACTGTTTTTCCATCCGGGCTGAAAGCGACATACCGTTCACGAGAATCCTCTGAACGAGTCAGACGTCTGACATACCCCTTCTCTTCAACCGGGAATGTGAAGACATCGCCTCGTGCTGCGAATGCAACGCGTTTGCCATTGTCGGGTATAGAAGCATAATCAATGTATTTCCCTGGATTGATGATACGTTCCCGTGCCTGGAAACGATCTGAAGGAAGGTCAATATTTACCTTGCTTGTCTTCCCAGTGGCGATATCGTAAGACCAGATATCCATTGCCAATTGGAAAACAATTTTCATGCCGTCGGTGGATGGGAAACGGACATCGTATTTATCTTCAAATGTGTGTTGTTGGATACCTCCACCGTTGGCGTCCATACTGAAGATGTTCGTGCGTCCACTGCGGTCAGAAGTGAAGTAAATTCGGTCAGCAACCCACATGGGGAAAGCGTCCGTACCATCAAATTTTGTCAGTTTTTTGAACTGCTGTGTTTTCAGGTTCCCCTGCCAGATATCCATCGCCCAGCCGCCCTTATACCGTTTCCAGGGACGAACTTCACGACGCAGACGGGTATATGCGAATCGGTCACCCTTCGGTTCATAGCTGATACGTGTACCTTTATCCAACCCAATATCCATTGGTGCGCCACCCTTAACGGGTACTGAATAAAGATTCCAGTCACGATTTGCCTGATCTCGGTTACTGCGGAAAATGATGTTTTTACTGTCCGCAGTCCATCCCGTCACCTCATCGACCGCTGGATGAAAGCTCAGTCGTACCGCCTCGCCACCCATTGCTGGTGTGATATAAATATCCTTGTTGCCATCGTATTCGCCAGAAAACGCAATCCATTTCCCATCTGGACTGATACGAGCGTACGATTCTTCACCATTGTCACGAGTCAATCTTGTCGCTAAACCGCCGTTGCTTAGGGACGTTGACCAGAGATCACCCTCAGAAGTGAAAACGACTAAATCACCTCGTATGTCAGGATATCTGAAAAACCCACTGTTATCGTCAGAAGCGGCGAATGATGTTGCAGTAGTTACACTGAAGGCGAGGCAAAGCAGCAACGCCATCAGGGATAGACGGAGTTTTGATTCCATTTTTTCTCCCATGGGGTAGTTGTATGATATTCCAATTGCAGATTCAATTCTGGCTCTCGATAGTTAAAGTACAAATGTGATGCCAATCAAGAGTGAATCATCAAATTCAGGCAAATAAAGTGAAGTTATAATAGAAATAAGAGGATGGCAATTCAAAAGTCACGATCCTGTTTCTGTGATAAGGCTGGAAAACAGTAAAGAGGGTCTCGATACTACGACATCTGCATCTCTAAAGACTTTAGAAGCAGTGAATTTAACTATTATTACAGCGTTCCTCAAACAACATCACATGGTTACGATTTTCGATGGTCAGAAATATCTCTTTGAGTGGTTCCCTTATCATGCTTCATCCCCGTTAAAGACCCTTAGAACTAAATACTTAAACCTCAGAGTAGCGATGCGTTACAAAAGAATACTTCTCAAGTAGCAACACAAAACAGAGATGAGGATAAGACACTCACACTTCAATCGAATTTCAAGCCCTATTTCCATTCGCAAAATAATTTGAAAACATGATGTCTCATGATTGCATTCAATGATGACACCGACTATTTTATAAAGAGGTCGGACGGATGAACGATCGTTCTTAATTCAGTCTGTATTACAGAAAGGTGTTCTTGTACGATGAAAGGTAAAGTTAAATGGTTTGATTCGAAGAAAGGTTTTGGTTTCATTGAATCAGATGAAGGTGAAGATGTATTTGTACATTTCAGTGCGATTGAAGGTGATGGCTTCAAAAGCTTGAATGAGGGAGATGAAGTGGAATTTGAAGTGGAACAGGGTCAGAAAGGTCTGTCAGCACTTGGCGTGGTTCGCACAAATCAGGGCAACAGTTCCTGGTAGCAACCCGAATACACCTCACTCCATAAGTTTAGCACGGTTCGAATGAGCCGTGTTTTTTTTGCACTAATGAAAAAACCGCCAGTTGAATGAATCCAACTGGCGGTGCTATTTTCAAATAGTGAAGATATTTATCAATATCTTCCGATAAGCATGTTTACTTCACAAGCATCATCTTCTTCAGATCGTTGAGTTTGTTGCTCTTGATGCTGTAGAAATAGATACCCGTTGGAAGGCTTTTGGCATCGAATGTTACATGGTGGTAACCAGCAGAGTACTGACCGTCTGCGAGACGTGCGACTTCCTGACCAACCACGTTAAAGACAGATATAGTGACCATTTGCGGTTCAACCAGATCAAAACGAATCTGAGTTGTCGGGTTGAACGGGTTCGGGAAGTTCTGGTGTAACGCAAACACTGTCGGAGTAGCCAGCATCTGTTCGATAATTGAATTCGTTACCATAATGTTGATTGTGATATCTTGCGGTTGTGCAAGACGGTCGCCATCAACAGTGATTGTGGTGGTGAACTCAGCACCATGTTCAATTTCATAATCCTGTGCAAACTGACCGAAGTCAACTGTTACTTCGATTTCGCCAGTCTGACCGGAAGGAATTGCACCTGTTTCCGGGTTAAACAGAATTGTGCTGCCCAGTGAATCATCAATTGTCGTAAAGAAGTACTGCAATTCACCACAACCAACACTATTCAGGTTGAAGGTCATTGTAGCCGTTGAATCGCCATCTTGTGCGCCAATGACAACCTCGAAGTCAAGTGTATTAACTTCTGGATCCGCTGCCGGGAATTCGAGTACGACATCGTTAATTGTCGGTTCGCACTGCAGTACAGTGATTTCATTCACTGTTTCAGGCCAGTATGTTGGATGATCAAATGTAAGGTCATAAGCAACACCAGGTGTCAGATCAGGAACAACGTATGCACCATTGGCATCTGTAGTTGTGATCGGATCCGGGTTACCTCCAACAAATACATCTACACCTTGCAGAGGACCACCATTATTACAGATTGTAACGATACCTTCAATAGTGCCAAATGGTACCATTTCAAAGTTTCGCTCATTGAATCCTTCAGCCAATGCCATCGTGCCAGTTTGCGCAACAAAGCCAGGGGCGGTCACACTGAACTGAACATCACCGATTGGAAGACCAGTAATTAAATAGTAACCATCTTCATCGGTGGTTGTGGTCGACTGTGCAAATGTTACAGTAGCACCTTCGATCGCGGCAGTCGTACAGATATCGTACACAAGACCTTCAACTTCAGCGGTTGGAACATAACCAGTACCAGTTAAATCAACGATGATATCATTCATCATTGCCGGGCTGCTGATGGTTACTTGACCTGTGTTCGCTTCTTCAGCCGTCGGTGTGTAGCTGACGGTTAATGTAGCGGTATCCTGAGGATCAATATCAACATTATTGAAATCAGGCGCGCTGAATTCTGCGTCACCACCTACCACTGCAGTGGCTGCGACTGTTTGTTCTGCGAAGTTGGTAATAATCAGGTCAAACGTTGCAGTCTCACCTACAATCACTGGACCGAAGTCAATTGCAATACTGTTAACACCAAGCACCAATTCGCCCGCAGTCAGGATAACTTCCGCATAAGGACCGAAGCCATAGTTGCCGTTACCGTGACCATCTACAATTTCACCAGTGGCATTGTACTCGTTGCCTTCGCTGTCATCCCAGAGACGATAGAGCATGGGGTTACCATCTATGTAACCAGGCAGGTCGTTCGCCTCATCACCTTCCCAGGCAGTTAATGGAAGTGGCTCCGGGAATTGACCGTCGTAAACTCCAGCGCCAACACAAAGGAACTCACCTTCAAGCGTAATATCATAGAAGGCTATTTCATCGCCTGGTGATAACGGTAAACCGTTGATCGTAGCATCATCGATAACAATTGCATAAGGCTGTCCAGTCGGGGCGACGGGATCAAAATGAAGATCATCTGCGCCGACACCCGTACCTGTAAGTGCTACTTGAACATTTGGTTCATCAGGATCATTTGACGAGATGGACAATGTGCCAGTGAAAGCCTGTTCAGCAGTTGGGCTGAAGGTAACTGGCAGCAGATAAATCTGTCCTGGTGCAATATCAAAATCAGTTACGTTGTTCGCAGAGAATTCAGCATCTCCACCAACAGTCGTAGTAATTGTAAGTGTTTGGAAACCAACATTTTGAATTGGAACATCGAGTGTCAGATCCTGTCCGACTTCAACATTGCCAAACGGGAAACCAAGTGGTGCGAGAATATCTGGCGCATCCTGGTTTTCTGGCATATTCAAAATCACTTCAGTGAATGGCATCACTCCAAAAGTGCCATCACCTTCAAAGTATGTAGGATCAGCAACTTCATCCACATTATCAGCCCAGGTACGGAAGATGATTGGGTTGCCATCTGTAAATCCTGGCAGACCATTATCTGGATCACCTTCCCAGGCTACCATCGGAAGTGGCCATTCAACAGGATCGGGAATCACTGACATCCCAACACAAAGCTGACCATCGAAGATACCGATTTCATCACCAGCTTGCAGCGATTCATCATTAAAGTATGCCTGGTCTACGACGACAGCGTAAGGTTGACCAGTTTCTTCAACTGCAATAAAGTGAGTATCACCTTCTTCAATACCACTACCGGAAACGTTTACAGTAACTGTTCCTTCATCAGGATCATCACTTTGAACTGTAATTGTTCCAGTATACTGCTGAACTGCTGTCGGACTGAAAGTTACATCAACTGTAGTTACTTCTGCCGGGGCTAAAACCACCGGCTCAAATGCGCCTATTGCGAACACCTGGTTACCCTGATAACTGACACTATTGACTGTCAGATCAGCGAATCCATCATTGCGTATATTAAGGTTAAGGGTTAGATCATTATTCACGACAACGTTACCAAAGCCAAGTGGACTTGGGAAAACATTGATGTCTGCTTCCAAGTTACCCGTGACTGCAATATGCACCTGAGTGTAGGGACCAAATCCGTAGGTACCATTACCACGGTTGTTTTCAATTTCACCTTCAGCCGTGTATTCAGTCTGTGCAGATACATCCCAGATTCTATACTGAATCGGGTTACCTTGGATATATCCCTGCAGTTCGTTGGCTTCATCACGTTCCCAGGCAGTCATTGGGTTCGGCCATTCACCATCCCAAATCTCAGCACCGACACAAATCGTTTCACCATCGTCCATTGTATCGAAGAACGCGATTTCATCACCTTCATCAATTGAAATGGTCTGATCTTCATCAAGCCATGCACTGGTTACAATGATCGCGTAAGGCAGTCCAGTCGGGGGAACCTCTTGGAAATGCATTTCACCTGGTGGAACACCAGTACCACTCAGGTTAACTGTAATTGTACCCTGATCAGGATCATTACTGGTGATCGTGATCGCAGCAGCATACGCCTGCTCCGCTGCGGGGGTAAAGCTAACAATAACGACGTGATTCTGATCTGGTGGGATCAGGATATCATCCTGCTGTTCATCAATTTCAAATACGTTATCACCACCAATTTCGATGGAGTTAACGAGGAGATCTTCGTCACCGTTATTAGAGATGGTTAAGTTTCTATTAACAGTAAAGTCAACCGCAATATTTCCAAAGTTTATAACACCAGGGTTAACAACGATATTCGGCTGATCCAATTCGCCAACACCCGTACCATTGAGATCAACTTCAACTGTCGCTTCATCAGCATCATTGCTGCTAATGGTTAATGTGCCGTTATAGTCAATGCCAGCTTCAGGGGTGAAGACAACATTCACGATCTGATTTTCACCAGCAGGAACAGTGAATGGAGCCTGGGTTGCAGTTGTGAAGACACCGTCACCACCAGCAATTGTCAATGCATCAACTACCAGGTCGGCATTACCAGTATTGCTGACTGTGATATCAGTATTAACAGCATCACCAACATCAACAGGACCGAAAGTAACCATCATTGGTTGGACATCAATCTCAGGACCATCTTCAATGGTAACCATTACATCGAGTTCGGCATAAGGACCGAATCCATAGTTACCATTACCATGACCATCGATTATTTCAAAGGTAGCATCGTATTCCATCATTTCGGATGCATCCCAGATACGAACAATGATCGGGTTACCAGCGACATATCCAGCCAGACCGTTCGCTTCATCACCTTCCCAGGCTGTCATCGGCCAGGGGAAGTTACCTTCTGAGACACCAGAGCCGACACAGAGGTTGTCGCCGAATTGATTGTTGTCGAAGTATCCGACTTCATCACCTTCTTCAATGGGGACGCCATTGATTGTGGCGCTGGAAACTACGATTGCATAAGGCTGACCAGTTGGTGGAACAGCATTAAAGTGTTCTTCACCCTGTTCAAAGCCCATACCAGTTAACGTGACAACAACTGTACCTTCATCAGGATCGTCACTGGTAATAGTAAGCGTACCATCATACTGAATTGCTTCGACTGGTGAGAATTCAAGTGTTACTGTGCGTTCGTCACCGGGTTCAATCATATCTTCAACAATAACATTACCATCAAAACCAGCACCTTCAAGTACCATGTTGAGGATATTCAGGTTATCATCACCTACATTGCCGATAGTAACATCAAAAGTGCTCATGTTGCCGATGAGAACATTGCCGAAGTTGACATTGGTCGGGGTAACTTCAATATCGGCCTCTGCTTGCTGCTGACCAGTCATAACGATCAATTCAGCATAAGGACCAAATCCATAGTTACCATTACCATGGTTATCAACTATTTCAAAGATAGCATCGTATTCCATTTGCTCTGATGCATCCCAGAGACGTACGAGCATTGGATTGCCAGCTTCATAACCTGGCAGACCATTCGCTTCATCACCTTCCCAAACCGTCATCGGTGCAGGGAAATCGCCGTCGAATACTTGAGAACCAACACAGAGGTTATCACCAAACGCGTTGTTGTCGAAGAAGCCAATTTCATCGTCAGGAGCTACTTCAACATCATTAATCATCGCACCGGAAATGACAACGGCATAGGGTTGACCAGTTGGGGGGACAGGTTCAAAGTGGAATTCGCCACCACCTTCTTCTGCTCCCATTCCGGATAGGTTGACAACAACAGTTCCTTCGTCAGGGTCGTCACTGGTAATTGTCAGTGTACCCATATATTCAATGAGTTCAGCCGGAGAAAATTCGATGGTAACTGTTCTGGTATCACCCGGTTCAATGGTATCTTCAACAATCACATTACCATCAAAACCGGCACCTTCGAGTTGCATATTGATGATGTTCAGGTCGTCATCACCCATATTGCTGATGGTGATATCGGATGTTTCCATCTCGCCAATGATCACATCACCAAAATTAACTTCCATCGGTGAAACATTTATATCTGCTACAGGCTCTTCACCACCTACCATAATGTTTAATTCTGCATAGGGACCAAAGCCATAATTACCGTTTCCATGACCTTCGACAATTTCAAAGGTCGCATCATATTCCATTTCAGCTGAAGCATCCCAGACACGGACGACAATCGGATTGCCTGCTTCATAGCCGGGAAGCCCATTTGCTTCATCACCTTCCCAGGCACTCATTGGCCAGGGGAAGTTGCCTTCAAATGCAGCCGCACCAACACAAATATTATCGCCAAAGGCTTCATTGCTATCGAAAAACCCAATTTCGTCACCCTCTTCAATGGGATCACCTTCGATAGTGGCACTGGAAACTACAATCGCATAAGGCTGACCAGTCGGATTGACCGCGTTGAAATGCTCATCACCCTCTTCAAAGCCGGAACCTGACAATGCAACATCAATAACACCTTCATCAGGATCATCACTGTTAATGGTAAGTGTTCCTGTATAGTCCTGCACAGCGTCAGGTGCAAATGTGACTGTATAAACTTCCATCTCACCCGGGGCGAGGGTAACATTGTCAAGAGCTCCACCGGTAAAGACTGCATCACCAGTAAACTCAACTGAAGTGATTGTGAGGTCTTCATTACCAACATTTTCGATGGTAACATCGAGCATGGCATCATTACCAACTGTTACCGTTCCAAAACCTAATTGAGTCGGGGAAACATTAATATCGGCTTCATCAAGTTCACCGACAAAAACATTCAGTTCAGCATAAGGACCGAAACCGTAGTTGCCGTTTCCATGACCATCAACAATTTGAAACTCAGCATCATATTCCATTTGTTCTGAAGCATCCCAGAGACGAACGATCATAGGGTTGCCAGCTTCATAGCCAGGAAGACCATTTGCTTCATCACCTTCCCAGGCAGTCATCGGAGCGGGAAAATCTCCATCAAATACTAATGACCCAACACAAATATCATCGCCAAACGCATTGCTGTCGAAAAAGCCAATTTCATCATCAATATCTACGTCAACGTCATTTATCATTGCAGATGCAATAACAACCGCGTAAGGCTGTCCAGTTGGTGGAACAGAGTCAAAGTGGAATTCACCACCGCCCTCTTCTGCACCCATACCGGAAAGACCTACAACAATGGTACCTTCATCCGTATCATCGCTGTTAATGGTCAAACTCCCAGTATACTCCATTACATCTGT
Source organism: bacterium (assembly GCA_019912845.1). Lineage (GTDB taxonomy): Bacteria > Electryoneota > Electryoneia > Electryoneales > Electryoneaceae > JAIOHU01. The sequence continues at coordinate 40,249 of JAIOHU010000052.1, forward strand.
CGGGCTGAAGTTGATGGTAATAGTACGTTGTTCACCGGGAGCGATAACATCCTCAACAATGACATCGCCATTGAATCCATCACCTTCGAGTTCCATATTCAAAATGTTGAGATCGGCATCGCCATCATTGGTGATTACGACATCCATCTCGTCCATTTCGCCGACAATAACATTGCCAAAATTCAGCTCTGTTGGGTTGACAGTAATTTCTGGTGCTTCTTCACCGCCACCACCCGCTGTGAGTTCGACTTCAGCGTAAGGTCCAAAACCGTAATTGCCGTTTCCATGACCATCAACAATCTGGTACTCTGCATCGAGCTCTGCATTGGCAGAAGAATCCCAGATTTTGAATACCATTGGATTACCAGCAGTATACCCCTCCAGATCATTCGCTTCATCACCTTCCCAGGCTGTCGAGGGAAGTGGGAAATTTCCTTCGTAAACTACGGCGCCAACACAAAAGAGGTCGCCATCACCGTTTACGTCAAAGAAACCAATTTCATCTCCAGCTTCGACAACATCCCCGTCAATAGTTGCGTTAGACACAACGACTGCATAGGGTTGTCCAGTTGGAGGAACAGGAGTAAAATGTTCCTGCGCCAGCAAACTGCTCGTAAGTAAAATAATAACCGCAAGTGACAAGTATAACCGTTTCATGCGACTCTCCTAAATCAATAACTATGTTTCTTGATAACTCACTTTCCAATTCGTGTTCAATCCTTCTGCTACTCTTCAGCAAAAAATAATTGAAACAACTCTGCAATCCTGATTTTGAATTATTAGAGTAATTGAATCAGAATTACTGAGTCTCCCTTTTGATATAGTTTACGACTATTAAACGCAACATAAACGTGCGCTGCAACACATTCTGCAAAAAATCAATGGCATTGCTCTCCTGATAAGTTCTGGGAAGTAAACTCTTAATATACCACAAATCAATCCCCTATGCAGTTAAAAGCTCACCCATATCACGATTATTTTGGAGCAGGGCTCTCCCTACCTCCACTCTGAATTCCATCATTAAATTTTATAGAACAGGAAGGTACTCACGCAGTTAATTTTGCTTCGTGTGTGTGGTCAGAACAAACTGAACAACGTACAATATACATACCCCTACACCTTTAACAAACTCAAAGTAAACCGTGCATGAAACCTATTTCCGAATGATGAGAAAATATCAGCGTATTTTCAATCCACGAATAATTTCTCAATAGTGAGATGCGCTTACTCGTGATAGGTTGATCGAGTATAGCACAAATCATCTCGGAAGGCAAGATACTTGACACAGGTTAACATTATGATTCTTACGATTGCTCCCCTGTCTGCTTAGTCTCAGTTTCAGATTATCCAATGGATATTCAAAATTTCGATCAGCTTGCATTCACCCCGAATAAGAGCGTAACCTTAAGTCAAGTTCAAGGTTCAACCAGGACACCCATCAACATTGCAAATGTGGCTATAAACTAAAATTTAGCTGGATGCGAAATTAATGTCCGAATCATCAGATAAACAGGCATTTAAACCTGTATTCAGGAACCACATCCCACTCCTACTCACCCTGATCGTCTTCACAATTGAGTTGGCTGTCGCTCTCGGAAATCAGCAGGAAACCAGTCTCTGGCTTTGGTCGACGAGTATTCTGTTACGATTCCCCGCAGCATTCATTCTCATCGTGCTTGCCCTCGATAGGGCTCGTGTTCAGTTTACGCAAATCGAATTCCAGAACAATGAATGGCGTATTAAGAAACCACTCCACAAAAAAGTGATCCTCAAGCAGGAAGATCTCTCTGGTGTCGACGCTTATCCTCATTTAGGAGTCTGGGGAGTAAAATTCGTACTGAAAAACGGAAAAATCATTCGTATCCCAGCACCAGGATTCAGCCCTATCCAGTTTTTTCGCTGGCTGAAACACGAAATGCCGGAATTGTGCCTGGAGAATGTAGACCGTTTCCTGAGCAGGATGGAGTATCTCGAATCACGTGGCAGACCCTATTTTGCTGGCAGTATTGCTTTGATTTTTGCTGTACTAGCAGGATTCCTCGGGTTCAGTATATTTCGCGAAATCGATGTAATTCATTCTGTAGATGCTTTGGTACGATCTCCTTTAGCTTTTCCACAATCACCATTACGTTTTGAGCGTGCTGTTGAACAATTAATGGCGTTCCCCGTACCAGCCATACCATTGGCAATGATCGCCATATTAATTCTCTGTATGTCGTTTGATAGTTTTCGCTTACGTTGGGCTCGTCCCTTTATCGCCTTTTCATCATTATCGCTGCTGCTACTTTTTTACCTTTTCGCTAGCAGTATCGCTGGAAACATTGTCTTTAGTGTATATCCGGGTTCGCTATATGGTGGAATGCTTAATCTTGCCCTCGCGTTTCTTGTCCTTGGGATTCGAGCATTTTTGTTTCCAAAACCACTCGGCAGCCTTGTAACTGCCGGGATCGCGGCGGCGTTTCTGCTCTTTGTCCCTCCTCTACATCACAATGCTAAAATTGAACTGAATAATTCTTTTGGAGACACAAATGGTGGACCCTTACACTTCGGCACACAAAAGGGGGATTCAACATTCTTCTGGAGTGTAGAACAGAATCGCAAGGGCATCAGGTACGGTCAATCCTGGAATGAACAAGGAGAATTCCTGGGAGAGGTTAACTTCGATTTTTTACACTCCACTCGGCCTGAAGTACCTGTCCATATTCTACCTGTTTCAGGTGATGTCTGGCTGGCAGGTTTGGGAAATATCCTGCTGGAATATTCAGACTCCTCTTCAACCGCCGACACGCTTTGGATGGGTGAAGACGCTGAGAAAATAAACGGAATTGCTGAAAACATTGAAGGGTACATCAATCTCTCGCCTGATCGAAAAAGAGTAGCGTTCGCAACCACTCGTCACCCGCTTGTCGTGGTGGAACTGGATTCAGGTAGAGTGTCTTACTTCAGATCGCAAGGTAATCGATCACTCTATTTCCTGGAGTGGGCATCCGAGTCGCTTATCTATGTTCAGGAGAGACGTGAGACTCTTGTGGGATCAAAGGTTAAAGCAGAGTATGACCTCTGGACTTACTCCTATAGCGGTGCTCCCGTTAATCATATTCTACGCTATAATATCGGCTGGTGGTTGATTACTGATGGCAGTCCCGGACAGAAACGATTCTGGGGGTGGGATGAGGAAAATTTCGCAACCTTTGAACCCGGTAAATCACCGCAAGTATTCAAACTACCACAGCAACATGGTAAAGTGGGTAGCTTCATAGAAAAAATCACCTGGCTGGGTTCAAATCGCTGGCTGATCGTCGAAAAACGCATCAACGAGAAGCGGAGACGCTCGCCTGATTGGAATTTCTATATCTGGGATGACGGCAGGGTAAACAAGTTGGAAGTTGCACTCAAAGGCCCACGGATTCTTGATGTGAGCTCCTCACAATCTCAAGTTGCATATATCCTGCTTGAATTTGAATTGTATACCGACCTTTGGCAGCTTGATACTCGAACTGAGAATGTTTCTCTGGAACGTCTGGCAAGATTCCCCTGGTCATTCAGAACCAATCGTAACCTCACAAAACGAGGCTTCTTGGTTTTTGTGCCACAGGGTGACCGTTTCTTCTATCCATTGAGAACGTTCGGGCATGGTATGATGGGCAGTGGTGACTATGCGGTGTGGAAAATCGAGAACGAATGACTTTTAAATGCGAGCTTCCCAGCCTAATGAAACGGTTTCCAGTCATCGTCATTCCAGCGTGGTTTTAGCTGGAATCCAGGAAGGTATTGTCGAGTAGCACTGGGATGAGAGGTGCTGAACTTACGAATGAGATATTCACGGGGATTGATCGACACAAGGATCTTACAATAAGAGTCCAGCTTCCAAATTCAGCAAAAATTTTACTATCGATAAACTTCAATCCCCGCGCAACCCAGCCTTCTTAACAAACCATCCAATCTCAATTGTAATTCACCCTGTAAATTTCCTATCTTTCATAATGCCCAAACCACTCCCTCGGAGGCGATATGAAGTTCTCAACAACCCATTTCATTCAGTTCTTACTTCTGCTCGTTTTACTCAGTGTCAACATCAACCTTCACGCTCAACCTGCTCCCCTCCCTGCCGACGATGAATTTCTCCAGTTGGTTGAACAGATTGAGGAAGCGGATTTACGCAGTGATATCGATGATCTGGTGGGCTTTTTCACACGTCATACCTGGTCGGATACTGTTTCAGATGCTGTCGGTATCGGGGCTGCCAGACGTTGGGTTTTCAACCAGTACGAAGATCACGGACTCACCCCCAGCTACCATGAGTGGCAGGGATTCTGGAATGGTCAACCCACGCCCTCCTACAATGTTATGGGTAGTTATGGCAACGACCCCTCCCCCCGTATCGTGCTTGGAGGTCACTTGGACTCCCGGAATGCAGACCGTAATGACAACGAAGGTTTCGCGCCCGGTGCAGATGATGACGCCAGCGGTGTAACTGCTCTGCTCAATATGGCACAACTGCTTGGTGATTTTGAGGGACTCAATGCACACATCAACCTTGTAGCCTTCACCGGTGAAGAACAGGGTCTTCTAGGGTCAAATGCCTTATCGCAGGATTTGAGAGATCAGGGCGCGGTTTTACGTGGTATGCTCAACATGGATATGCTGGCTCATATCGAGCACCCGAATGGTGATATCGACAGCACTACCATCCGTCTATTTTCAGCGAATCCAATGAATTCACCTTCACGAGCTCTCGCACATTATTGCAAATGGGTGGGCGAAAGTTACAGCGACGGTCTCACTGTCACTCTGCAAAATGCGGAGGATCGTCCGGGACGAGGTGGGGATCACAGTCCCTTTTCTGATCGCGGTTTCCCAGCGGTACGTTTTATCGAAAGTGGTGAAGATGTCGCTTACCAGCACGACACCACCGACACGCCCCAGCACATGAATTTTTCTTATTTCCGCAAAGCGACACGTCTGGTGTTCGGCAGCATGCTGGTGCTCGGGTCAGCACCGGAAGCCTGCCGTCAACCACAGTTGTTCAACTCAGGGGATGGAACATCATTCTATGTGCATTTTCCTGAAGAGTACGAGGGACCATTTTATGTTGCAGTGCGTCACCCCGATGAACTTTACTGGCATGATGTTCACTTCAGCGATGGTGCCGATGGCATTTTACTGGACGGCTATAATGAAAATGATATCGTTCTCGTCTCACTCTCGCATGTGCTGAATGGAGAAAACAACCGTCCCGCAGTATTCACAGAAGAGGTAAGCATTCAGCTCACCAGCGAACTACTCCCTCCTCGGGATGTGTTCACTCTATCCAACGAGGACAATGTCATGGTTTTCTGGCGAACTACCGGTGCCTTGAATGTCAATGGGGTTATAATCGAACGTGCTGCCAATGACGGACAATTTGAGGAGATCACTCGTATCACTATTGACCCTCAAGGACCCCGCATTCAAACATTCTTTGATGATACCACGCAATCTGGACCGATGTATCGATACCGTCTCTTTTCGAGGAGTGACACTGGCGAACTCAGCGAACCATCCGAAGAAATTCGCGGAGCAGTTGCAAGCCATCACCTCGGCCCACTGGTCATTAATGAGATAAACGATCACCTCAACAATCCAACTTCAGAGGAAGTACTCACACATTACCTTGAAAATATTCTCCCTTTACCCCTGAACGGTGGCGAGATTACCATCTATGAGGGACCTCGTCCTGTCACCGACGCTGATTTCGCGCGTTATTCTCCAGTCCTGGTCATTGGAGATCACCTGAATGCCTCCTTCGCTGAGGACAGCATCGCTTTCAATTGGTACTTGCGAAGTGGTGGGAAGCTGGTGATTTGTGGCTGGCGTCTTTCCAACAGCCTGATGGATCAGAATCAGTATGAGAACCAGTTCAGTGAAACAGATTTTATAAGCCAGCGATTTGGCATTGAGGAAATCCATGTCACCCCGCCATTAGAATCTCAATTCATCGCTACTCACTCCGAAGCGGATTTCCCTGAACTGCAGTTTGATTCGGAACGGATAAACCGTTACGGCGAGGCGCTTCCCCTGATGGATGCGATCTGGCATGAGTTTGATTCTGAGGAGGTGACTGTTCTTGGACGATTTGATGCCATCGACGATGATTCACCTTTTGAAGTGAAACCGGTTGCGATCATGGATGCGTCCGATGATCCCATGTGGGCATTTGTGGATGTCCCGCTATACGCCATGACTGTCGAAAGTGCCTCTAATTTCCTGGAGGAATTGCTTGTTAATCGTATCGGCTGGATGACTTCGGTTGATGAACGGCAAACAGTTGAATCACCTCGGAAATTCAGTTTGGCAACCCCATCGCCGAATCCGTTTAATTCAACAGTCACAATCCCATTCAACGTTCCTGAAATTGACGAAGTTGAAATCGCAATCTACAATCTCCTCGGACGAAAGATTGCTACTCTGCTGAATCAACGAATGAGTCCCGGTTCTCATCAAGTCGTTTGGAACAGTGAGGTTGGACTTAATGCTGTTTCATCGGGGGTATTTTTTGTGAAAATGGAAGCGGATGGGTTTGTGCAGTCGCGGAAGATTGTGTTGATGAAATAGGTTTCATCCCACACTGGAGTGTGGCGCTCCAGTTGCAAACATCACTAACAAATATAAGATGCTCAGAGAATTCAATTTGTATAAATAATCCAGCCCTGAGAATTCGAGTTATAAAGCCGGCTTCAACTTCCTCAGCACAGCACCCGCAATTGCAGGAACAGTCACACTACCCTCTCTGATACTACCGTGATCCAACTCCAGTACACGTTTATGATCAGCGATCAACGACCATCGTCCCTGTGGCAGGGAAAACAGTACTTCATCCGCAGGTGAAGCGTTCAGGCAAATCACGATATCATCACGCGACAGGGTTATCCTGTATGAAAATCCGAGTCGGTGTTTTGAAGGTTGCAGCTCGATATTATCCCTCCGCGCCAGACGTATCGCAGGACATTTTTTACGCAATCCTATGAGCTTCCGTACATACTCCTTTAGATCAGCATTCGCCGGTTTCTCCAGTTCCTCCCAGTTCAGCCAGTTCGTTGGATTGTCTTTGTTGTAACTGTTCTCGTCAATTTTACCAATGTGAGGGTCCGATACTGCTTCGTCGCTGATACGTTTTGAGAATCCCCATTCATCTCCCTGGTGGAACATCACAGCACCACGGCTGGTCAGTAAAATTAGCCAGGTCAAACGTAAATAACGGTCAATTTCATCTTCACGATGGACCGGTTTTTTTGCCGTCGTTTTTTTCAGTTTATCCTTAATGAAGGTGTGGAAAAAGTCAGCAATGGTATATCCATCATGGCAGGAGACAAAGTTTACGCTGTGTTTTTCCTCGAGAAATGGTCCCCCATCCTGCACTAAACTACCAGTAACCAGGGGAAGCATCATCTCTTCACTGGTTGAACTGTAAATCTCCCCACAGGCAAAAGCGGGGCTGTTCACTGGATGATACCCGCGTATGCCATCTCGGAAACGATCGTTCCACGACCCCCAGCCCCGTTTGCTGAAACGATGTTTATCATATCGTCCACCCCAGGGTTCGGCTATGAGATGGATATGGGGATATTTGCCCCTGACTTCACGGTTGATTGTATCCAGCGTATCACCATCGAGTAGACCGGCGAGGTCAAAACGGAATCCATCAACACCGTAGTTTTCGACAAAGTGAAACAGTGAATCTACGATCAATCGTCTGATCATGGGACGTTCTGTTTTGAGGTCATTCCCGCAGTGACTGTGGTCAATTCGGTTGCCATGAACATTTTGACGTAGTGAATAGATGGGATCGATCATCCGTAAGGCATTCTGACCATACTGGGCAACATGATTGAATACCACATCCATGAATACCGCAATCCCCTGCTGGTGACAGCTTTTCACCAGTTCACGGTATTCAGTAACCTGCCTGCCATCCCGTCCAATCCAGGCATTATCCTGAGGGGAACTGTTTGAAGCGTAACGTGCTTCAGGTGCAAAAAAGCCAGAGGTCATATAACCCCAGTGGTTTCGGGCATATCGGTTCCATGTATTATGGATATTATTGGTGGGTTGATCGTAGGGGGGCTCATAATAATCGTAATCATGCAGTGGAAGCCATTCGAGTACATTTACTCCCATATTTTTAATGTGAGAAAGGGATGTTCCGGTGCCAGTCTGTGCAGCACCACGATAACTGCCACGTAGAATATAGGGTATGTTTCGATTGAGTTGAGTGAAATCTTTGATGTGGGATTCGTAAATGATCAGGTCTCTTCCCGACAGCCAGACATGATCGTTCACAGGGGAGGAGAAAGTATCTTCCGGTAGTATCAGAGAAAGTGATGGTCGCTGCCAGTTGTTCTGCTTGCAGACCGCATGAGCATAAGGATCGGCAAAGATTAATTGTGAAACATCTTCACTGTCTTCAGGACCGACGACCTGATATCCATAGAGATCGCCAGGTTTCAAGATGTCTGTCGAAACTTCCCATGTTCCATCATCCGCGTTGAATTCCATCCCGCATTCCGCAAATGCCTCTTCCCCCGGTTCATGAAAAAAAACTGCTCGAACATCCCGGGCACGTGGACAGTGAAAACGCAGTGTATAGCCTTGATGTTCTCTAACTAATCCCAACGGTTTATCAGTATACATCCGGTTGATAAGACCTTCCGGGAGTAACGGATAACTTTCACCATTCGGCAGGGTAATACGATGCAGTTTAGTCCGTTCAAATGGTCCGCCTTCGAGAGCCAGTCGTTTTGCTCCCTGACGCCAGATTCGTGTGAACGGTTTGCCTGAATCCCAGGTAAAATCTGATGGCTTGGGAAGAACTTGCAACGCATCACTGAAGATCAGCACCGCACGGGATTCATTTTCCAACTGAGCTGCTTTCAGTGATGGCAGAGAGATTTTTGGAGTCGATTTTGATAAGGGCATGGGATTTGGTCATTTTGTCTATGAGATTAGTATCTGCAAGTAGAATCAGAGTATCAGAATAAGTTATCGGCAAGCGCAGACTCATACAAGACTAACATTACCCGGGTGAGTATAGTTGACCGATGATCTGATTGACCGCTCGACGCACTGAATCGGATTCTGCAACGGTATGTTGGACGCTGATTGGTCATTGCGAACAAAGTGAAAAAGTCGCCCTGTCATTTCGAACGAGTAAAGCAATCTTGCTTGTGATACCCGAGATCACTTCGTCACTGCGTTCCTCGTTGTGACGAGGAAATTTCTCTTCGTCGTACACAGATATTTGGAATATCAAGTGTGCTTTCGCTACTATGTAAGTTACCCTGGAGTTGATCATCACGTGTTTACACTTTGAATTTGAGGAATTTGGAACCTGTGTGTGCAGCAAAAAGAGCCCCATTTAACAGGACACTTGTGCTTTCTATGGAAGAACGAGTTGTCTATGAGAAACGACTGCTAAATCTGGATGCAGCATGCACTCTGAGTGATCTACAGGATTGCACAATTAACCAGGATGTGTTCGAAGTTCTGGAATTACTGCCAGATGAATCATTTGAATTACTATTTGCTGATCCGCCTTACAACCTGACGAAAACATTTAATCGTAAAAAGTTTTCCCGTCAGTCAGTTGAAGATTACGAGCTGTGGTTGGATTCCTGGATCAGTAAGCTGCCACGATTAATGAAGGCTGACGCAAGTGTCTATATCTGTGGAGACTGGCGTTCATCAGGGGCGATCCAGAAAATTCTTTCGAGATATTTCAGCGTACGTAATCGTATCACGTGGGAACGTGAAAAAGGTCGAGGTGCAAAGAATAACTGGAAAAACAGTTCCGAAGATATCTGGTTTGCGACAGTTTCAAACAATTACACATTCAACCTGGATGCAGTTAAAACCAGACGGCAGGTCATTGCGCCGTATAAAGATTCCAATGGAAAACCAAAAGATTGGGTAGACGGGGAGCAGGGAAAGATCAGGATCACACATCCCTCCAATCTTTGGACTGATCTTACTGTACCGTTCTGGTCAATGCCGGAAAATACCGATCATCCGACACAAAAACCAGAAAAATTGCTTGCGAAAATCATCATGGCAAGCAGTAATTCCGGGGATTTCGTCCTAGACCCCTTCCTCGGTTCCGGGACAACCTCAGTGGTCGCGAAGAAACTGGGCAGGCATTATGTGGGCATTGAAGAGGACGAGGAATATTGCTGTATAGCAGAGAAACGTCTCGCACTGGCAGACAAGGATTCATCCATCCAGGGATTTGTGGATGGCATATTCTGGGAACGAAATTCGTTTGCAAGGCAGAGCAAAAAGAAAAGATGACAATTCATTCAACCATAGAAAAGATCATGAACAAGAGCCGAATTACATTATTTGCAGTATTTTTAGTCATTTTTGCAACCTCAGTTAACTCTTTTTCCGGGATGGCTGAAACGGTGCCAGGGTGTGTGATCGTTTCATTTGATCATGCTCCTGACATTCTGGTGCAATCAGATGCCAGTGGGAGGCTGAACACTGGTATCTCCGAGATTGACGCTATTCTGGAGGATAGCAAAGCCACCTCCTTTCGAACCGAATTCGGCAAACAATTTCCGCATCTCTGGGTCGTACGTTTTGATCCCGAAGTACCTAATCAATCGGTAATAGAGAAGTTCGCAGAGATCAAAGCTGTGCTATACGCCGAATCAAACCAGCGAGTTCCTCTGGATGAATATACCATCGAGCCGAATGATCCTCGCCTAAACCAACAGTGGCATCATGAAGCGATCAGGATGGAACGCGGATGGGCGTTGAGTCCAAAGAGTGAAGATATTGTAATTGGAATTGTCGATACTGGAGTCGATTACAACCATCCCGACCTTAAACCAGCTATCTGGGTCAATGAGGCGGAAGACTTGAATGGGAATGGCGAACTCGACCCCTGGGACTACGATTTTGTCGATAATGATTCTAATGGCGTGGTCGATGATGTTCTGGCGTATGACTGGGTGGATGTTGTCGCTGGTGCGGTTGCGCCGGGTGAAGATTCTGGTCCTCCAGACAACGATCCTGCCGACCACAATGGTCATGGCACTCATTGTGCGGGTGATGCTGCTGCTGTAACTGATAACAACATCGGAGTCGCTGCACCGGGATGGGGTTGCAAAATCGCGGCATTACGTTCCGGGTACACTGCACCTGATGGAATGGGGTATGTTGATCTTGGTGCCGCAGCCAGTGCTACAGGTTATTCCATCGACATGAATTTTCATGTGTTATCCATGAGTTTTGGTAGTTTCGGTGGTACTCCCCAGTTTTTCCGCGATGTCTTGCAGGAAGCGTACGATCAGGGGATCATTCTTGTGGGTGCTGCAGGAAATGATGGTCTGACAGACCTGCACTATCCAGCCGCACTTGAGACAGTGATAGCGGTTGCATCGACGCAGGATAATGACCGTTTGTCTGGATTCAGCAACCGTGGCGATTGGATTGATATCTCAGCTCCGGGTTCTCGTATCTGGTCCACAACTCCAAACAATGGCTACGCAGCCTACTATGGCACCAGCATGGCAACGCCGATTGTTGCTGGAGCGGTTGCACAGTTACGAGCGATTTGCCCTGACTGGACTACTGCCGAGATTTCCGAACGTTTATATCAGACAGCACGGAATTTTAATCAACCGCTGGGCGGAGCAGGAATCTTGAATTGTGGTGCTGCCTTTGATGTATATGCTTCCATTGACACCTTCTACGTTCAGAACGAGCTTGGTGACGACAAGATCATTCACGACCTTCCCGCCGATTTTGAGGTCACTTTTTCCAAACGTGATGGGGCTATCGAACCCCTCTGGGTACGTCTGGATTCTCCGAATGAACGTGTCACATTCAGCGAAGATTCGCTTTATGTTGGCATCTTTGAGGCGGGTGATGATGGGGTGTTCGGGACTGAAATCACTGTCGCCCGAGGTGAAACAACCAATGAAATGATCGAAATAGATATCATTTTTGAAGGTAACGATGAACTGGATCGATTCTTCTCCTATACTCAGACCATAACATTTGAAGCGGGTCACGCCGATGTGTTGCTGATCAGCGCAGAAGAGGTAGGAGAAACGTTTGAGAGCTGGTATCGTGGCGCACTCAATCGAATTGGTAGCGGGATGGAATTTAAAAGTTACAGCGAGTTTGCGCAGAACCGTGAGCAGTTATG
>JAIOHU010000053.1 GCA_019912845.1 bacterium
AAAGCGTTTCCACAAGTCATCTGTCAAAATCCAGGGTTTAATAAGTTGTTCTTTTAATGCCATAACGACCTCCTGTAAGTTCAGGAGGGAAAGTAAATATTCTCAGCTCTCAGAGCAATACTAATTAGGGATAGGTACTAAATCTGGAAGACTGGTTATTGTTGATGTCAGCGATCCCAGTAATCCACAGATATTAAGTTCAACATTCATTACTGATCGAGTAGTCGCATTAGAAATTCATGACAACTATGCAATTGTCGGTGCGTCGAGTATTGCAATAAACGTAGTGGATATAAGTGACCCTTCAAATCCTACAATAATAAGCAGATACAATGACCAAACTCCGGTAACTGATATAATTGTCCATGGAAATTATTTGTACGTAGGATCATATTTAGGGTATGAAATATTAATATTAGATATTTCAGATCCTGAAAATATTTTTCAGCATAATACTTATGACGCTGAGTTGGTGCCAGGCGGATTTCTCATCTATGACAATATACTACTTAGCACAACCGGTACATTAGAACTAATTGACATAACTGATCCACTAAATCCAACAAGTATTTCATCGCAGTATACAGGCTATGGAGGTAAAGGATGTTACTATACAGATGATTATTTGTATTTAGGAGGTGGGAGTGGCGATGAATTCGGGATATACAATCTGTCTGATCTAGAAAACCCTTATAACATTTGCGAATACAATAGGTATGAGCGGATTATAAATATACATTATAACGATAGTTATTGTTATACATGGATTTATGGACATGATATAAATATTGTAGATGTAAACAATAATGCAACACCCATATTAATACCTCGTGAATTGAATGAAGGTACTGAGGAAATGGATTGTGTTACAAACAGCAATGTTTTGTTCGTTGGCTGCCTTAACGGAGATTTAATTTCATATGATATTTCAAATATTGAAGAACCTCAGTTATTAGATTCATATGATACAGGTGGGTTTAGCTATTGGGAGATGATTTATAAGGATGGTTTTATTTATGCGAGTGATGAAGGCTTTGGTGTGTGGATTATCGATGTTAATAATCCCTCTGATATTAGGCTTGCAAGCAATTTTAATAACCCACCTGAGGAAGGGTATTATGATATAGCACTTGACGATGAAATCCTGTATGTGATTCACAATAGTGTTGACCCGAATTTACAAGTGCTTGATGTAAGTGATCCATTCAACCCTGTCGAGAGAGGACGTTGGCACGAAGAGGTCAACTATAATGCTGTCGATGTCCATGATGGTATCGCTTATGCTACTTTCGATCAGGGATTTTCAATTTATAGTGTAGCTGATACCAGTAATCCAACCTTATTAAATCAAATTACAGGCTTGCGTGAACCGGAATTCATATTGTATGAGGATGGATTTATTTTCTTTGTTCTTAAAGAGGGTGGATTTTATATCTATGATGTCCAGGACATTGAAAATCCAGTTCAGTGCGGGTATTACGACAATCCTGGCAAAGGTCAAAATTTCGATTTAAACCTCCCCTATATTTATATCGCCGATAGCTTTCAATTTCTTGTACTCGATTGCAGTGAAGCACTTGAACATGCCAATGTAAGCAGTATACATTACGAGCAGAATAACAGCACCCTACCCAAATCCATTTAATTCGCTTGTCACCGTTCCGGTATTCCCTGCAAATCCGGGTTTTCACCATTTTACAGTCTATAATCTGCTGGGGCAGGTCGTTTCGGTTGATGATATATTTGTTGGTGAACCTACACCGTTCCGATTCACTTGGATACCTGATGCGCTGCCGTCCGGCACCTATGTGATCAAAATCGAGGACAATCAGCGGTCAATCCAGAAACGAGTGGTTTTTATGAAGTAAGGTCTCGCACTGCCGGATCCCGCCCCAACTCATCACCGGGATGACGCGCAGAAAATACCTTCCCGGATGCCAGCTAACACCCTGCTGGCATGACGCAGGAAGATAGATTCGGAATGTTTGTCCTAAAATTCCAGACTGAGCCCAATTGAGGGTAGCAGCCCAATTCCGTCCTGGGAGTCAGGTGCATTCAGACGACGATTCCATTCTGGAGGTTCCTGGGATTTGCTGTTGTAAACATTCTGGACGTCTATGTAGCTGATAAGCACCTTGTTGCCCATATACCAGCGACGGTCAACACGTAAATCCAACGTATGGTAAGTGCCAACACGTGCGGTGTTATACCTCTCAGGAAGTTGGCTGCCATCGGACTCGAATGGAGTATAGGGACGTCCCGTTACCATCCTGAATTTCCCGGCGAATTCCCATTTGTCGTCAAGGATATACCCTCCGCCCATGTTAAAAATCCATCGTTGATCGTACTGACTGGGACGTTCGATTCCATCTAGTGCTCTGAATTTATTCCAGTTGTAACTGAGGCTGAACAAACCATACCAGGGAATTTCAGAGAGTCGTTTCTGAGCAGATAGTTCAATGCCCCGTGCCCAACCACTCCCATCACTGATGAGGTGATCAAGTCCATAGGATGCGAAGCCTTCCGAACGTCCCCCATAACCAGTACCAGTGTTGAGCATGATCAAATAGGGACGGTCAATACTGACCGGATAATCGAAGTAGTCTTTGTTGTAAAACTCGAGGTTCAATCGGACATCTTTTCGTGGCAGGTTTTCTACACCCAAAATGTACTGGTTGACTCCGATGAAGTCGAGTTTGCGGTTTTCTGGATTTCCAACCAGCCAGATATAAGCAGGCGCCTGGTAGAAACGTCCCACGCTGCCGTTAATGTTGGTAGTTGAAGTCAAGGGGTAAGATAGCGACAGACGCGGGCTTACTGCTGTGCTGTTTTCAATCATATCGAAGTAATCAGCTCTCGCCCCTATTGTCCAGCGTAGATAGGAAAATCGATGCGATATTTGAGCATAAGCTGCTGCTTTTACGCCGGTGGTATCATATTCATCATCTTTGAAAAATGTCTCACCGAAGCTGGTGGTCACGGTATCGAGAACAAGATCGGCATTGAAGTTGATCAGTTTACCCTCTATGCCTGTTGTGAACTCGGTGAGAGGAGTAAGCTGGAATGTGAGGTCGTTCCGCAGACTGGTTTCATGCTCAATCGAGTTGTTGCGGAATATCGGATTCAGGAGGGAATCACGCTGTTCTGATTCGTATCGTACCCAGGACTGACCGAATGTGAGTGTGCTGTATCCGCCATTGAACAACCTCCGCCAGGATACACCTCCAATTACATTATCCTGTTCAGGGGCGAGGATGCGAGAGTTATCAAATCGTTGATCTTCGGTATCATTGATAAGACGGATACGGTCGATTGCTGCTATCGCCAGGACATTGATGCGGTCTCTGGGCGAGATATTATAGGTAACCTTTCCGAGATAATCCCAGTATTCAGGTACAAAACCAAAACCGGCAGCCTTGAAAATGAAATCCAGATAACTGCGTCTGGCAGAAAAAAGGTAGCTGCCCTTGTCCGAAACAGGACCTTCGAGATTGATTCCAAAAAGTGATGCTGAGATTGTCCCTTTGCCCCCGAAACGGTCATCTCGCCCTTCACGCAGGTCAATGCTCAATACACTGGAGAGCTTATCGCCATAACGTACACCGAAGCCTCCGGTGGCAAATCGTGTCTGGTCAACAAAATCAAGGTTGATATAACTTTGAGGACCACCTGTAGATCCCTGGGTACCGAAATGGTTGATGTTCGGAACTTTAATATTATCAATGACAAAAAGGTTTTCAGATGGTGCACCTCCACGTACGATCAGGTCATTTCGTCCCGGAGATACCTGTGCAACACCAGGCAAGATGGAAACCGCACGTACTACATCCTCAAACCCGCCGGGCAGACGTCGGATTTCCTCGTTGGATTGTACTGTAGTGCTAACCGGTTTATCAGGTGCAGTCTGAAAATAACCGGCAGAGACTGTCACCTCTTCCAGTGAAATTTCCATTTGTACAAGGTTGAAGGTTAGCGTAGCCGGTCTGGTGGGAGTGACAACAACATCCGAATAGGTTACTGGCTGATATCCCAGCACCGAAGCACGTACCGCATAAGTGCCGGTCGGAACATTCGCTATTTCAAATTTGCCGTCGAGATCGGTCGCTGCACCATAAGGTGATCCCTCGACAATGATATTTGCACCAGCGAGGGGTTGATTGGTGGAAGAATTTACC
Organism: bacterium; assembly: GCA_019912845.1. Taxonomy (GTDB): domain Bacteria; phylum Electryoneota; class Electryoneia; order Electryoneales; family Electryoneaceae; genus JAIOHU01. The sequence continues at coordinate 4,176 of JAIOHU010000053.1, forward strand.
ACGATCCCCTTTATGGTACCTGTTTTTCCCTGTTCGCTTTCCTGAGCTGTTGCAGGATTTAAAGAAAATAGAGCTAATACCACAGCCAGAACTATCGGAGTAAGATTTAAAATTTTCATTAACGGTGACTCAATATTTATTTTCATGTGATTTAATTGTTAGAGCATGAAATAAAGAATATCAGTTATTTTTTAAATAATGCTTTTATGATTTGTTGTCTAAAATTAATAATATCAATTCCTTCCTGGATGCCAGCTAACACCCTGCTGGCATGACGCAGCGTGAAACTGTGTTCTAAAGACAGTCGGCTTCGCGGAAAGGACGCGAACGGACAATACAATCGAGCATCGCCAATAAATCGTGATGATCTGGTACTTGTTTTTCTGAAGTCCAGATGATCAATAGCCTTGTATTACTTGTCTGAATACAAACATTACTGGAAGATTTCTGAGTAAGTTCCCTGTAAAGTGTAAAGTGTCGTCTCTCTGTGAGTCTAGCACGAGAGTAAACGAATAACCAAGTGGAGTTAAGGGTTACAGCCACCCGCAACGTTCGGCGATAAATTCTGCGGGATGCTTTAACTGTAAACTGTACTTCCCATCTTTCTCCATGGTTGACTTCACCTGCACAATACAGCCCGGGCTGCCGATGATGACAGTCGTAACCCCGGTTGCAACCATATTGTTGAGCTTACGCATTGTCCATTTGTGCGCATCCTCCGGGTAAAGCGAGGAGAACGAGCCACCGAATCCGCAGCAGATTGTACTCTCATTCATCTCAACAATGTTAACATCCGGCAGGAGTTTTAGAAGCTCACGCACCTTGTTGTGAACCCCCTGGGCGTGGGTCAAATGACAGGAATCATGGATGGAAATATCGACAGGACCACTGCTTTTATCAGGAAAGATCGGATTCAGTTTTTCCAGTACGAGGCTGGACCAGTCGATCACTTTCTGTTTTATACGGTAAGCCAACTGGGCATACTCATCATTTTCTTCCATAAGCAGCGGGATTTCATGACTGAAAGCCCCACCGCAGGTTGCATCGGGTGAAACAATGTAGTCAACATTCGCATCATCGAGGAGATGGAGGTTTTTGATCGCCAGTTTTCTCGCTGTTTCAAAGTCGCCGTTATTGAATGCGGGAGCACCACAACAAACTTGCGCTTTAGGGATGACAACCTCCGCCCCAAGACGTTTCAAGACTTCGATAGATGTTGTAGCTGCTTTCTCATCAACGTAGTTTGAGACACAACCCAGGAAAAATGCTACGCGACATTTTTTCTCACCATCTGCCTGAACTTCAGCCTGCAATTCCTGCAAAAATGGACGTGGTCGTAACGTGGGGATATCAGCTTTCGTGAGTTTTTGCAGGACTCCATTGCCGAGAGTTTTCTGTGCAATCGAACCCAATCGAACACTGGAGTTGGTTTTTTTCTGATTCTCAAGTGTGTCGAAAATTCGTCTCTTGATTCCGCTGATGCCATTGCTGTCCGCGATGGTTTTTCTCGCGGCAATAAAGAGCAGATCGGTTTTTACTCCGGCAGGACAGGCTGTCTGGCAGGCGTAACAGAGGGTGCAGTAGTCGAAGGCATCCCCGCTGATGTCCTGTGAATCAATCGACCCATCGAGAAGACGACGCAGCAGAACGATCCGTCCACGAGGTGAGAGACGCTCTTTTCTGGATAGCTGATATGTTGGACACACCGCATGGCAGATACCACAGGTAAAACATTTGTCCAGCTCGGCACGGTGCCGTTCTATGTCGGGGTAGTTTGTACTCACAGTGAGAATATACTAAAGCATCTTTCAATGTGCTTGCCAATGAGGAATGGAATGCGTGTTCGAGGGGAGAGACTAGCTTGATTAATTCTCTGTTGCTGTGCTTCTCCAAATAGATTGTAGCTTCGTCGCCAATATCCCCGGGTTCCGCTTCGCTGCACTCCGGGGCTACACAAATCTCACCACGCTGTTGTGATTTATTCTCAATGTTGAAAGGTTTCATCCGAGCTCAGTGCACCGAATGGTTGACTGTGAATTGGGAGATTTCTAGTTTAAGCTAAAGAAATAATGATTATTTCGTGTATCTAAAAATTGGGGAAATCGATATTATGGGAGAGATAGACAAACCAGAAGTTGCCGCGGTCTTCAAATCATATCCTCAAGAAGTAAGAGAGAAGTTGATGTTCTTCAGACAGTTGATTCTAGAAACAGCATCAATGATAGAGGAGGTTGGTGAAATAGAAAAACCCTTAAATGGGGTGAACCTAGCTACCTGACACCAAAAACCAAAAGCGGTAGCACAATAAGGATCAACAAGAAAAAATCTGTAGAAAACCAGGTAGCAATTTACTTCAAGTGCACGGCAAATATTGTAAGTTCATTCAGAGTTAAATTCCCTGCTGAATTTCATTATGAAGACAACAGGGCAATTGTTTTTAATCTTTTCGATGAGGTTGACATTAACAAACTTAGAAAATGTATTGCATTGGCTCTCACCTATCATTTGAATAAAAAGCTGGATGATGTTGAGCGGTGGAGACGTGTTGATCAATATCTAGCTGTACCATAATACCACGCTTTTACTAATCGATTTTTTGCCAAACTGGAGTTTGGCGCTCCTTTAGAGCTTCACAATTCCACTTTCTACTTCAAAAGAAAAACGGAATTCGTGTATGTTTTCCCCAGCACATTTTCGACAACGACAAAGTAGATGCCCGATGCCAAAGGATTATTTCCGGTAACATGTGTCTGCCATTCCCAATTTCCAGCAGCAACCTCTTCTATAACACCACCAATAGAACGTCCCAAAACATCCACAATCCTGATTTCAGACGGCGGGTTGTTCGTTTCAGTGTAACGAATAGTTAATGTTCCGTTGAATGGGTTCGGATAGCAGGACAAAATCGTTTCTTTGAGTGGAAGAGTCTTTTTTGATCCACTCTCAACAGAAACTTCAGTCACATCTACAAAATCGACGGTATGAGAACTGTAATTCGGTACTACGATTTTCTGATTGAAGGAATCCAAATAGATATCCGCCGGGTCATTATGTCCTGATGAAAAACGGTAGCATTCCCCATCGTAGGGAAAGTCGAGACGGAAAACCGCATCCGGTCCCCAACTGGAAATGTAGAGATTACGGTTTTCATCAAATTGAATGCCATCCATCCCGGAAAGACCCGTCATAAAAAAATCGGTAAGCGTTGAATCTGAAATGTTGAAAGCACGAATGGGTCGTCCTTCCGCATTATTACAGACAAACAGTACACAGTGATTTGTGCTGTCATAGACAATACCGTTCGGATAATCGAGTTGATCGTACAACAGCGAATAACTTGAATCCTCAGGGTTTATACGAAATAATCTACTTCCGGGATAGTCAGTGACATAGAGCATGCCAGTTGAATCAAAAGCAATATCGTTCAACCGAGCAGCTTCGGGAATGGCATAATGTGCAGTCAGACCACCGGTAGCTGGATCCAGAGCTGCAACCCCAGCCATATCGCCTTGTGAAATAGCGACATATAGTTTTCCAGCATGGAGATTCAATCCAAGTGTAAAATTATCGATGAGTTCAAGGCTGAAAAAGCTCTGTGAACTGTCCGCAGGATCGAACATTATAATCAAACCATCACCAGCATTTGAGATCAAATAATGTCCACGATCAGGATCAAATACAGCACTTTCGGGATGATTTAGCAGGCTTTGCGCTTGTACAGTGAAGGATAGAAGAATAATCAGCAGAAAAGGCACAGACCGTTTCATGAGTTCCCCCTTGGGACCTGTTGCCGGCTCGTTTATAAAGTAAGCTCACTGGATTCGGTTTGCAACCACATCTCAATAACCATCTGAAAATGGACTCTTTTTTAATCATTCTCAGAGTATTTTTGCAAATCAATGAGGACTGGATAAGGAGAATATTTTAACCATCCAGAATCAGTTTACTCTGGCTCTTTATACTTCAGGTCATTATAATGTTTTTGTAAGAAAGAAAAGGAGCTTCAACTCATTTCGAGCGGGGGGATTTTCCTTTGGAAAATACAGAATTCAAAAGTTGTTCCATGTGTGGCACCCGATGGCAGCATCTTGCCGATTTTGTAACTGATCGTGATTTAGTTGTAAATGGTTATCAGGCTTCCTTCAGTGATTCTGTTGAAGGTTTGTTCGTGGTTACACATGACTGCGAGAATTGCGGTACTACAATTGCGATAAAAGCGGGGAAGTTTAAAGAGCTGTACGGTGGTCCTGACTATTCAGAGTTCAAGTTCGACTCTTCTGATTGTGAGGGGCACTGTCTAGATGAAAATGACTTCGGCACATGCTCTCAAGAGTGCGGTATGCGTTGGGTACGCGTTGTGCTGCAAGTACTAAAATCACACGGCGCACCGGTTGATTGGATCACGAAAAATAATAGCCGGATCATCCCTCTCGATCCAAAATAGGGTTTCCCCATTCTCGAAGCCGTACCGAGAAAGATACCGGGATATTTTTTAAATATCCCGGTAATATGTTTTTTTCAGACTAATTTTATTTTACGTTCCAACTACCTGAGCAACATCACTTTTTGAGTCAAGGTCATAGTACCAGAACTGACTCTCAGGAAAAATACACCACTGCCATATTCGTTTCCCTCGAAGGTAAAGCGATGCTCTCCAGCGTTGTACGACTTGCTATTCGTGAAGATTTCCTGACCCAGTGTATTGAACAGTGAGAGCGTGACATTGCCACGCACTGGCAGACTGAATGGTACTGTCAGAGTAGCATTAAATGGATTTGGATATGCGCCACCAACAGTGAACTCAGATGGCAAATCAGATTGATCGGATTGAATTAACTCCAGTTGCATATTCGCATAAGGACCTTCACCAAAATGATGCCCCGAGCGATTCTGAAAGACTGCAGGTTCACAGGTTGAGAGAAGATTTCCAGTTGCGTCAAGTACTTGTACTGAAATCGGGTTGCCCTTTTTAAACCCAGCGAGGTCATGTTCAGGTGAACCTTCCCATGCGATTACAGGAGTATACTCATCGTCGGATACCAGTGATTTTCCAACCAGCAGGCCACCATCATAGACCTCGATAATAGCGGGATTCAATTCACGTAAGTGATCAGTCATATTGACCAAAACTGCATAAGGTTTTCCGGTTGCAGGGGGTGCATCGGGTGCTTCAATGATTGGAGTGTAATCGTTCCCGGGATTATTTGCCAGCAATTGATTCTGACCATATTGGAAGGTGACATCATCATCCTGGCTGAACACCATATACCCTTCACCGGGAAGCAGGTCACCCATTGTATTGATTCCCAGGTGGGGAACCCATAAACGTCCATCATCGCTGATCACGATACTAACCTGATCCTCAATATCTGCCATCCCCTCAGTAACCGGCATCGGGAAATTGAAAGGATAGCCGATCCAGTTCCATGTACTCCGGTGAATGGTATATTCCGTCAGGGGATCGATTTGAACTCCAATTAAGTCCCAGATCTGCGGTGAAGTAACAAAGATTTGATAGCCACGTGTTACCACAATATCACCAATTGTGTTGATATCTGGTGGGAAAAGAATACCTCCAACATGGTCATAGACAATCACCAGATCTTCAAGATCAAACACGTTTGCAGCATCGAGGTTTAGCGGTTGAACATGTGTTGAAACCAACTCAAAATAATTCGCCTGCAACGGAACTGTGATGATTACTCCGCCACCTCCAACACCAGTGCCGAACAAATCCACCGAAAAATCTGCGAATAGTGGGACATTACTGGAAAATGTAAGCTCAGACGCATAAAGAGTCTCACCTTCCGGTGTGAAATAAATGGTAAGGGTTTCTGAGCTACCACCTGGAATCGTCATCTCAGTGAATTCAGGAACAAAACGTGGATCGGAGGACAATATATCAGTCAATTCAAGATCAGGAATACCAGTGTTTGTAAGCAGAAGCTCATATTCAGCGGTTGTGTTGGCGTCTACTTCACCAAAATTATAGGGTGAATCATCGAAGTTCAGAACCGGTCCATCCAGTGCTTCTAAAGTGAGAGTGTTTTGTTCTCTCCATTGAAAAATACCTTCCCCTTCTGAAAAAGTCGGCTCAGCGATGAATTCGGCTGCTTCTGAAGGTGACCAAATCCTGAAATACATCGGGTTTCCATCAACAAATCCGGGCAACGCAACCCAATCATTTTCACCATAGGCATAAATTGTGAA
>JAIOHU010000005.1 GCA_019912845.1 bacterium
CTTTTGGTGCCTTACTTGTTTTTCAAGCTGTGGCGACAACAGTTCAGATCCCAATGAAAATAATAGTACACAATTCTGGTCGCATCCTGGTAGAGATGCTATAGAGCTTTCATTTGATCTCAACAACGCCATTGAAATCGATTCACTATTAGCAGGTCGAATTCAATATGCCCTGGATCGCGCTCGTAAAATTGACAACGATTTAGTTGATTTTCACATTAAGTATCCTGTTTCACTGCATGAAATCCAGATATACTGCGAAAGACGTCTGTACGAACGTTTTGATGAGAGGAGTAAATCGTTCGGGATTGTTTCACTGGATAATTTTACTCTCCCTCCATCCCCCATCCCTGGCAGTGAAGGTGGAAGACCCGCCGAGAATTCGATTCTATTTCGAGGAAGTTCTAAACACGCCCCTTATGGCATCACGTCTCAACGCTCACGATGATATTTTGCAAACCTTCCCCCCTTTCCCAATAAATCAAGTTGAAACTGAATACACAGACATTTACCTCGAGAAGGAAGTTGTTGACGCTGGTGATGTATTCATTTTCTACTTTATCGACTTCACAATCTGGCCTGAAGTCAACGAACACTATTGGATTGTCAGGGTATTCGAGGATGCGGTAGAATTCGCAGGAGCAGGTTGAGTATGACTGGCAAATTTAATTTTCAGGATTTCCACCACTAAATCTCCCATGAATGCTAAAATAATTAACTCAATTCTGCTGCTTTTAACCATAGTAATCGGTTTGAGTTTACGTATCTATGTCATCAACACAGCACCAGTTTATAATACTGAAGCAGATGTCCCCTGGTTTAACGATGAAACCTCCCACCTGAATCATGTCTATTTCAGGATGACAAGAACAGGTAATCCAGCCCAACGACATGCGGTAACTGAAGAATATGCCCTCGAACGTGGTGAAGGCGAGTATTCTCAACCTCCACTCTATTACTGGGTTTCTGCAATTATCTTGAAATCAGCTATTTTGGGATTCGCTAAACTTGATGCGGTCAAGATTTTGCGTTGGTTCTCTTTGATTTTGTGGTTTCTGGCGATCTGGATACTTTGGCGATTCACCTATCATAAGCCTTTCAGGGAACTGATCATCGTGTTCGGAATGCTGCTGGGAGCAGGTTTTATCCCCTCAGCAACTATTAATAACGATGCTCTGCTAGCGGTATGTGTAGCAGGTTTATACGCCTATATCTCCTGGTTAAGCAGGAACAAAGCAACCATATTATCATTTGTGAATCTTGGGCTCATCGTTGCAATAGGAACCTGGTCAAAGCTAAGCATGCTCTCACTTCTCCCCATGGCAATAGCTTGCGCATATTTTTATGGTGGGAATCAGCGCTCGGGACAAGTGAAAGCCGGAATACTGGTCATCTTCTCATTTTTATGGGCGACCCTGCCACTGTGGTTTGAACGTATTTCCAGTTATGGGACTCCCCTTTCACTTGAAGCTGCTGCAGGGTCGGGTGGCTCCGACCTCTGGACGATTGCTTCCTATGCTTCTCATACCCTTCTTTGCCCATGGGATAGTTTGTGGACAGAAGCTCGGATCAAAGTTTCTCTGGTTCTTTTTATTGTTCTCATGGTGTTTACGATAATCTATTTGATCCAACAGCGAACCTTACTATTCAAAAACCTGGTTGAGAATGAAATGCTCAAGATTTACTATTTGTATTGTATCGGTGGGCTGTTTGCGATAATTGCATGGGTTTATTATGGTATCCGTTTTCACCAGACCGATGCACGTCTCCTGCTTCCTGCATTTCCATTTCTACTTTTAATTATTGGGTCATATTACATGCTACAATCTAACAAGATCAGAAACTTTCTTCTTTCAGTTATAATTATCATCATACTGACCCCACTCTCTGTATTTTTTTTCTGATTTGCTGAATTTTGCATTGAAGGGAAAATTAAGTGCCATATTTATGCGATTTCCAGATAAATAACCTGAACCTTGGAAGCGGAAATTAGTAGATTCAGGTAAGAATAGAGTCTCTTAAAATCTATCAAGTAGGGTGACCTTACTTCGATAGCACTAACTTTCTTTAGAGTACTCACCCCGGCAATGTAAATTTTCTCGAGGTTGTTTAATTGGTATCTTTCCTGTAACTCGCATAACATTGGATTGAAGATATAGACGATTTCCTTGATAACGATAGGAAGTCTTTTTACATTAGGACTTCCCGATCAGTTGGGGGAAATGGACGACGGATCAGTAAAGTCGACTGGGAATTTCAAAGTAAGGGGAGAATGCTCATGGATGAGGAATTTGAAGTTCTGATTATCGGTGCAGGTCCTGCAGGTATCAGCGCAGCAATTCCTTTGGCGAGAGCCGGATTTGAAGTTATGGTGGTTGAGCGGGGTGAATATCCCGGTTCAAAAAACGTATTCGGTGGGATATTATTTACTCATCAACTGGAAAAACTACTTCCAGATGCGTTGGAAAACGCTCCATTGGAACGATCTGTAACTCGCAGACGTTTTGCGGCACTCTCCGCCGAAAATGAAATCGCAATGGATGTCAAAGTGACACCCTGGCGCGATAAGCCTTACAATCACACCATGACAGCCCTCCGTGGTCGATTTGACCGTTGGTATGCTGAACAGGCTGAAGCTGAAGGTGTAAATGTAATCCCCGGTATGATGGTTTCTGAATTACTCGTCGAAAATGGACGAGTTGTCGGGGTTAAAATCCAACCCGGCGATGAAGAATTTCGTGCAAAAGTGGTAATCAGTGGCGAGGGAGCACATGCGTTTCTCGCACGTCAAGCTGGTCTCATGGCAAAGGAACTGCCAAAGCGTCACATGATCACCAACGTCAAGGAAGTGATTGGTTTACCCAAAGAAAAAATCGAAGACCGCTTTCTCCTCGAAGCCAATGAAGGTGTCGCCATGGAGTACTTCGGCGAGGCTGTTAAGGGTTACTTCGGGATGGGATTTATTTATTCCAATGAAGAATCCATCTCCATCGGCATCGGGTTGACAGTTCACGATCTAATAAAATCGAAGCAAACTTTGAATGATATGCTCGAGCATTTCAAGAATCACAAGACGATCCGTAAACTCCTTGAAGGTGGCGAAATTTTGGAGTACAGTGCTCACATGATTCCAGAGTATGGGTATAATCATCTTCCTCAAATGACTATGCCTGGTTTACTTTTGGTGGGCGATACCGCAGGTTTGATCAATGGTAGTGTTTATCATGAGGGCACCAACCTCGCCATGGGCAGCGGGATCCTTGCTGCTGAAACCTTGATCGAAGCGAAGGAGCATGGATTGGATATCGGCTCAGCCGAGGCATTGGCACCATATCGTCAGAAACTGGAAGATAGCTTTATCTTGAAGGACATGTTCAAGTTCAGAAAAATCCCAGATTTCTTCAATAAATTTCCCCACTATTTGCGAGATTATCCGGGTCACATCGCAAGTTGGATGGAGGAATACTTCACGGTATCTGAGACACCAAAAGCAGATATTGAGAAAGGTATTCTCAAAAAAATCAAACGTGATATCGGGTTGTGGAGGTTTGCTGTTGACATGTATAAAGTTGGGAGAGCCGTACGATGAAAGAGAACCCCAAGACGATTGAAGATAAACTTTACCTTCTGACTTATCGATCTGATCATAAATCACATATTCAGGTGGATCAGGAGAAGTTCAAAGCAGATAAGAGAAATCCAAAACCGATAACCTACATTTGCCCTGCCAAAGTATATGTTGAAGATCCGAACACAGGCGAATGCATCATAAACCATGAAAACTGTGTTGAATGCGGTACCTGCCATGTTGTATCTCCGGAATATGTAACCTGGTTTTATCCGGAGGGTGGTAAAGGCGTTCAGTATAAGCTGGGCTAATGTTTTCGATATTCCGAATACTTGCAGTTATGCTGACATTTGGCTTCTTCAGCAATTTATCAGCCGCTATACCCGACCTTGAATTCAGTGAATCTGTGCAGGAAGTCAGTAAACTGTATCGTACAGGTAGGCTGGATGATGCGGAGTTACGTTCGTTGCGTCTGCTCAATGCTCCAGAAAAAATATCTAAGCTGGAACGTGGAGAACTCTATAAAATCCTCGCGTTCGTCGCAGTTGCACGTGATGACCGTGACCGAGGATATAATTTATTCCTCAAAGCTTTGGAATCTAATCCCCAGTTGCGACTGGATAAATCTCTCACCTCGCCTAAAATCCTTTCCGTATTTGACCGAGCACTGGTGGAATTCGAGCAGATGGATTACATCTCGGATCAAGTATATCAAGGGTATAAATTTCAAGTGGCTGGTGGCAGACGGAGTTTGCTATATCCTGGTCTGGGGCAGTTGCACAAAGGACAGCGTATTCGTGGAATCATCTATATGAGTTCCGCAACTGCAGCGGTTGCCGGATTGATTACAAGCCAGATTATGGTTCAGGAACAAGAAAATATTTATCGAGATGCAAATACACCACAAACCGCACAAGACGCGTATTCAGACTATCGAACCATGTGGCAGCTACGTAATGGGTTTGGTATTGCACTTGGTTCCATCTGGATTGCGAGTATGCTGGATGGCTTCTTTACCGCACCAAATATCGCGGGTTTGCAGAATACGGATATCAGCTTCACACCGGTCAAAGTATCCTCTGGTTATGGTTTACAGCTTAGTGTTCAATGGCACTCGTGCAAATGACTATGCTATTCATGCAAGTTTTGCATGATGGAATTCAGTTAATTTCACTCTTCTTCACCTAAAAAAATCCCTCTGATTTTGTGTACTGGTTCAAATCCTTTACTGGCTTCAAAATCAATAATCCCATTCCAATTATATTTTGTATTTCTGGTTTGGCACGCCTATTGCTATATAATAAAGTGAAATCAATTGGTCTTGATTCACCTGCGTTGTGGGAAGGCTTCCTTTTCGCCTATTGCGTATCACAATTCAACGCACGGTTAACGGAATACGAAATACGAGTCACACGCACTGAAATGGACGTATTCCCCTGTTCTTTGAACTTCATGTAATTCAATTTTGATAGCACAGCATCCAAAGCATCTACATGACGACAACTTTGCACTGCTTCAGCACGGTCTACACGAACTGATTCTGTATTTCCTGTTGCTTCTTTGAACGGTTTACCGCACTGATTTGAAACGGTTTTCTAGTTGACACCTGGCACGATTACTTGATATTAAATGATGCTTTGATTGTACGGTTTACACGCTTACTCGATGACACTTTGATTACTTACTTTGATTGATCCAGTCGATAGAACACTGCACTGTTCGCTTGCACTGACTACGTTTCATCGATTATCAGCACGGTTTACACGCACTACTTCTGATTTTATTACTTGACGCTTACTCGCACGGTTTGCACGCATCTTACTTGATTTGCACACTCGCACGCTTACGAATAGTTGAAATTACATGAATCATCCAGGTTGACGTTTCCTAATCTGCGGAACTAGCTGCATTGCACGGTTCTTTTAGAATTCCGCAGGCTTGTGGCGCTTCGGGTTCCCTGGAAGCAGGAAGCCTTCCCTTGACTTGGTTTCACGCACCTCTTGCGACGTGAACTGTTTTCTCGATTTGACTGCTTAATGGTGTTCACGTAGCGGGTTGCACGATTTTACTGATCTGATAACGTATCTTGACCTTCGGGAAAGCCGGCTGAAAAGCCGGCTTTATTTGTTTCGGGGGGTGATGAATCGATAATTTCAACTTCAACTTATTCTCAAGACTCTTCTTCCCTCTGCAATGATCTCATCCGCGTTCCGAACTAACTCATCAAAAATTTCGCGATCGTTCTCGGCATGCAGATAACGTCCCACCAGTTTATCAAATTCACCACTCGCGATTCTAACCACTAACTCAGCCGCCCATTCAGGAGGAGCGTCAGACTTCTGTTCCAGACGATCAACCAGTCGCGCCATATACTTCCTGCCCTCTTCTTCAGCATTAAACTGAAGGGTCATCGCAGTTCGTACAAATCCTGGACTCATGGCGAAAACTTTTATTGCTTCATTCTGCTCTGCCAGTTCGATTGCCAGTGTTTCAGTAAACCTCATGACAGCCGCCTTGCTGGTGCCATACGCATTAGCATAGGTGAATGGTCCACCTGTTCCGCCACCAACAAGATTAATGATTCGTCCACTGCCACTTTCCGTCATCACAGGGATCGTCAATCGACAACCGAGGAACACACCTCGAACATTCGTCTCCATATCCATCCACCATTCATCTGGATCGCACTCCCAGGTTGGTCCAAGAGCAAGCAGACTTCCAGCATTATTTACTAGTAAGTCAATATTACCATATTCGGTTTTGGTTCGTTCTAGAAGGGATACCCAATCCTGCTCCTCGCGTACATCAGCGGGGAATACAACTACATTTGAGATTTGGTCGTTCACCATTGCTGCTGTCTCCTGGAGACGTGCTTCTGTTCTCCCAACCAGAACCAAATTCATTCCTTGATGTGCTAAAGCGATTGCTATTGCGCGACCAATTCCGCTTCCCGCTCCAGTTACTATCGCTACTCTGTTTTGAAGATTTTCTGCCATTTTAACGTCCTCTTATTATTCGTTTTTCATTTGCCTGCACACGTTGCGAAAATCGTACTGTTCCATTTCTGGTATAGTATGGTTTAGATTCACACTATGATTCAGAAATATTTTTCAAAAATTTGTAACACGTTATTGCTTGCTCTGAGTTTATAAGCTATATAATAGGGTGAGGTTCCATTTGGAATGAGTACTAAGTAGCTCTTCGCTATTTTGTATGGGTTGATATTCTGTTCAAGATATTATCTTGTCATTGCGAGGAAGCGTAGCGACAAAGCAATCTAAAACTGAATTAAGGCGAGATTGCTTCAATTCGTTCGCAATGACATCCAACCAGAATTTCGACAACATTCTGAAATTGATTCAGGATAATACAGAGAACAATTCCAGTCAATTTGGCAGCAGGATATATTTCGTAAAGATTGAAGCATTTGGAAACGAATTCACGCAGAAGGTCTTGTTGATAAAATAAATTTCATGCACTTATACGGCTTTCTCATGTTGAAATGATTCAATGATCATAAGGGGATAGATATGTCTGGATTAAAAAAAATGACTGTCTGCCTGCTGATACTCTTCTGTTGTGGAGCTGCAGCATCGCATGCCCAGGATAATTTTAATATTACCGAGGTTGCCAGGTATGACTATTGGGATAGCGCAAATTATGTTGCAGCTACAGGCATTTTCGTTTATCTCTCCACTGGGAGCACTGGGGTAAGAATAATCGACATATCCAATCCCGAAAACCTATCTGAGATTGGCAATATTGAGTCAATTTATAGACCCACGCAGGTTTACATTGAAAATAATCTACTTTACGTTGCGGATCACCTTAACGGCATCACCGTTTATAGTTTGATGGACCCGGGTTCACCTGCGCTGATTTCGAGATACGAAGGCGAGCATGATATCGTCTACTTTAAATTGTTTAATAGTATAGCTTATGTTCAAAACGATGTTGATGTACTTCAAATCATCGATTTCGGAAATCCTGAAAATCCTGATCCTTCAGGAGAAATTGAGATTACAGGTCAAATTCGCGACATCGAATTCTATGAACAATTTGCATATGTTTTTGACGGCCGGCTTACTATACTAGACTTATCTGATATAACTGATCCTAATCTCATTGCAATTGTTGATTCGGATGGTTCTTCCAGAGAAGGAGCTATATACGACAATTACCTTTATCAGAGCACAACACTTGGGGTTTACACAGTGGACATCACGAATCCATTTTCCCCGCTCAGGGTTGGTTTTATGCGGACTGAAGAACGATTGGCGAGGATGATAGTTGAAGGTGATCATTTGTATGCATCTGATGCAGTAGGAAATATGAAGATATTCAGCCTTGAAAATCCTGAACAAATCATGATTTCTCATGAGGTATTTGCTGGTCATGTAACTGAGTTTGTTCTGTATAACAATTTCATATTATCACCTCAGGGCAATAATGGTTTCTTTTTGCTCGATTTGGGTGACCTCATCAATGAGGAGTTATACACCATTAATTTGTGCGGTTACGCCAGTACTTTGTACCAATATGAGAATTACCTTTATGTTGGAACGAGGAGGCACCCAATCAAGGTGTATGATATCTCAATTCCAGCGATACCAGTGGAACTTGGAGAAATAGCATCAGAAATCAGTGATCCTGCCACTTTCCATCAACAGTATGGTTACTATCCCCACCATCAGAGTGGAATTGTAATCTATGATTTTAGTAATCCAATGAGTCCTGAATGGACTGGAGAATGGCAGCTTGGTAATTATTATTTCTACGATATCGAGATTGTATTTCCCTATATTTATATTCTCACCAGAGATAGATTAATTATTGGAGATATCACTGATCCAACCAATCCAGAATTGATTACTACGCGGGGAATTCCCAATGGAGCAATAAATATTACAATTCAGGGTGATTTTGCTTATGTTGCCGCCTCTACTAACGGAATGATCATCCTTGATATTAGTGACCCCGAAGTCCCTGAAGTTCTTGGTGAATTCTCGACAGACATTGATGCAGTTGAGGTTGGAATCTATGAGAATTATGCCTTTGTCGCCTATGATCTTACCGGACTATTTATCGTTGACATATCTGAACCAACAAACCCAGTTGAAGTCAGGCATATTGAAACACCTTCAGCGTACGGGATCACAATTCAGGATCATCACGCATTTGTACCTCATCGTGGCCTAGGGTTGTATGTCTATGATATCATTGAACCTCTAAACCCGGTATTGGTTGGCTTATTTGACGCTCATTATAGTATCAATGATGTACTACTGAGCGGCAATTATGCCATTTTGCCAGACCGCTGGTCACTGGACTTTCTGGACGTTTCACTAGCGACCACAGCCAACCACCTGGAAGTTCCCTTGTCTGCAAATCGTTTTGAACTAGTCAGCACACCATATATCCCTTTCAACAGGAATGCTGAGAATATTTTTGGAGATATTGAGAATCTTGTCATAGCGATTGCCAACAATGGTGAATTCTTTATCCCCGGCTTCAATCTGGACTGGAATATTGATATTACAAATGGATACCAACTTTACACTGAAGATTTCAGTGCTTGGATACCAATTGGACAGGAAATGGATATTGCATGGGAATACTCTTTGCAAACAGCACAGTGGAACTGGTTGGGGCATCCATTTACAGCGGAGGTAGCAGTTGAGGATGCGTTGGCTGAAGTCGCTGAATCTATCGAAATCATGCTCGATGATGATGGCAATATGTGGATTCCAAACGCTGAACCACAACCAGTGAACACACTGGGAAATCTTGAACCCGGTGAGGGGTATTACACCTTTGTCAACCAGGACATAAATTTCCATTATGGACTGCTAGCTGAGTTAGCCGTTTGGAACAGATTGCCAACTGCTTCAAACTTCATAGTAGATCAATCGATCCAGGCTAATCATTCCAGCCTGAAATCAACTGGAAAACCTTATGCGATTCTGGTTCATTTTGATAAGTCACTCAGTGCGATGAACCCAGCGATTGTTGAGCTTTATGACGGTGATAACCTGGTAGGTTGCTCGACATTTGAAATTAATGGTGGAACGGTCATTCCTTTAGTCGCCTGGGAAGGTGACTCGGAGCGAAAATTGAACGGATTCGTGCCGGGCAACCAAATATATGCAGTTGTCAAGGATGAAGCAGGAAATATTGTTGCAGATAACCGACAGCAGTTGAACAATACCCCCAAATTTGGGGATGCTCCTTATGCTGAAATCAGAGTTACATCGGTTGAATCAGAAGTTGCTCAACCCACTGCTTTTACAGTTGGAAAATCCTATCCAAACCCCTTCAATTCCCAGATAAACGTACCATTCTCACTTCCTGAAAAAAGTGATGTTAAGATCGCACTGTTCAATGTTTTGGGGCAGGAGCAGTATTCACTTGCCAAGGTTTTTGAACCGGGTCACCACAGATTTTCAATTGATTCGAATCATTTAGACTCCAATTTTGGAAGTGGAATATACTTTTTGAAAGTTCAATCCAATGGGACCAGCCATACACAGAAAGTCATACTCTTGCAGTGATTATAAATTATTAGAATTTTCTGCGCAAAATCTCGGGTATTTTTTCCCGAGATTTTTTTTATGGAATCTTGAATTTTGTTGCAAATTGGAGTTAGACATTCCTAATTTGAGTGATCAATCAAACCATAGACGGTTGAATGGACAAAGATACAAAACAACGGATCATAGAAGCGGCACAGATACTCTTCTGGGAGAAGGGGTATCATGCGACAGGTGTTGCTGAAATTCAGAAACGGGCTGAAGTACACAGTGGAAGTTTTTATCACTTTTTCAAATCAAAAGAAGAATTACTGGAAGCGGTGCTCGAGTTTTATCTGCAGCTCCTCTACCCTGTTGTCATGGCACCTTCATTTGAGAAGTATGATGATCCCATCGAGCGAATATTCGGGGTATTGGCAGGGTACCGTACACAACTGATTGAGACTAATTTTACTCTGGGCTGTCCAATCGGGAAACTGGCTAGTGAGGTGGAAAAGGAGCAGGTGCGTGCTCGGCAGTTGATCAATGCCAATTTTGAAGGCTGGAAGAAACATATTGCTGACTGTTTTGAGGAAGCGAACATACGAATTGGTGTTGCTCATAACTCAATGAACCTCGCCAATCTTACCCTGACTGTCATGGAAGGTTCGCTGTTGCAAGTGCTCGCAGAACAATCCATTGCCCCATTCGACAATGCGATGATTCCATTTCGGGAGTATATCGAGATGTTATACAAACCATGAGGATGGAGTATAAGTAGCCCTGGCTATCGCGTCCCGGGATAAAGGGAGTATCTAGATATCCGAATGATAAAAGTTCAGTTTTAGAGAAGTGCTTATTCAGAATTGTTTTGAAAATTGAAATTGCCCTGCGTCATTCCAGCATGGTTTTAGCTGGAATCCAGAAGGTAACGAACAATAAAAGCGTTTTGGATAAGGAACGAGTTAATTTAGAAAAAAGGGAGATCACATGAAGAACGTAATTGTAGGTGGAGTGTTGGCGGGGCTGGCATTTTATATCTGGTCAACATTATGGTATGGGTTTATTCCGCTCCAGTTCAGTGAGCTAAAGACAATGCCAAACGAAGTAGAAATAGCCACTATGTTGAAAAATTCAGGTCTTGAAGACGGCATGTACACCTACCCGGGTATGGAGAACGGTGGGATGGGTGACCCTGAGCATATGAAAAAAGCGGAAGCTGGTCCTATCATTAACCTTATGATCTACCGTAACGGTGGAATGAGCGGAATGGATACGATGTCCATGATCATGTTCCTGGTCTACTGTCTGATCGTCGGCATACTGGCTGCATATATGGTAAAAACAGCGGGTAAATCGTTGAACTCATTTGGCAAACGAACAATAATGGTTACCCTGATCGGGGTTATTGTCTGGTTGATGGGACCAATGACAAATTCAATCTTCTGGGGATTCCCTGTCAGCTTCAGCTTCCTCGAGGTATTTGCTCATGTGATTGGTTGGTTGTTCGCTGGATTGGTGATCGCCTGGCGGGTGAAACCGGAATAGGGTTATGGATGTGTGGATCGCCCGGGAATATATTATTCCCGGGTTTCCTATTTCTCGAAACGAGCGACGCGAAGCAATTTTAAAAGTGCACCCGCTCTCTGTTTAACTGTACTTGTGAATACTCAAATTCAACGATTCTGAGGTTGGGGCTGAGGTGCGCAGGTTTTTTTGGGGGTTGGTAAGGGGGTGAAACCCACTTACACGGTGAATGAAGAAGTTGAGTAGATTGACTGCTGGAATTACCTGAGATGTACTGTTCTAAACAAACTCTCACTCTTCCCGTGATTTATCTGAAGGAAATAAACTCCTGAAGGGAGGTCTTGGGTTGGAGTGATTTGTAGTTTAGACCGGAGCAAATCACCTGAGTTCACTCGAAACAACTCTTTGCCAAGCAGGTTGTATATCAAAACATACTTGATGCTTTGATCAGAAATAACAGTAAACGAATTATTCCAGGGAGAGGGATATATTTTAACAGGTGAAATTGTACTTATTGAATTTTTTGCAGTATAAACCTTATTTGGTGTAACACCCAAATTTCCATCAATTGATATCGTTTTAGCATATAATCCATCTATTAAACTTATTATCACTAGAAGATTGTCATCATTATCAACTGAAAGATATTCTATTTCTTCGCTATTAGAACTTAACAGAATGCGATTTTCCCAGAGATTTTCCCCTAGCAAATTAAAGGAATCAACATAAAGAAGAATCCCATTGTCATCATCGTGGACTCTATAAGCAACAAAGAAACCACAGAAATGAGATTGGATAAAATAGTCACCAATATTCTGATCTGCTGCAATTTGAATATTGTCCACCTCTGAAATCCCGCCAGATGTAATTATATCCAGCAGTAAATAATCGAAATCTTCAACTGTATCGCGATGGATATATAAATACTTATCATTAACATTATCGTAGAATCCTTTAGGTTTCCCAGGCCTAATTGGTATATATGTAGAATCGGTTAAAGTTATTTGCCAAATAGTAGAGTCATCAGTATAGTTAAATTTATTTAATATGTGTTCTCTACCGTAGTATGAGGGATACACTATGTTCATAGAATCAACAATAACATTATATAAGTTATCTACGGAAAGATTAATATCATATCCCCCCAAATGAATTTCATCCGGAAATCTTATTACTTGACCATCCATTGAAATCTCAAAAACATAGTTGTACCGATCATTTCCCTGTGCGCTTCGTGATAATCCTAAAAGTTTATTGTTTGTTGGGATAGTTAAAAGGTAGTGATCCCACTGACGGGGTAGGGAAAATAGTCCAATTCCATTTTCTTCCAGCAAGGGATCCCCAAGCGGGTTAAAAAGCTGTATTCGGACAGTTTGAAATGAATCGGGCAGGATTTCGCTTTTAATGGAGAACAGCACAGCAATATTACTGTCTGGTGTCGTCCAAACATTATGCAGGTATGCGAACATACTGTCCCGCAATGACCTTCTAAAACAGAGTTGCCCGTAGTTTCCCAGGAGCGGTTCACCAGCAGGAGTAAATAGATTTATATAAATATCCTGGTGCGAAGGTCTTAGTATAGAACCCTCACCGTCATCTATTGGATCATAATCAGCATTTCTTTGGTCTTCCCAGGCGACAAACAGGTTTCCCTCATTTGTGATAACACCTTGGGGATTCAAGGAACTGGCAGTAGAATCTTCATATAATTCGACCCCATTCCCCCACTCCTGGTACCCCTCGCGATTTAAGAAAAAAAGTCTTGTGCAGTGTAATTCCCAAAATGGATTTACATGACGTGCCACCTGGAACCTGTTCTCGCCTGCTAAAAACCAGCCATCGGACGTACTGGCAACATATGGGGAGCCTGAAGTGCCCTCCCCAATATAGGTATCCACCTCTGGAGTGTCGCTCCATTGGGCATAGGCAAAGTTGAGAAGAAATAGATGAATGATGTAAAACAGTACGCACCTACTTGGAAGTGGTAGTTTTAGACAATTCATCCCAGCCTCGGTTCAGGGTTAACCACGATGCTACTACTTACCTACTTAAATATATCTCTCTACACCTGTGATGCAATATCCCGGTCAAGAAATACGATGACTACGCTACTCTGAGGTTTAACTTCAGAATGCCCAGACAATCGCCAGAGCATTCACAAATTAAAGCCAGCCTTCTATCATACGGGGTGAAGGAATTTTCCCGCTGAATTTGACCACTCCATCAACAGAGACCCCTGGTGTTGCGAGAATGCCTCGAGCTGCAATGTCGGAAGGATTTGTGATTTTCTCGATCACATATTCCTGCCCTTCAGTCCAACCCTTTTTTTCCACTACCTGGCGGATGATGGCTTCTGTCTTCTTACAATTGGGGCATCCAACGCCAAGTACTTCGATCTTCTTCATGATTCTGTTCCTTAAATTTATGTAGCGAATCTACCAAATATCATTCCTACGAATGTAGATAATACAATGACCAGAATAACGTAGACTGCAGTTCGTTTTACACCCATCACCCGCCCAATGACGATCATATTCGGGAGACTCAAGGAAGGTCCTGCAAGTAGCAATGTAAGTGCTGGTCCCTTTCCCATGCCCAAGTCCATCAAAGCGCGTACAATTGGCACCTCAGTCAGTGTGGAAAAGTACATCAGCGCACCAAAAACACTCGCCAACAGGTTGTTCCATATGCTATTCCCACCCACCCATTTCTGAACCACGGGTTCAGGAAGCAGAACCTTTATCACACCAGCAATTAACACCCCAATCAGCAAAATGGGTACGATCTTTTTGAAGAGACTCCAGGTTTCCTGCATCCATTGTGAGACCTCCTCACCCGTATACCAGCGTACGACCATGACGATGACAGCTACCAGAAACACCAGCGAAACCAATGCTGGCATTGGCTTTCCTTCAAAAACCATCGCCCATCGTCCAGGTTCGGATTTAGCAAGCTCCACTACCAGGCCAATGGAAGATGCGGCAACCAAAAATATCACCATCGCGGCAAAATAGGGAATGATCTGTTTCATTGGGTGCAAACCATCATCACCCGAGCCATACGCCCACTCCGCATTCTCGGCAATCAGTTTCTCTTCCTGCTTGCGGAAAATGATCGCCATGATCAAGCCGATGACCACAGAAAATATGATCGCCCCAGACGCTCGTGCGATTCCAAGGTCCAATCCCAACAATTGGGCTGAATAGATAATCGCCAGTACATTGATGGCAGGTCCGGAGTAGAGAAAGGCGATTGCAGGACCCAAACCGGCTCCCCGTTGCCGTATCCCTGCAAACAATGGAAGGATGGTACATGAGCAAACTGCGAGAATCGCCCCGGATAAGGAAGCGACCGTGTATGCCAGCCAACGTTTAGCTTTCGGACCAAAATAACGAATTACCGCTGCCTGGCTGACAAAGACAGCGATCGCTCCAGCGATGAAAAATGCCGGAATCAAGCAGGTGAGGACATGGGCAGATAAATATTCCGTAAGTGCATCCCACCCCGACAGCAACAAATCCCAAAACATTTTATTTGCCTTTATGCATTAGAATGCATGAAACAAAAGAAAAATAAGAGACTACAACGCTCCAGCAACTTCACGTGCCTGACGTTGCATGATCTCACGTAGAATATCATCCGCCATTTCCAGTAGACGGAAAACCCTGGGTTCGGCGATCCAGTAATAGACCGATACCCCTTCCTTTCTATAGTCGAGAAGCCTCATATCCCGCAACTTGATCAAATGACGGCTTACTACCGACTGATCCTCTTTCATAAGAGGGTGGATTTCACATACGCATTTCTCTCCATCCCGCAGCATGTAGAGGATTTTCAAACGGGTGGGTTGACCAAGTACGGTGAACAATTTGGATTCCCACTCAAGTTTTTTCGGGTCTATCATGTTGATCTCCTTAGCTCTTGCATTCATGCAAGATCATGCATAAATTAAGTTCGATAATTCACAAAATCAAGGGTCACTCTTCTCCATTTTGCGGTTTTGAGGAGAGCGAGTTATCTAAGGGGAAGGCTTGGAGAAGATGAATCAGCGAACCAAATCAATAATAATTCTCTCGCTTGGTGTGGTACTACTTGTGATTGTTTTCACGGTTATCCCATGGAACAAACAGAAATTACCTGATAGTCCACAAACAGAAGATGTAGCACAGGAGCAACCGTCCCGACCTGTTTTACCAACTATGCTCGAACTGGGAAGTGAAGGCTGCATTCCCTGTGAACAGATGAAACCAGTCATGGCACAATTGACTGAAGAACATGGCGAGCTTATCTATATTAAGTTCCACGATGTTCGTAAGGACAAGGCGATAGCTCAACAGTATGGAATTCGACTAATTCCGACTCAAATATTCCTGATGGCGGATGGGACAGAGTTTTTCCGTCATGAAGGCTTCTTTCCGAAAGATGAGATTGAAAAGGTATTCCGTGATATGGGAGTATCAATTTAATGGAAGGTCTACTTCAAGCGGTTCAGGGAAATCCGTTGCTCGCTATCGGTGCTGTTTTTCTGGGAGGACTCTTGTCCGCCAGTTCGCCCTGTGTCCTGGCAATTTTGCCACTGGTGATTGGTTATGTCGGTGGGGCAAGCGGAGGCGATCAGCGTAAATCAATCATCTACTCTCTGCTTTTCGCACTCGGTCTCTCTATCACATTCACCATACTCGGTGCCATTGCCGCTATTTTCGGCAGGCTTTTCGGTCAGGTTGGGACTGCGTGGTACTGGATCATCGGTGCACTGGTTATCGCAATGGGACTATCGATGGTTGGGCTGTTTGAAGTCCGTATTCCCATGCCTCAGAAGCTCCAGCCGAAAACCCGCGGTGCGATTGGCGCGTTTTTACTCGGTTTGCTCTTTGGAGTGGCTTCATCCCCCTGTGCAACACCTGTGCTGGTTGTGATCCTGACTTTCGTTGCCAGCCAGGGAAAGGTACTCTACGGAACACTCCTCCTCTTTATCTATGCGATTGGTCATGTGGCATTGATCATTGTTGCAGGAATCTCCGCTGGGTTTGTGCAGAAATTTGCGGAGAACAAGGGTGCGATGCGGTTTTCCGTCTGGACGAAAAAAGTATTTGGGGTGTTGGTGATCTTCGCGGGTTTCTATATCATCTACAGGAATGTGTGGCTGTAGGATGAATTCACTCAGGATACTTTCCTGTTTGATATTTTTGTTGGCAGCTTCCTGCGTACTCGCTCAAGATCGCTCAGGAGCTGTAAAACAGCTACGCTCGCTCTCCGCTGCACCAGGTAGTGTTCAGCCGACAGTCCTGCCACCTGATGGTCGTCCCTGGATCGTTTTCATTTTCAAAGCGTGTTGTGCTCCCGCAGATCAAGCTGCACGTTGGATAGTGAACACTCAAGTGGTCTACGGAGATCGTGTTGGTGTACTCGTTATCAATGTTGACCGTGGTCGGAGTTTGCAACGAGTAAATAACTGGATACGATCACATAATATTAAATTTCCAGTAGTGAGTGACCCTACCGCACAGGTGGCGCAAAGCTGGGGTGTGATTGCACCTCCGACAGTTGTCATCCTCGACAGCACCTGCCGCGAAGTCTATCGGACAATTGGTTACCAATCTTCCTACGGAACCAGATTACGATTAGAGATTTCCCACTTACTGCAGGATTCAACCACCACTTATGAATAAGAATGTAATCTCGTATTCCAAGTTTACAGATTGCAGCAGATATTGCACCTTCCCTATCTTGACATTTATCTATTTTACTATTATATTTCCTTCACTTTGGGAGTAAGTCCCATCGGTAGGTCATAATTACTTTGTCAAGTCCAGTGGCTGTTGCCACCAGGTGTACAAGTATGGTTAAGATGATTTCTGAGATTATTTCAACGACTTTCATCTCCAGACTATCCTTTATAGTATAGTTAAGAATTAAAA
Source organism: bacterium (assembly GCA_019912845.1). Taxonomy (GTDB): domain Bacteria; phylum Electryoneota; class Electryoneia; order Electryoneales; family Electryoneaceae; genus JAIOHU01. The sequence continues at coordinate 17,523 of JAIOHU010000005.1, forward strand.
TTGGTTAGACCGTGAATATTCCGGAGTTGTGACCGGATGGAAATAATGGATGCCAGAATCCTTTCCATCCGGCTTTGCTATTTATAAAGGACTTCTATGAATAACACTTGGTATAAAAGAAGAACTTATAAACATTTTGATAAACCGATCTGTGAATCAAAAGCCATCCAACTGGTGAGTAATGAAAAGAATATCATTAGTCATAGCTTTTATCCATTCATTAATTACAATTTTGAAGTAAGGAAATATAATTATAAAGACAATAAAAAGCTTCCTGCTAAAACTAGACCTATCATGTATGCATCACATAAAGATTCCCATATATATTCATATTACTCTTCACTTTTAGCTACAAAATATGAAAATTTTATTTCAGACAATAACCTGAACAATAATGTGATCGCGTATAGAAAATTAATTCCTCCAAAATGCAATATTGACTTTGCCTTCGAAGCATTTGACGAAATTAAATCAAGAGGTAAAGGATGTGTTATAGCTTCGTATATATCAAAATATTTTGATACTATAAATCATGATCTTTTAAAGGAACATTGGTGCTCAATTTTAAATGTGGATAATTTGCCTGAAGACCACTATAAAATATTTAAACAGATAACAAAATTCAGTTACATTGAGTACGATAAAATGCTTGAAGCATTAGAAGTGAGTAAGTCAAAGTTCAGAAAACAACGCAATAACCATATTTGCTCCCCTAAAACCTTTAGAGCTAGATTGACACCTCATATTATTAAAAATGAGAAAAGTATTGGAATACCGCAAGGCTCACCAATCAGTGCTATATTATCAAATATATATCTAATGAATTTCGACCTAAGAATAAAAGATAACTGTGAATCTAGAAATGCTTATTACCGCAGATACTGCGATGATATTTTAATTATATGTGATATTAACAACGAGGAATACTTCAAATCACTAATATACAGTAACTTATCAACGTATGAATTAGATTGCAGTATGAAGAAAGAAAAAATAAGTAATTTCGAAACAATAAATGGAGCGCAAAATATAGATAGAGCAGTTCAATACTTGGGATTTGAGTACAATGGTAAAAATATATTAATTAGATCAAGCACGTTATCAAGGTATAAACGAAAAACGTTAAAAGCTGTTAAAATGGCTTTTAATTCAGCATTTATAAGAAAAGCAAAGAAAATCCATAAGCAAAAAATCTATTCATTCTATTCTCATTTACAAAATATAAGTTCTCCGCGTTCCAATCTAAATTTTTATTCCTATGTAAGAAAAACAGACCTTCGTGATATTAAAAAACAAGTTAAAAAACATTGGGTATGGACAAACAATTTAGTAACGGAGTACGAATCTAAATTATTAGATGAAGTTTATGACAAGCCATTTCAAAGAGCGGATGAAAGAGATCGAAAGAAAAGAGAGAATATCTCACGGAAATAGTTTCTCCAGTTGTTTGCGCCTTGAATCTGTTGCGAATAAACTAACCAGCACGATCATCAGTAAATTCAGGCTACACTTGTCAGGAGGTGGAATTGCAAACTGAAGATCGTTTTTTTGTTATCCAAAATTCGCTTGAGAAATTGAAGGAATCGCCATTGTTCATGATGTCACTCAATGAAAAAGAGCTATTCCATTCAAATTTCTTAGCATGGCTATTCTCTAAATATCCTGAATCTATATCTTACGTATTCGAGTTACAAAACACAGAAATCTGCAAAAGTTCTATGGGCGACCCGAGAATAAAAAGAGAGTCCTATAACATTGATTTGCTTATCGAAATGGGTAGTTATTGCTTCATAATAGAAAACAAAATTAAGAGTTCACCCATTAAAGGACAGCTTGACAGATATTGGGAAAAAATGAATAATAAGTATCCTAATCACGAATGCTATTATTTTCTATTCTCAATAATCCCCCCAAACTTTACTCACAAGTGGAAATGGATTGGTTATAGTGAGCTTATTAAAAGAATATCTAGATTCGTAAATGATATCAATATTAGTGAGACTTACAGCCAATTAATAATATTAGATTATGTTGATATGATGAATAATATGCTATGTATTATCCAACAGTACGATAAACACGATGATTATAGCCTATTTAGACTTAGTAAAGAAGAAACTAATTTTTTAAAGGAGTGTAGAATATATGATTTGATTAGTAAGTGTAGATTTGAAAGAATCATTTATCGTCTTAAAAAACGTATTTCGGGTAAATCCATCATATACACTGATAAATTAACAACAGGCAACTACTCTGATCATAACACATGGTTAAAAGTTGGATTTTCTAATGGTGAAGCAATTCTTGATGTGAAAATTCCAAAGGCATTCATCGAGAAACACGGTTTGTTGGTAATAGGTATCCAAGTACAGGGAAATCAATTAAGGCATGTACTTGAAGTATTTGAACCCAAAAACGAAAGCAGTGAAGCAATTCTTCGTAGAATAGCAGAAGATATTCTAGATGAAAATCAACCTTTTGGAGCTAAACCTTCAAAAAGAAAAGATCTGAATAGGTTTGGCAATCATTTCTTTTATAGATATGAAACAATTGATGATGGGACCGAGGCAAATATATTGAAGAGAATTATTGAGCTGATTGGAATTATTCGGAATTTAGAGTTAGAGCAATATTTGCAAACTGATTGAAATGACGGTGTATTCGCCTGACAGTTACCGTCTATGACGTCTTTTTTCGGTTTTGTACCCTGGGATATTGAATACCGGGATGAGGGGAGTATCAAAAATCCGGATAAGATAATTTAATACATTTACCAAATTTCATCGATTGAATGAATTGTCTGAATTCTCAGGTATTCCCTATTCCCTGGCATGCAAGATGCCAGGCTACCTATTAGTCCCTTGGATACAAGATCCCAGGCTACGACTACTCGATCTACGACCCGATGCCATATTTTTTCATCTTGCGCCAGAGGGTGGTACGTTCGATGCCTAGGTCGATTGCGGTCAGGTCACGTCTGCCGCGATTTTCTTTCAGCAGGTAACGGATCCGCTGCTCTTCATCCATTGATTCCAGGACAGAAGCTCCACCAGAGCCAGCAGGCATGGCGGATTCTTCGGAGGCTTCCAAACGTGTGGAGATTTTGAATTCGAGGGGCAGGTGATCGGTTTCGAGAGTGCGTCCATGGCAAACCGCGAAACCGAACTCGATGACATTCTCCAGTTCACGTACATTGCCCGGGAAATCATGACGCATAAGCAAATCCATCACCTCAGGGCTCACTCCCAGGATATTCTTCCCCGACCGAGCATTAAACCGTCGGATGAAATGATCAACAAGCAGGGGAATATCCTCACGTCTCTCGCTTAAAAAGGGCAGGTCGAACCTGATCACAGCCAGACGGAAATAGAGATCGTCACGAAAACGTCCCCGAGCTACCTCCTCACGTAAATCTTTATTCGTCGCGGCGACCACACGGATATTCGCCTTGATGGTCTGCAACCCTCCAACCGGTTCGTAGACCCGTTGCTGGAGTAGACGCAGCAGTTTCACCTGGGTTTGCAGGGGGAGTTCACCGACCTCATCGAGAAATACTGTCCCCCCCTCCGCTGTTGCAATTTTGCCTGCCTTGTTTTTCTTGGCATCAGTGAACGCCCCCTTGACATAACCAAATAGCTCCGATTCGAAGAGAGTAGGTGGAAGTGTGCCGCAGTTTATAACCACATAAGGTTTATCGTTTCTTGGGGAAAGATTGTGAACAGCTCGAGCAAAAAGTTCTTTACCCGAACCTGAAGGACCCTGAAAAAGTACCGTGCTCTCACTTTCAGCGATATCAGGAAGAATGGAAAGGATTTTCAGCAGTTTGGGACTTTTGGTGACGATATCTTCAAAGCTGTATTGACGTTCTAGGTCTTTACGTAACTGTTCAATAGCGGATAAATCACGGAAGGTTTCAACCGCTCCCAGCACATTATCCTCTTCATCACGTAACACTGCGGTTGAGATGGAAATGGGCACACGCCGTCCATCGTTGGTCAAAATATTGACAGGCATATCAACCGCTTCCTGTCCGGTTTTCAAGGTACGGTGCAGCAGACAGCCGGATTCACAGACATCCGAGTGGAAAACTTCATAACACTTTTTTCCCACCGCATGTTCCAGCGCAACACCGGTAATCCGTTCCGCAGCAGGATTAAAGCTAGTAATCCGTCGATCCTCATCCACGGTAAATACGCCATCGGCGATGGAACTGAGAATCACTTTGAAAAAAAGCTGATCTTTATCTTTAAGTGGTGGTATGGAAGGCATAGCTTCCCCCTGAATGTTCATCTCTGATTCATCTCAATATACGATTTTTCTGTTGCAGAGTGAAAATTCAGGAAACCACCATCAGGCTGGTTAAGTTTGTCCTTTTAGGTTGAATTGTGTAATTTAGATAAGTGAATCATGTCAGTACAGTTAGAATTGAGGCACTGAATTTGCAAGTCTTCTATAAAACTGAACGTAGACGATGATTCAGCTCATCTCATTCACATCGCGGGCATGATGTTCACAGTCAGGGGGTTGTTGTGAAGCACTTTACCATTCTATTGATTCTACTTCTTCTTCCGATTTGTGCGTTCGGGCAGGACAGCCTGAATGTATCTACTCTTGGCTACCTATTTGAATCCTTCCGTGATCCTATCGGGGTAGATAGTTGGGGGGATGAGGTTGTTATTGCCTCGGCGTCAGCGGGTTTGATACAGGTACGAAATGTTGACGGCGAGCTCGAAGTTGTAGGATACGTCTCTCATGATCCGATTGAAGGATTTGCTTCGAATAAGGATGGTAGGGTGGCAACTTTTCATGGGACTACTGTAACGGTTTTTGAGTGGGTTGAGCTGGAACCGGGAGTGCACCAATTACAGTTTCTACTTGAATTTGAATCTATTCCGGAGGATTATTTAATAGCGATGAGCTATGCTGGCAGCCTTGTATCAATTACCTCATATTGGTCGTACGGTACTTATTCGATGCGTCATTTTGAAATATTTCATATCCGAGAGAACGGTGAAGTCGAAATTTTTCGCGAAATTGAAGATCCAAATTCTTCTTCTTATATAGCAAGTTCCTTCAATCAAAATGTGCTTATCGTACAGGAACGCGATTATGTCGTTTTGTACGAGGCTGAAAATGATTCTATAAGGCATATAAATTCACTCAGAATCAGGTATACCCGCGTTACACATTATCAGAATGATCATGTTTATCTATTCATGGAAAATAGTATTCGTTGGTTTGACCTGAGTGATAGAAATAATCCTGTTGAGCAGGAAGTTATTGTGATTAACAGAGATGTTGATTATGGTGGATTCCTTGTAGATGACACACTCAAAGTTGTTCTATCCGAAGGGGACGTCAAATGGCTGGCATCATACATTTTCACACCGGAGCCAGTGCTGGTATCTGAAATTGAATTCGAAGAAACACCAGATTTTGTAAGCGTAACTGGTCGGAATGTCTATGGGTTTTCTGCACTGCAGGATCAGAATTGTGAACTTTCTTATTTTGAAGTAGATGCGGGTAACCAAAGATATCAAGCTGCTGATGAGCTGTTTTTTGATGATGCTGTATTCTCCATTGCTTTCACTGATGAGTATGGGTATGCCGCACGCGGGGAGAATGGCATTTCCATAGTGACTCCTCATCCCGATGAACTGCCTGAAATTCGTGGATATTATGAGATTCCGGCGTCTAATCTCCTGGTCGCTGACTCATTGCTGTTAGCAACTCATGGCAACACTTTGTCGATTTATTCTTTGTCAGATCCTCTTTTGCCAGAACTTAGGTCATCTTTAAATATTCCAGAAAATACGTCTCCTGCATTGTGGGGTGACAATAAAGTACTGTTGGACGACCGTTTTATTGATTTTACTGAAACTGAAAATCCAGTGATATCCGACCCCATCGACTTGGAGTATCAGCATATAGCAGGAAAATATCCATACATCTATGTTTTCTGGTGGCTTTGGCTTCGTACATACGACTGCAGTGATTTTGAAAATCCTGAGCTGGTAGACGAAATTGAATTGTATTTTGATTTTGACCGACCGACTGTTCGCGACATGAAAATTCGACCACCCTACCTGATAATTTCTGGATGGTTCGATCAAATTCACGACACATTTTATTATTCTGATATCATTGATCTGCATCGTGCCCGGAATCCGGAGGTTATCGATGGAGGGCGACAGCTATCAGCTTTTGATGCATATCAACAAAGTACCTTCCAGGGATACGCTGATTCATTGATTATTGTTGACAGGTCAGTTGGGGACGGTGAGCTAGTCGGAAGATATCCACTTGCTGTGCAACCAAAGGGTTTAAAGTATTTTCCTGTTACAGATCAGCTATTTGTAATTCAAAATAATGGTTTGCAGGTGCTGGATGTTGGTGAGGCAGTTGGAGTGGAAGAACATTCGATTGATTCAAAAGCACTTCCTCATGAAATCAGTCTTTCAGTATCTCCTAATCCGTTCAACAACAACGCCAGGATAAAATTCAACTTACCTGCAAGAGCACCAGCGGAGCTGAAGTTGTTTGATCTGCTTGGACGTGAAGTCTGGTCAAATACCATCACTCATTCTCTTCAGGGTGAAATACTTCTGAGTGGCGGTGATCTGGCTGCTGGTTTGTATTTTCTGCGATTGGAACAAGGTGAGTACCTGAAAACGGTGAAAACAATACTTTTAAAATAGGATCGTTAGTTGAATCATTTCACCAAAATACTTTTATCAATAGTTTTTCTATTTAGCGCTGTCTTTTTTTCACTCAATCCCTCTTATGCTGAGTAGCGGAGCTATTTCGACAACGGAGCGGACTGGCTGGGGGATTGGTATGTGCAGTGGCAGGATTATCACTGTCACCTTGACAGTCCCTATGTCTATATCGTTGATGAGTTCGGGGTACGGCTTCATAAAATCGTACAACGTGGCGACAGCCTTGACCTGCAATACCTGGACAGAGTAAACGAATACACGAATGTCAGAGGGTATCCTATATTCAAGTTTATTGGTAATCATGTCATTATGTGTACAGATTCTCGCTTTTACACGTTTGAGAGGCAAGATGAACAATTGGAAATATCTGGAGTAAGTGAGTTTAATGATGTTGAGCCGCCTTATTACTCGTATGGCTTCTCTGAAGATAGCCTGTTTTTTGCTCATGCTAACTTGTACAGTGCGCGTAATATCAATCATATCATTCGGGTTGCTCAACTTCCCAGAGTAGCAGATGGTGGAATCATAGTCGAAGACAAAGCATTTGTTATTCGTATCAATGAGCCTGAGGAAGAAGATATTTACTTATTGCGCTATGATATTTCCGACATCTACAATCCTGTTTTACTCGACTCATTCGAAGTCAACGAATTGGCGAACACTTTCTCCTGTCACGCACCGATTTATTTGCAGAATTATTTAGTATACTTTTACCGAGACCGATCTACTGATACATTTTGTGTTCTTTTCGTTCATTTGGACAATGAATCAGGGTTTGGCAATAGCTATGAATGGACTTATGAGCCTACCTATGATGATTACATGCATCCTCCAAGAATTGCGGGCATCCTGAATGACAGTTTGATTGCATGGACGCAGGACTATGCATTTTCTGGTGGTATTTCAAGTCGGATGTATTTATTTGATCCGGGATCGAGGGGAGATCCATTTTTAGGCAGCGTTGATCTTCCCGGGGATTGGTGGTTCCCCAACAGAAATGAACCTGATTATCGATATGATTCTCCAGGGAGTATCGAGAAAGGTTGTTTGCTATTAAACTACTGGTCTTATTCGGAGACACGTTTGCTCAATTTTTCCGATCCCTTCAACCCCCGGATAGTTTTCTCGGGAGATATTGTTCCTGAAAATCATATATCTTCATTCAGAGCAATGCCGAACATCCCGAGAGGAAATGCAATCGGGTATTCTTCACCTAATAGAATTGCGCTTGACCTTCGTACCGGTGGAGATCCGGATACCTTAATTGTATGGGGATCATCAGTAAGCGGCAATATAACCTATGTTGATTCAATCTACCTGTATTATGATAATAATGAGGAAGATTATGCTGTATTTGATTATAATGGCACTGAATTTGAATTAATGTATACATTAAGATTGCAAGAGGAAATTGGATCTATCAGAAACATTCAGCTGAAAAAGCAGAACGACACATATTTAATTCTTTACGAGAATTATGAGTATGATATCCTGCATATAATGGATTTAAGAGCTGTATATGCTAGAAGACTAGTTCAGTATCCTTACGATGCAGGACGAAACTTTGGTTTAGACTTTTTATGGACAGATGTTGGTTTATTTGTACTTTCACAGCCTTATATCGTTTGGTATGAGTTATCTGAAGGAGAGTTGTTACCTGTTGATTCCGTTGAGTATCATTCCGAGTATTTTGGCCAATTTATTTATGAATCACCCTGGCTGGGAGCAGGAAGGCAATTGTTTGAAATACGGGATCGCCAACTCATTTTGGTGGAAGAGTACTCCGAAGAAGTGCGAGTTGTCCCTGAAGGTTATTGGATTAGCGCTATCGACAACAATGGTCGGATTGCATTTTCAGGAGATCCCGGTGTGCTTGTTTATGAATTCAGTCCAATGTTAGGTACTCTGGTGGCTTCATTAAGAGATGTAAACGCTGAGATTGTACTGGATGCAGATACTATATGGGCATTTCACCATTCTTTCCATCATATGAGTAAGTATGTCTTCACGGAATGGAACGATGTCGCTGACGGAAAACCTGCAACGATAAAGCCTGATGGTATCGATGTATCGACCTACCCGACTCCCTTCAACAATACCTTGAACATAAACTACAGCATTCCCTATTCCGGTGATGTTCAAATCCAGCTTTATAATCTCTTGGGGAAGGAGGTCAAACTATTTTATAATGGGTACAGGAAAAAGGGGAAGTATCATATTGCCAGCAGTATGAACGATTTACCCTCAGGCATCTATTTCGTAAGCATTCAATCAGAGCAAGAGGTATACACGAAAAAAGTATTACTGTTGAAGTGACTTCAAGAGAAACACTGTATTTACCAATATCACAGAAAAACTCATGTAGCAGACTGATTAAACACTGGATAAATCCAGTGCCAGATACTTATCCCTGTTTCATGGAAAGGCTGATACGCCCTCGTTTAATATCGACCTCTGTCACACGCACTTTCACCTTCTGCCCCACTTTTACAATTTCCGCGGGGTCTTTTACATAACGATCCGCGAGCTGGCTGACATGAACAAGCCCATCCCGGTGCACCCCGATATCCACAAACGCACCAAAAGCGGTGACATTGGTGATTATACCCGGCAGCACCATCCCCACTTTCAGGTCTTCGATGCTGTTCACACCTTCAGCGAACTGGAAAATCTCAAAACTGGAACGAGGGTCTCGTCCCGGTTTTTCTAATTCCTGCATGATATCCTTCAACGTCGGCATGCCAAATGTATCGGTGACATAGTTTTCTAGCTTGATTTTTGAACGTTCTGCTACATCTTTGATAAGATCATCAACCTGGCACTTTAGATCCGCTGCCATTTTTGCGACAATACCATAACTTTCCGGGTGTACCGCACTGCTGTCCAATGGATTCTTACCATTGCGGATTCTCAAAAATCCTGCCGCCTGCTCGAATGCTTTCGGGCCGAGTCCGTGAACGTCACTAAGCTGTTTGCGTGATAGAAAAGCTCCATTTTCGCTGCGATAGGTGATGATATTTTGTGCTAGACGGGGTCCCACTCCCGATACATACGCCAGGAGTTGCGGGCTCGCGGTATTGATATCGACACCAACTGCATTTACACAACTCATGACCACTTCATCCAGGCTTTGTTTCAAGGCCTTCTGATCAACATCGTGCTGGTACTGCCCCACCCCAATCGACTTTGGATCGATTTTCACCAGTTCTGCAAGTGGGTCCATGAGACGGCGTCCAATTGAAACTGTCCCACGTACGGTCACATCATATTCTGGAAACTCATCACGTGCTACATCGGAAGCAGAGTAGATGGATGCACCACTCTCATTAACCATGATCACCGTTATTTTTTTACCAAGATCTATAGACTCAATAAACTGCTGGGTTTCACGTCCCGCGGTGCCATTCCCGATAGCTATTACTTCGGGCTTATATTCTTCAACCAGTTTCAGGATAATCTGCGTGGCTTCGTGGGCGTCTCGAAAGTTTTTTGAATGTGGAAAAATGGTTGTATGATCGAGAAGCGTTCCCTGTTTGTCCAGGCATGCAACCTTGCAGCCGGTTCGGAAGCCGGGGTCAATTGCGAGGATCGGTTTTTCGCCCAGTGGTGGGTGAAGCAGCAGTTCCCGTAAATTTTCAGCAAAGATACGGATCGCTTCCTCATCCGCACGCTGCTTGGATTCGAGACGGATTTCTGTTTCCAGTGACGGCGAAAGCAACCGTTTGTGGCTATCAACCAAAGCTAACCCGACCTGATCAGCACAGAGAGAATTGCTCTTCAGAAAACGTCTTCTCAGAAGTTCGATACCTTTTTCTGCTTCGGGTTGCAGTTTCAGGCTGAGAAATCCTTCTTTTTCACCTCTTCGCATGGCGAGGATACGGTGTGAAGGTGCTTTACGCAGTGGCTCGGTATACTCAAAGTAGTCGCGATATTTCTCGCCTTCCTCTTCTTTCCCACGTATCACATGCGATTCGATCAAGGCTTCCTTCTGGAACAACTTCCGTAAATCCGCTCGGGCATCCGCATCCTCATTGATCCACTCAGCCATGATATCTCGTGCACCAGCAAGAGCATCATCGGTCGAAAGGACTTCCTTCTCCTCAATAACATATTGCAGTGCGATTGTTTCTGGATGCTCATCACCCTGTTGCCAGAGAAATTCTGCCAAAGGTTCGAGACCGCGTTCTTTGGCAATGGTGGCGCGGGTTCGCCGTTTCGGACGATAGGGTAGGTATATATCCTCAAGCGTTGTCAATTCCTCAGCGTTTTCAATTGCAACTTTGAGGTCTTCAGTGAGAAGCTCTCTTTCTTCGAGAGATTTGAGGATTGAGTCACGCCGTTTTTCCAGCTCTTCAAGTTGATTCAAACGATCTCGAATCTTCATGATCGCAAGTTCATCGAGGCTGCCTGTCCATTCCTTTCTGTACCTTGCGATAAAGGGTATGGTCGCACCTTCTGCGAGTAATTCGGCGGTGGCTTTGACCTGTTCGAGATGAATATCGAGTTCTTCTGCGATTTTTGTGAAGTGACGTTTTTCCAGGTTCATTGATTCAACTTTCGGATTTCAACAATTCGCTCGTTTGTATTTTGATCATCACTGATTTTGATCATCCAATCCACACTTCCCCATTGCGTATCAAATTTATCACCCCATTCGACGAGAAGGATGGCATCTTCAGCCTCCGCTTCCAAATTCAACGCTATCAGTTCATCAGTTGATTTTAAGCGATAGAGGTCGGCGTGAACAATTGCTGGAGTCGAAGGATAGTGGTTCAGCAATGTAAATGATGGTGAGCGAACTGCTCCCTCATACCCGAGTATTTTTGCCAGTCCACGGACAAATTCGGTTTTCCCCACTCCCATCTCACCCACCAGCGAGATTATTTCGCCTGCTTTTACTTCGTCGGCAAACCATTTCGCAATTGTATGGGTTTCTGCAATTGAATTTGAGGTGAATATTTTGTTCATTTTACTCATGGACTAAGTTAGTCTTTATGGGTTCAAGTAGACAACACTGGCTTTGATAAGATTCATGTCTTGATTCTCGCCTTAGCGGGTTTCTCTGAATGAAGAATTTCAGATTTTTTGAATATAGTGCACCTGTTAATCATTCTAACATTAATATCAATAGCTTCCTGGATTCCGGCTCAACTCATCACCGGAATGACGAGGGCTGTGCCGATTTTCGTGCTGCCGACTTTACGGGAATGACGATCAAACAGTTCCGCAACATCCGAAGATGTTGCGGGTGTGTCAAGATAACCTTGACTAATTTTCGAAGTTTGATATGGAGAAACAAATAATTCCATTACTTCTTCCTGAGAGTCGCCACCGGAACAACCATCTCCTCCAGGCTGATTCCGCCGTGCAGGAAGCTGTCACGAAACTTATCCGCATACTTGTTGTATTCGTTCTTGTAGACAAAATAATAGTCCTCACGAGCGAGCAGATAGTCACCCGAGATACCACGAGGTGGTAATCCCCATTTGCCCGGATCTTTCAATTTTACCGCATGTTTATCTGAAACCTGAAGGTTTCTGCCAACTTTATATCGCAAATTCTTGGATGCTTCCTTGTCACCAATCACCTGAGCCGGTTTTCTCGCGCGAATCGATCCATGATCAGAGGTCAGGACAATGGTCACACCTCGTTGCACAAAAGTAAGCATCAATTGGTAAAGTGGTGAGTGCTCGAACCAGGAACGTACGATGGAACGATACGCCGCCTCGTCGGGAATAAGTGTCTGGATGACCTCCTCAGTGCTGCGGTGATGTGCGACAATATCCACAAAGTTGAATACCATGCTCACCAACGGAAGGTCAAAATAATCAGATGCTTTGCGTAAAATTCTGTTCGCTTCATCTGGATCGAGAATTTTGGCGTACTTTGGCTCAGGAGTGGGCATTGCGTGCAAATTCAGGAGTTGACGATCCAGCAATTGCCTCTCGAAACGATTCGCACTTCCTTCTTCATCAGACTTCAATCTCTCCCAGAGATCACGGTTTTTTCGCGGAAACTCTGCAGGCCACATACCACTGAAAATACTATTGCGAGAGTAGGGCGTCGCAGTTGGCAGGATTGAGAAGTAGTGATCTGTCTCGATGCTGAAGTCCTCCCGCAGCAGTGGTTCTACCGCCATCCACTGATCCAGACGTAAACAATCCAGCACAAGGAAAAGCACCTGCTCACCATCACGCATCCGCGGTAATACCCACTCAGGGACAACATCGAGACTTAACGGAGGTCGATCGGCACGCTCGGACCGTACCCAGCCCTCATAACTATCTTCAACATATTTTGAAAAAAGACCATTTGCAGTAGATATCTGTTCCTCAAGCAATTCCATCAACCCGGTTTCACGTTGTTGAGTGATCTCGATTGACCATTTAGTCAAGGCAACCTGCAAATCAATCCAGTCCTCCCAATCGAGGGGGTCCTGGAGCAGGTCATTAATTCTTCTAAATTCAGAGACATAATCACGACTCAACCGTTCACGATTGATACTTCTACTCTCGAGCAATTTCTTGAGTGCGCTGAGAATCTGGCTTGGATTAACCGGCTTGGTGAGATAGTCATTTATCCGTCCACCGATCGCTTCATCCATTGTGGTTTCTTCTTCACTCTTGGTAATCATGATTGCGGGAAGGTCGGATTTGAGACGTCGGATACGCGCTAAAGTGGCAATGCCATCCAGACCGCTCATCTGTTCGTCGAGAAGGACAGCGTCAAATTCGTGACGTGCAACTTCACGTACGGCATCTTCGCCGGAGGTTACTGCTGTAATATCATAGCCACGTTCTTTGAGAAAGAGGATATGGGGCTGGAGCATGTCGATTTCATCGTCTGCCCAGAGGATACGCCTTGTCTGCTGGTTCATACTGTCTCCAATATGGTGTTTTCATTTTATGGTACAAACAGGGCGCAAGATAACTACCAGTTTACTCCTTCAAGAAAATGTTTCCACTCTTCAGCGTCATTGTTGGTTAGACGCCCTTCACGTGCTGCCAGTTCCACGCTGGCTCTCAAGAGTTGGATGTAGAGCTCTCGTCCTCTGGGATTGTGCCAGTCTTTTAGATGGTCTGTGATTGCATCAAAATCACATCGTACTACAGGGCCCGTCATCGCCTTCGCTGGAGAATTATTTGAAAGATTATCAACCATTCCGCGTAATAGCGGTAAAAGTGCTTGCTGTGCAACTTCACGTGTGGGAGTAATCTCATGAAGTCTTTCAATCGCCAGCGAGGTCAGAAGGGGGATAAAATTTGATATCAGAACTGCCGCATGATGATATGCTGATCGTTGCCCTTCCTCGACAAGTAAGGGTCGCGCGCCTATCTGCAAGGCGAGTGCTTTCGCACTATCCAATGCCTTTTGTGTTGCGGTGATTCCCACTGATATCTCTTGAAATCTCTCTGCACCAGCTCCCTTCACAAAGCTCTGGAGTGGGTGCCACGCTGCTGCTTTCCAGCCTTTACTCATCAGGGCTTGAAGAGGTTGTAAACCGAGCCTGCCTGAAAGATGGATAACTAATGGCTGATGCTCTTCCGCATCTTCTCTGTCCGCTAATGCACCAACAACTTCTGAAATAGCCCCATCGGGTACAGCAATTACGACCAGGTCGACGTTTAATAGTAGATGGGTGATATCAGATGTTTTCAGCTTCTTATCAGCAAAAGAGATTTTCGAATCATTCTGGGTTCGTACCGCAACATCGCATATTTCTATACCCTGCTCATGGAGCGCAACGGCAAGCGAGTATCCAACCGCACCAAATCCGACGAATGAAGCCTTTTTGATATCAATGGACATAACAATCAGTGAAAATATATGATCGAAGCAGGAGTCGCATTATTCCCCACGTCCGAGTTGAGTAAAATTATGTCCGGCATCGGTCAGCGTTTTTTCCTGACGAGCGAGTTCCAGGTCATGCTCAGCCATCATGCCAACAAGCTCCTTGAATGAGACTTTCGGTTCCCAGCCAAGATTATTTTTCGCTTTGGAGGCATCGCCAAGAAGTTCGCGAACTTCCGTAGGACGTAAAAACCTTTCATCCAACTTAACAACTGCTTCCCAATCCAACTCGAGGTAAGTCGCCGCTTCTATCAGAAAATCACGCACTGACCATGTTTCACCAGTTGCAACGACATAGTCTTCGGGCTTATCCTGTTGCAGCATCAACCACATCGCTTCGACATAATCACCTGCATAGCCCCAGTCACGTTTGGCATCAAGATTTCCAAGATAGAGATAGTCCTGCAATCCCAGCTTAATACGAGAAAGCGCACGAGTGATCTTTCGTGTAACAAAGGTTTCACCACGTTTAGGAGATTCATGGTTGAAGAGAATGCCATTCACGTTGAACATGCCGTACGCTTCACGATAATTTCGTGTAAAATGAAATCCTGCAACCTTGCCAACAGCATAAGGGCTTCTTGGATAAAAGGGGGTGTTCTCATCCTGAGGAGGTGGCGACGCACCGAACATTTCGGAAGAACAGGCTTGATAAAACCGTACTTCATTACCAGTAAACTGCTGGTGGTCGCGAATCGCCTCAAGTATCCGCAGGGTTCCCATTGCAACAACATCGGCTGTATACTCAGGCTGATCAAATGAGACACGGACATGAGACTGAGCACCCAGGTTATACACCTCATGCGGTTTGACTTCATTAAGGATTCGGAGCAGACCGGTTGCATCGGTTAAATCACCGTAGTGCAGGAAAAGATTGACCTTCGCCTCATGAGGATCTTGATAAATGTGATCGATCCGCCCAGTGTTAAAACTTGAAGCTCTTCGAATGATGCCGTGCACTTCATACTTTTTACTCAATAACAATTCTGTCAGATAGGCACCATCCTGACCTGTGATTCCTGTAATTAAGGCACGTTTCATTATATACCCCATTCATCCATTAGCTTATAGAATTTCCAGTTTTCTCTTAAAGTAATCTATGGTCGCCTTCAAGCCATCTTCAAGCCCCACTTTCGGTTCCCAACCCAGCACTTCCTTCGCACGTGAGATATCAGGCTGACGTCGTATTGGATCATCGGAGGGCAAATCATGATACTCAATATTCATTTTTTTTCCGAGAATCTTGTGGATCGCCTCCGCCAATTCTAATATTGTAAACTCATGAGGGTTTCCGATGTTAACTGGTCGAGTTTCTGTAGGATGCTCCATCAAACGAAGTATCCCATCGATGAGGTCGTCAACGTAGCAAAAACTCCGTGTCTGGCTGCCATCACCATATATAGTGATGGGTTGATCACGTAACGCTTGTACAATGATATTTGAAACCACGCGACCGTCAGCAACCGCCATACGTGGACCGAAGGTATTAAAAATTCGCACAATCCTGATATCAACATTATTCATGCGATGATAGTCCATCATCAAGCATTCTGCAGCTCGTTTTCCCTCATCATAACAGGAGCGTTTGCCAATGGGATTTACATTGCCCCAGTACTCTTCCTTCTGGGGGTGCTGGAGCGGATCGCCGTAAACCTCTGAGGTTGATGCCTGCAATATACGTGCATGCACTCGTTTAGCGAGACCCAGCATGTTAATCGTGCCGATGACAGAGGTTTTGATCGTTTTTACAGCATTGTATTGATAGTGCAGGGGAGAAGCGGGGCAAGCGAGGTTAAATATCCAATCTCCCTCAAGCAAGATAGGCTCGATGACATCATGACGAATTAGTTCAAAGTGATCATTGTCAAGCAGGTGACGGATATTATCCTTGCTGCCCGTAAAAAAATTATCAAGGCAAATAACTTCATGACCCTGCTCAATCAGCCTGTCTATCAGGTGGCTTCCAAGAAAGCCTGATCCCCCGGTAACCACAACTCGATGCATATTCTTCCTCAACATTTTTAAAAGAATAATACTGGATATTATTCCGATTTACCTGCTACCTATTATAC
>JAIOHU010000054.1 GCA_019912845.1 bacterium
GAGTTGAGCCGGGATCCAGGAAGAAAATGATATCATTGATGTTAAGAATCCAATAAGATCGAGTTAATCCGCATTTTTTATAATTATCATAAAGCCTGTAAAGCACTCCATCAGTCGTACAAAATCACAATAATAGACCTAATTAGAATTCATGTATTTCTTCCTTGCCAGTGACAATCGTTTCTTAAAGATGCCCCACGTACTTTTCTTATCAGAAACATTCTGTCGACTCCTTTGAGCAACACTGGTTGCAAATGGAACCCCAAATGTAAGCGTAACTCCTACTAGCCCCCCAGCAATGATAGATGCAGCGGTCGTCTGACGTTTTAGCAATGGACGAATCGCAAATCCTGCACTCATGAACATGGATACCCCGATTAATCCGCGCACCCATCGTTTACCTCTATCCAGGTTGACCTCTTGTATACCTGCCATTTCAGCAAGATCATGACCCATAGCGAGACCACCCCCAACTGCCAGGGGAAAAGCTGCCAATGGAGTACCTGTAAGAAGACCTAGAATTCCACCTGTTATTGCTGTTGTAAATCCCCGTGCGCCAGGTCTTGAAGATAACCACCATTCACGGAACGGATTCTCAAAGATATTAGCAAGTGCAACACTTCCCAGCCCGAGAAGTGATCCCGCGACAACATCACGTGGGTAGTGAACCCCCAGGTAGACACGAGAAAGTGGAACACTAACCGCAGCGGTTATTCCGAGCAACTTGAGCAGATGATATGGAGAACGTTGAGCTATAAAAATACCAACCGCGACAGCATTTTGAGCATGTCCTGAAGGAAAAGTATAATCACCCGGTGCCACAAATGCCCAGGGATGCATAGCCAATCGTGGAGGACGTTTAAAACGAAATTTAGCCTTGACAAATTGGTTAACTGTTACAGAAGGAATAATCACACCTGCAAGAGTGAGGGCGGATCGTTTGTCAAATGCACTAAAAAGACCACTTAAAATTGCAAAATAGGTTACTTCACTTCCGATTGCAGCCAACCCCAGGGAAGCCACATCGAGACTTCGCCGACGGCGTAAAGCCCGATCAAATGCCGCGAATGGATTCGCCAGCCATGGGATGATGTCTTTCCCCTCAATCTGCCCAAGTTTCAGTGGATCTTCATCGAGTATGAAGTCATCAGGTTTTCTGCTTGAGATATGTAATAATGGTAGATGCATTCAACATCCGGAAGTTATTTACTCTGGGAAAATATCACGATTTTGAGGTGTGCCTTAGAATTAACTGCTTACCTCAAAATAATCAGTCAAAAAAGAGTAAAAATTTTTAATGCTATTCGTAAGTGTAAACTATGAAAAAACGCCCTGCACACAAAAGCACAGGGCGCATGAAAAATCAATATTTGAGTCACTATTTCATTAAGATCATCTTCTGGACGAGTGTTGCATCTCCAGAACTTAGCTTATAGAAATACATTCCACTGGCAAGGTCTTCTGCGTGGAAATTAACATGATGATTACCACTACTCACCACACGATTAACCAAGGTAGCAACTTCGCGTCCAGTAACATCATAGACAGCGAGTTTTACTGAACCAGTACGCTTCAAGCTGAACTTGATGCTTGTGCTTGGATTGAACGGATTCGGATAATTTTGTGCCAGGCTGAACTCACCCGGGAGTAACTCTAGATTGCCTCGATCATCCACGTTGGTAAGTCTCTGACCACGGAAGAAACCAAAGGTTTCAGGGGTTTCGGGATCAACTCCCCACTCATAATCATAGGGATCTTCCCAATGCATCGTACCATCAATGTGCATTGGATAGTTTGGAAGCCATTCCTCGAATGAATCCAGTGCCTCCTGCTTCAAGACCCTATGAATTACAATTGGATTGTCTGTGAAATCACCCTCAGCAGCATCACCGGAGTAGGCTGCAAATCCTGCATCAAGATCTAGTACATAAGAAAGATATAGATGCGGCCCTGGATTATACAATGAAAGCGAAGGATCGGTTTCAGATCGACATTCACCAGCTTCCAATGCGCCACCCTCACCACGAGTGTTCGTAAGGTTAATACCTTTTGCCCACATTCTACCATACCAATCACCGTGGTTTGTGTTTGGCGGGCTGGCGGTCAAGAAGACTTCATAATTTCCGAAACCAGTGTCTGAGACATCATTTCCAATTCCACCTTCATCAAGCGTGTCGCCAGGAACACCTAATTGCCTGTAAGCCATCCAAAGAATTCCTGTTTCAGGATCCTGGTACATGCTCGGTCGGTCGCAATAACGACCCCATACCTCTGGTAAACAATAGTTGAAGAAACGACCATCAGCGGCCTGGGTCAAAACATCAGAATCCTCATCCCAGTGATATATCTGCGAAGTGTACGTAATTGTACCACGGTAATGATCATATCCCTCAACTGAGAAAGCAACGTGTAGAATGTTGTCGTGGTCGAAATAAACATTGACATCAGCATAAACACGCATTGTGTCGCCATTTGCTGCTGCTGTGTCCGGAAGAAGCTCGTCGTTTGGTGGAATGAACATGGTCAGATCAATAGGGTCATCCGTATTCCATGTTTCACCAGCGTCTTCACTAATCCAAAGCCACATATCATTGTTATGCTGAGTCGGCTCCGGTTCACCATTCAACCAATCACGGCTGACAGTTTGAGCAATAGCAACACGTGATCCATCGTATGAGACAGACAGGTCAACGTTAATGTTCATGCCATGCTCTGTGATCAAACGTTGTTCTTCTGGAACCCAAACAGATGTTTCTTCATCCCAGACCGAGCGGGAATAAAGAATATCCATCTCGGCAACGTTATCATCATCGCGATTTTCACTGGTAACTACATGGAGCCATTTTTCACCGTCATACTCTACAAATTGACCGTGTGGCCAGATATTCTCATTTTCGCCATAATCCGGGATTTGTTCTTCAATGAAAATTCCAGGGAAGAGATCCCATTCATGTGAAACCATGGCATGGAATGGATTCAGGGTGTTTTCTGTGGAATGATATAGTGGATATCCCTCTCCGGTTGCAACATCGAAAGCCAGGTTGGTATAACCCGCTCTTGCACCTCCATCAACCACAGAACCATTCGGAATTTCAATTTCTGCTACGCCATCGGTCCACCAGGCACGATTGTAATGCACATGGCGTGGATTCCCAGCAGGTGGGTCTGCCAGGCGTGTCCAACTGATAAATGCGACATCAGAGTGTGGTTGAGCATTGATCATAACTTCCTGATCAGTGAATCCAATCATTCTGCCCGTTGTTCCATTGTGTTGGTTGTCCCAATAGGTTGTCCCAACAAACACGGTATCTCCAAGTACATCCAGTTCTGAGAAACGGGGTGTGAACCCTGCAACATTCTCAGGAATTTGAACATCAGCGTTGATATTCATTTTTTTTGCAACATGCGTAACTGGAAGAGTTGGGGACGGTTTGCTAATCGCAACTGTTGTCAGTAGAATAATCAGCATCCCAATTGTAAACCATCGAATCATGTTTCCCTCCTGATTCCTGCAATAACAGTTCCGGCTGCTCTTAATTTATTAACGCTAAAAAATTCGAGATAGATACCCGGCTTTTGATTGGCAATAAGAATAATTGCTAATCTTCATCTCATTCTATCAAAGTAATGCCAGTATTTCAAGGTGTGCAAGGGAATCGATGGGCTAAGAATAATCAAGAGGAGCGGATGTAAACAAGAACTGAGGATGAAATAGCATGCTACTTTAACGAATCAAATTAATAAGCGAAGTATTATATCGAAGAAATAATGGATAATTCTGGTGTGTCTGTTAAGATGATTTCTTCTACATTTTTAGTGTTACCTTCTTCGTCAACATTCGAAACTCTGATTACAGGTCTGTAGGAGTCCTCCATATCCTGACAGACAACAACCGCTTCCCTGCCATCGGATAATTTGACCATTGTACCAAGCGGAAAAGGTTTTACCAATTCCATAAAGCTGTTTAAAGATTCAATATCAAGTTTTGGTAACATCGATTCGCTTTTCATATAGTCGATTACCTTGTCGGCAGACCAGCCGGATTTGTAGGGGCGGTCGCTACGTAATGCATCCCAGATATCTGCTACTGTTAACAGCTTCGAGAGAGGATGTATGTCTCTGTTATCAAGTTTATCTGGATAGCCGCTACCATCACCCATCTCATGATGCTGTCGAGCTACTGACCACACAAGAGGGTCGGTATTCGTTTTTTGAGCGAGAATACTAAATCCCCAGTCGGGATGTTTGCGAATTTCTACCAGTTCATCACTGCTGAGCCGACCATTTTTATTGAGAATGGAAATTGGTATTTTCATCTTACCGATATCATGCATTAAACCGGCTACAGCTAAACGATTAAGTTCATGCCTGGTCATATCTCGTTTTTTGCCAATCATCAGGCTGATAACGGTCACGTTTACAGAATGACGGTAGGTGTAATCATCAAAACTACGAAGATCGTGGGTTTGCAGTTCAAGGTCTTCCTGATCCAGCAACTCATCAACGATACTATGAGCGACTTCGGTTACTAAACCCATTTTACGGGGAGTTAGGTCTGAAAAGTCAGTGAATACATCCTGGAGAGTTTTAGAAGCGTGATTTCTTGTTTCTTCCGAAATTACATCTTTCGGAACGGCGTCATACGATGAATCAGTTTCAATATATACTTTGAATACACCACGTGTTCGTAATGCATTGATATATGCGCTTGTTAAAATAGTTCCGCGCGTTAACAGAGAATTGTCACCAAAGGGAATCGAGCGGGCAAGTGCCGCGCCTGGTTTCACCATATATAATGGAACTAATTGCATGCTTGCCTGATCAAAAAATTGCGTGCTATTCCGGTAACAACTTTAAATTAGCACAATTGATTTTCAAATGTTAGCATTTTCATACTTCACCTGCATTTTTCATCAGACTAATTAAGTGATTTTTTCTATAATAAATCAAGCACCAGGGCTCTATAAGTGATACCAAAAAAGTGCCTGGCTCAATGAAAGCAGAACCAGGCATATAAGAAAGTATTTATCAAGCAAAACTTAAACGAATAGTGCATTCCCCTGAATATTCCAGAAGAATTGATAGAGTACACTGTTGTCGTTATTTCAAAGCTTCATTTAAGGCAGGAACAATCTGCATGGCATCACCAATCACGCCATAATCCGCATCCTTGAAGATTGGCGCATCCGCATCTTTATTGATTGCTACAATCACCTTACTTGTTCTCATTCCAGCCAGATGTTGAATCGCTCCGGAGATTCCTACTGCTATGTATAAGGTTGGACCAACTGTTTTTCCGGTCTGACCTACCTGTTCAGAATGAGGACGCCAGCCAGCATCTACAACAGCACGACTTGCACCTACTGCGGCACCGAGTGTGTCAGCCAGATTTTCGAGCAGTTTGAAATTTTCAGGTTCTTTCAAACCACGCCCACCGGCAACAATACGGTCAGCCTCGGAAACGTCCAGTTTTTGAGCTGCAGATTGAATGATGTCAAGTACTTTTGTTTGCAGGGTATATTCCGGGTTCAGCTCAACAACTTCACCTGCACCTTCAATTTCCACCTTATCAAAAACATTGGGTCGAGTCGAGATCACAACCGGAAGTTTTGCTGCCTTAAAATCCATATAGATTTTGCCAGCATACACTGGACGTTTCACAACAACGTCGCCATCTTTGAATTCCGCACCAGTTACGTCGGGGAAGTACATGATTCCAAGTTTCGCAGCTATTCGAGGTGCGAGATCACGTCCCAGAGAGGTCGCTGCAATCATCACCAGCTTTGAATCAAACTGCGCAACTGCTTCGACTACAGATGCCAGATGCCCTGCACTCTGATAATGTTCGAGATCATCTTTTTTAATGACAAATATTTTATCTGCACCGTGCATTTTGACTTCGGCAACAACTTGATCAACATCAACTCCAATGATAACCGCCGCAGTTTGTCCGCCCATTGCATCCGCAAGAGCTTTTCCCTTGCTCAAAGCCTCCAAGCCTGCTTTTTTTACGGCTCCATTTCTATTTTCTACATAAACGAGAACATTCATTGTGAACCCCTTTCTATTCTATTACTCTGGCTTCTTCACGAAGTAGACGAACTAGTTCTGGAACCGCATCCAATCCCTCACCGACAATCTTACCTGGTGCACGTTCTGGTGGATAGGAAAGGCTGAGAGTTTCCACACGAGGCTCTACATGCTCACCCTCAAGTATTTCAACCGTCTTTTTCTTTGCCATCATGATTCCCTTTAGCGAGGGATAACGGGGTTCGTTCAATCCCTTTTGGGCTGTCAGGAGGCATGGGGTGGATGCTTGAATCGATTCATGACCACCCTCGATGTCACGTTGGGCAGTCACTTGACCATCTCCGACTTCCAGCTTGGTAATCTCTGTGATGCAAGGGATATCCATAATTGTTGCGATCATAGGACCAATCGCAGCACAATCATCATCGACTGCTTTCAATCCTGCAAAGATCAAGTCAAACGCTTTCTCTTTGAGGACTTTTGCCAGGGCTTCAGCAGTGCCAAGAAGGTCAGTATATCCTTCCTTCTTTATTAAAATTGCGCCATTTGCACCCATCGCCAGGGCTTTGCGCAACGCTTCCACGGCTTCATCTTTACCATAAGTGATAACAGTAACATCGCCACCTTTTTCTGCAGCGATTTTCAAAGCCTCTTCAACTGCATATTCATCATAAGGATTCAGCACCCAGTTTAAATCCCTTGTCTCGATCCAGCTCTTCTCCTGGTTGAGACGTATCTGGGATGCAGTATCAGGTACTAGCTTTACCAGCACGGCAATCTTCATTTTTCCTCCCTGAGTCGGGTTGAAGTTGAACCTGTTTATTTTAACCAGTCAGTAATCTGCACGTCTGAATTATTCAACTGTTCCATATTTCACGAATTCCAACAAGACATTTATAAATCTAATTTCCCTCAACATCTCGCAGTTCAAAAACTGCAAGGAAATTACCAAAAATGAACATATCGTGAAAGTGGTTCTGATCGTTCGATACTCTGTTACTTTTTTAACAATCTCTAATGTATAAGTATAGCGTAGGGGAGGGTTTTATGCAAATCTGAGCGGAGAATAAAGTTGAAAATTTGAACTATGATTAGAAGGTGCAATTGGTTACCTTTCAGCGTTTCGGCTGAAATAGCTACAGCACAAGTTGTGGATTTGCGATTGATCAAAGTTTACGTCTTGGGCTCTTGATATGCAGATTAAGGAGATAAGAGTTCCTGGATTCCAGCTAAAACCGAACTGGAATGACGCAATTGAGCAATTATTTCGAGAATAACGATAGTTCAAAATATCCCGGGAAAGATAATTACGGATTGATTAAAATATGAAACGAGTTGCTATAATTGGAGGCGGGGTTGCTGGGATCAGTTCAGCAGTCGAACTCATTCCACATGACTTGAGAATAACCATATTCGAGTCTGACAGCTTCCTGGGCGGTCGTGTTGCAGGTGGGGAAGGGTGGGACACTGGCCGTCATCTGGTTACAACGGCTCACAAAGAGTTCCTGGGGTTACTGGAAACAATTGGCAGCAAACCAACAATATCTCTCCGTCCAGCAACTATTGGAACGATTACCAGATTGCGAAAACCTTTCTGGCGGTTATCTATCCCACTTGCTGGTTCGGTTTCCCCGTTAGCAGGTCTATTGGGATCAACCTTTTTATCATTTCCACAACGTTTTGGAGCGGTGGGAAATTTGGCAGCTACACTAAACGCTACACCTGCACCTATCAGTGATGAAGACATGATGGGTGACGGCAAGAATTCCAATTTTGTCGAAGTAGTTGGTGAAACGTTTGAAAGTTTTATGGATCAAAATGATTGGGTGCGCCTACTTCGTTCACGTTTTGGATATCCTCTGGTACGTTCGATCTGTAACCTCGATGCTGAACAGGCAGCAGTCGAGCCTGTATTGAGAGCGATCAAATTGATCCTGGATGACCCAGTTAAACTGGCGGGTTGGACAACCGGGAATGTTGGAAAATTAGTGTCCGAACCTGCAGAGAGATACCTGGATGGAAAAATCGACCTGAAGTTGAATACATCTGTGCTTTCAATCGAAAGGGATAATTCGAGTTGGAAGGTTGAAGCAAATGGTAGAGTTGATGAATTTGATTTGATTCTTCTGACAATACCACCAGGTAATATCTCAACCCTCTCAAGTTCAAATAACCACTTTAATTATTTTAAAAGCGTCGCTGAAGGGATTTCTGCAAAAAAAATCATTACCACAAGAGCATCATGGAAGGGATTCGAGAGCCTTCCTGGTCCGATATTGGAGCCTGAGAGCCCGTATGTAGTATGGTTCGCAGAGTCAGGTGTGGATGGCAATGTTGTGGTTGACCAGGTTTTCTCCGGGGTTGAAAATGGAGATATGAACTCGCCGGCTCAACTTAGAAAAGCCTACGATCAACGAGTAAAAAAGCTCTTTGGTCACGCAGAAAGAGTGTCAGATATCATCGTACGCCCATACGCTTCGGCTACACCATCGATTGCTCCTGGAGTTCAGCGACCAAGAGTACGTCAGGGTGAGGGTCTGTATTATGCCGGAGACTGGCTGCATACTGGATTGCCACCAACTCTTGAATCGGCTGCTATCGCTGGTAATATGGCGGCAAAAGCAATATTGGAAGATTGTAAAAATTAAAACTTCGTGGTGAAGTAATGAAATTGAATGCGCTGGATCGAATGCTCAATGAAGATGATAAAGGTGGCTTACAGGAATTGCTCTTAAATAAACCTGCAACAACATTCAAACTCATTCGAAAACTATACTCCACCAATGATAATATACGTGGAAGAGCTGTCCAGGCTTTTTCTTTTGTTGCTGAACAATTTGATGATGCAAAACTTAAAGATATAGTTCAACGATTGATGTGGTTGTTGAACGAGGAATCTGGGAATTATTGTCCTCATGCAGCTCGAGCTCTGGTTGAAATCGCACGTATTAAGCCCGAAAGTGTCCGTGATCACCTACCCCAGCTCGAATATTACGCAAATTGTGAATCAGAGGCATTACGAAGAGAGAGTAGCTACGCTGTCAGGGAGATAAAGAATATCTTGGGTGTTTCATCCTCCTGAAGCAGGTGCAATGAACAGTTATGATAAAAAATCCATACTCGGTGATCAACTTCCTCCTCCACCGGAAAACAAAACTGTACCTGATGCATCGAGCATTAAGGGGAGGTTTGTATTTGGTGCGCGAAAATACCTGCTTAAAGCCCTCTACTCAAGAAAAACCGAAACAACTGTACCACCACCACCTTCCTCTGTTAAAAAACTTCTCGTCGTGCAACATGAACGTCTAGGTGACTTTGTTGTTGCTGAACCAGCGTTACGTGCCTTACGCGATACATTTGAATATTCAGCGAGAACCTTGATTGCCCCCGGCTTCGCTTCACACCTTTTGGAGGGATATGGCTGGGGTGAAGTCAAACCACTAAATTTCCTCAATAATCTGGAAGACAATCCCGATTCATTCGACCTTGTGATTGATTTAACGGGTCGTTTGGAGATCGATATCGCCAAACAACTTTTTAAATCAAAGATAAAATATAGAATCGGGCTGGATCGAGGAGGTCGTGGAGTATTTTTCACGCATCCTGTTGAAAACCCTGAAATAATTGTCCCCACTCGTGAGATGTACACCATATTAACAGGAAAAGCGTCAGCGGTGCCGGATGATTTAATTCCTCGGTTGCCTTGTGGAGATGAGCGAATCGAACGAGGAACACAGGCATGGAGCGATCTGGGAGCGGCATCACCAGTAGTTATCATGCCCGGTGCACATTACCCAGAGCAGCGGTGGAGTGTAGCAAAGTTCAGCAGATCAGCTCAATCATTGAAGTCGCTGGGATTGAAGGTGATTGTGATTTGTGGCCCCGGTGAAGAGGGATTGGGGGGAGCAATAGCTCAAGATGTGGGAATACCGCTTATTGTCGCACCACCGATCAATAAGTTGATGGACTATCTTGCCACTGCTTCCCTGGTAATTTGCAATAATACAGGGACACTGCATCTCTCTGCAGCACTTAATACACCTACCATTTCAACGATGGGACCTACAATTCCCTGGAAATGGTGGCCGGTATCGGATGCCGAAACTGTCGTGTTCCGAGGAGGATCTAAAGAGTCGAAAGGGAGATTGGATAGAATAATGCCAGAGCATATTGTCGCAGCAGCATTGCAGATGCTTGGTATCCAGAATCGTGAACCAGCGGAGTGATTGGCTTATGGATTTTGGACGGATATAGAACTATCCAACCTTAAGATCAATCAATGATACCATCAATGGTTGAAAAATTATACTGATTCTTGAAATTATTGTCTCATGCAAAGCTGCTGTATGTTTGTGTAGTTCGGATTGCCGTCTTCCAATTTGTACTGAAATCAATTGTATTAATACCTTTCTGGATGCTCAACCTGCGGTCGGGTTCTTCGAATCCAGCTAAAGACGTGCTGGAATGACGCGAACGGATAATACTTTCGAGAAACGCTATAATTTTCAAACAACTGAAATCGTCAAATAATCCAGTTCTTCCAGAGGTGCATCACCAAGTATGAGAATCATATCTCCCTGACCCGCCCCAGTCGGTTTTGCCAGACAATTATGTCTAGCTGCCCACTCCTCAAGCTCAGAGTGAATCTCAGAACGCCACGGTAAGCCAGCTTCACTTGAACAAAGTAACATCTGAGCAACGAAATCACGCCATGTTTCATTCAATAAAGCCAGCGATTCTGCCTGAAATGCGTCTGCAAGTAGGTGTGAACTTTGTACGAGTTGACTTAGTTGTTTTTTTGTATTGGGATTGTTCGCTTGCGCCCATTCGGTAAATATCGGCACAAGTTCCCTTGTATTAGCTGGACTTCCAGTCCAAACCAGGTTCAATTTCCCTTTAAGCCATTTCAAGTTTAAGGGGTTTGAATTCCACCCTGACTCCTGTTTTTCAAAAAGAATCGGTTGTTGAAAACTACAAACCGCAACATCAGCACCACTACCAATTCCAGTTTGGAGTTTCTGATGAATTTGTGAGGCAATGGTAAATATTTCCGTGGCATATTCTTCAGTTTTTATACCTGATAGTTTCAACCGATACACTACTCCTGCGACTACTTGTGCGGCTGAGGAACCAATACCCAATTTCTGACGAATCTTATTTCCACTCAAGTGATAAAATTGATCGTCATTCAATTGCAAGGGTGGAAGGGACTTATAATCAATTATTGGGATGTTTTTGAATGCTGGAATTGAAATTTCCTCACGTAACGCTGCTTCCAGTGTTGGAGGATAGGAAGTAGTAGGATTTTGTGGCGCTTCTGATAATTCAAGGTATCTTGAAACCGGACATAACGCTGAAGAACCACCATACAAAACCGCATATTCACCGGACAACATTACCTTACCAGGTACTCGTACAGTGAGTTCATTCACTGGAAATTACCTCGGCATCACCTCCAGGAAGACAGGTAATCGTACGAATCACCCCGGGTATGGCTTCGGCTTTCTTGGCGATTGAAGATAAATCGCTCTTATCTGCCAGGAAGATTACATTCGGTCCAGCATCGAGGGTAACATATGTTTGTAAACCAGATGCTCTCCACTCTAGAGCCAGATTGATCAGGGTAAAAGATATTGAGTTCCAGTAGAGGAGTGGAGGACGTGCTGCGATCATGTTGGCATGCATGGCAAGGGTGTTTGCTTCCATGAGTTCGCCGACAGCTTCGAGATCGAGTCTCTGGATATTCCTTAGCATCTGGGAATAGTCTTCATTTCCCTGTTTAACCCAGGATTGATGGTAGGGTGAACTGCTATTCGTATGGATCATCCCACTTCGTGATCCATGCCTTTTAGCGGATTCTTCGACCAGAGCAATTACCATTCCCCAAGGCACTTCGTCCTTCGGCACCAATATCTGCCCTTCCGGTTCAGAGCCGGGGGGTAAGGCTACAATCCCACCAAATATTGATCGTGCAGCAGAGCCACTGCCCATTCTAGCGAGACTGGATAGTTCTAGTTTGGAACGAGGTGAAGGTGCGAAATGGTTCAGTCCAGTCGCCAGTGCCGCGTATCCAGATGCAGAGGAAGCTAATCCAGCTTTTGTTGGGAAGTTATTCTGTGAAGAAATAGAATAGTTACTTTGCAAATAGCCTTTTCTACGCCAGATTTCCAGGTAGTCTTTGAGGTTTTTCCTGCTGACATCATCAACTGGATTTCCATTAATTTCAAAACTATCCTGTTCGTCAACATTCTTTATATCTGTAGTAGTTGTCAGCGCATCCAACGTCAGTGAAATGGAAGGCGTAGCGGGAGAATTCGTCTCCTCCGCCAATTTACCCCAATATTTAATTAAGGCTATATTGGAATGAGCTTTTGCCCTCACAAAGGAGTTCAAACAGAAGCTCCCAGTGAAAATGGGAAGACCATGGCAAATTCAGCTTGCAATTCGTTTACAAGATTATACTGATCCTCTTGACGAACCAATGCGATAACTGCACCACCACCACCGCTACCCGTCAATTTTGCACCCAGAACATTATAGTCTATAAGTTTTTCTATCGATTTGTCGAGTCCGGCTGTCGAGACGCCCAAACGTGCAAGAAGCTCATGGTTACGGAACATCAACCGTCCCACCTCATCTGCATCTCCAGTGCCAAGTGCGATTCCTGCATCAACAGTAAGATTACCGATTTCATCGAGAATCGAACCGACACGTTTTGGGTTCAGATCATGGCTGTGACGAACTTTACGGACTAGATCAATGGTTCGAGCGCCCGGCTCCACTAAACAGACAATTCCAGCCATTGAATGTTGCATACGTATGGGTAATATCTCTCGAGGTGGTCCCTTGCGAAACCAGAGGACACCTTCAGATAGGACTGTGGCAGCATCCATGCCGGATGGATGACCATGGAATATTGCTTCCAATTGTTGGACTTCATCGAGAAGTGTTCCATCCCAACTTCGTGGTGTATCCTGGTTCTTCAGTTTACGCAATCCCATACACAACGCTGCGGAAAACGCCGCTGATGATCCCAATCCCATACCCGGCACCAAATCAGATTCAATTGAAATCGCGACTCTTTCTTCACGCATGCCGTAGATATTTAAAGCCAGATCGACAGCTTTGGAAAACAAGCGTAAATCCTGATCAGATTTCGGCACGGAGAATGGTTGTTTAAAATGAGGATTTAAAAAACGTGGTCCATCGGGATCAGGTGTAATTTTAATGGATAGGTTAACATCTATCGCTGCAGTTATACCAGGGTAATTATAAACAGTAGCATGTTCACCAAACAACACAACTTTGCCGGGTGCGGACACGGTAACAGGCATGCCATCCGCAGGTTGTTTTGTTCTGGGACGTTCACGCATTTTCCTGTACACCTCCTCCGCAGTACTCACTTTTACATCACCACGTCTGATCATCTCCTGAGCAACTTCCTCTACCTGTGACGCCGGTACACCTACACTCAGCGCAACAGAACGTGCATGCAACGCCATGTGTCCTTTCTGGATACCGACTGTACTCAACGCCAGACATGCTGCAAAGTTTTGCGCAAGTCCCACAGTTGCTAACAGACCAGCAAGTTCTCGCGCGTTTTCCACACCACTGATAGAATGAAGTATGTGAATGCCTGGGTGAGAATTTACCGCACCACCAACCCAGCCTACCTGCATCGGAAGTTCTATACTACCAAAGAGATATTCATCCTCAATCCAATACTTTGTCAGGCTTCGGTATTTGCCATCTTTCGCAGCGTACGCATGTCCACCAGCTTCAATTGCACGCCAGTCCTGACCGAGTGCTAATGCTGCCGCACCAATACCATTAAAAATTCCCTTATTGTGAGTCGCAGCGCGATAAGGATCATATTTAGCCATCTGATAGGCTTCAATCATTCGTTGGGCAACTTCTGCCCCGGATAGTTCAGAAGTCTTTATTGCATCGAATGGCAATCTGAATGATGCTTTCGCCAGACGTTTGTCCGCCAGATTGGAAAGAATTCGTAGATTAACACGTCCGCCTGTAATCCGCTCTATCAGGTGCCCCACGGCTTCAGAGGCATAGTTAATCGCATTTGCACCCATTGCCTCTTGTACGTTCATGAGTAGGTGCACAATCAACATGGGAGAGTCAAGATCGTCCTCATCAATGATGCGGGTTTCTATATCAAAAACCCCACCACCCCGTGCAACCATTCTCGGACTGGCTAGATTCGCCTGTTCGATGATATCTTTTTTACGTTCATGAATACGCTTTTCAGCCTTGTGTACATCGGCAATCTCAACCACCTGAACCTGACCGATCATCACCGGTTCATCAACCTCTGTCCTGAATCCACCACCCTGACGAATCATCAGGGCTGCTTTTGAAGCTGCAGCAATAATGGAGGCTTCTTCAATCGCCATTGGAACTAAATATTCGACGTCATCGACAATGAAATTCAGCCCCAATCCCAAAGGCATTGGTAAGACACCAACAGCATTTTCGACCATATTGACTGCATGGTCAATTCTAAGCGTCTGACCATCACGTAAGTTTGTGATCTGCTGTTCGCTGAGATTATAACGGTTTGCAAGGAAGGCAAGCCTTTGCTCTACAGGTAGACGGTAAAAGCCCGGAATTCGGGAAGTACGTTTTTCTCCAACATGGAGACGTTTTAATTTACCGTCAGACTTGTTACTGATATCCAATTTATTCTCCGCTTAGCCAACCGAAGGGCTGCATCCACTCCCGCAATTCCCCCGTAAATACTTTCGGACAGCTCTTCAGTCCTGCTATTGAGGAGCTACCAGTAAGTAGCATGGCTGTTTTCAATTCACGATTTATCTGGCTTATCCAGTTTACTCCACCTTCAACGCCATTCTTGAGAAACTCTAGTAATACTGGTCTGGCAAAACCTGCAACATCAGCGCCAATGGCGATTGATTTTGCAACATCCAGTCCATTTCTTATGCCGCCAGATGCAATCAACCCGGTTGATGGACTCATCATTTTTCTTGCAGCAACAAGTGAGAACGCTGTTGGGATGCCCCAATCACTGAAAAGTTTCCCCTTTTTGGCGAGACTTTCCTCTTCGGCACGATAAGTTTCTACTTTCGACCAGGAAGTTCCACCCGCGCCTGAAACATCAATGTAAGGTACACCAATCGAAGACAATCTTTCGAGCGTATCAGGAGACATACCTGCTCCGGTTTCCTTCACCAGAACATTTCCCTCTAAACGATCCAGCAACCTTGCAATGCCATCCAACACACCACGAAAGGTCACCTGACCATCATGCTGAATCATCTCCTGGGCAGCATTCAAGTGCACGCACATCCCATCTGCATCAATCGCTTCCATCAAGCCGGCAATCTGGTCAACACTGTACTCAGTAAGTTGAATGCCGCCAATATTGCCTAATAATATACCATCAGGAATATGTGATCTGACTGCAAAATGGCTGGTCACCTCCGGGTGACGCAGCATTACACGTTGGCTTCCAACTGAGAAGGGAATATTTAACTGATCTGCTACCTCGGCAAGTCCATGATTCATTTTATCTGCGAATTCTGCTCCACCGGTCATACTGGTGATCATCACAGGAGAGCTGATTTCTTTCCTGAAAAATCTCGTGGACAGGTCGATGTGATCGAAATCCAGTTCTGGCAAGGCATTGTGCATCAATTGAACACATTCAAGTAAAGTGCTTTTCTTGTGTTCAACATCCATCTCTGCCACAATACGCAGGTGTTCGCTTTTACGTCGGGAAATAGGTGTTTCCTGAATACTGGTTTCCAATTCTTTCACTTGAGTCGTCCGTTAACACTAATTGTAATTCGCAACTGAATAAAATACATCATCGATACCGAGATCAATGTGCTCAGGATCATACGAGAGAATAATTCAGTCCAGGTTATTTTCGTACAATCAGTTGGTCTCAGAAATATTTTCGGGGTAAGATATTGATTTTTCAATAGATTTGGCAAGAATTAAAAATTATTTATGTGTTGTTCGAGGGCATAAAAAAACCGCAATGATTTGCGGCTGGATACAACGTCATAGAAAATTTTCCTACTTGAACATTGCTTTCAAACTCCCCCAGGTCTGTTGGATACCTGAGAGGGAAAGTCTGATCTGACGCGTTTCACTATAAGCAACCACCTGATCATTGATATCAACTACCTTGATCCGGTAGTAAAAACTTTTAATACTCTGTTTGAAGAGGTCGGTATCGGTGAAACGATAGTTATATCCAGCACCCTGAGGAGTAAAGGTTGCGATCTCATAATAGTCACTGCCATCAGCAGATCTTTCGATAGCAAATACCTTAAGGTTTGATTCCTGTGTTGTTTTCCAACTGATCTCAGCGCGATCATCCGTGGCAATAACATTAAATGTGTCAAATGCCACACCAGCGAAAACAATGCCTGATACCATGATCAGGACAAATAGTACAAGTGAAATTCTTTTTATCATACCATTAATCTAACTGCAATATTCCCAACTGTCAAGAGGCTCTGAGCAAACGATAAAAGAAATATTATAATATGAATTACGATACCTCAGGCTTCTTCTTTTTCTTTTTTATCTTCTCTTGCCAGTCTTCTGGAGGAAGATAGGGTAGTGTAGCAAACCAATCAGAAATAGAAAAAGTCAGCTCGGAGAAATTATCATCACCATCTGGTTGTACAGGTGAATCCCTGTGAACAGCATCAACAAGGTCTTCAGCTTTAACCTGCATAATCAGGTGATCAGGAAGTTCCAGAACACCATCGTTTAAGAACCATTCTCTAGTCTGATCGCTGGGCATGACAACAGATTCTATTATTCGTTCAGCAATTTTCTGGATGTTCGCAAGTTGAATGTGGTCAGGAAGTTCGGTACTTGAGAAAATCTCCATTTTGCTGATTTTCTGATAAATAAGATTCATTGGGAATGAATATGGGCTTATGTACGGTCCCAACAGGAGTGGAAATTTAAGCAGAAAAGCGGGCTCGTCTAAATCTAGGTCATTGAGGAAATTTTTCCACCTAACCAGTCCAGGATGACAAGATGATAATGATAGAAGATCGTCCCTCTCGAAAACGTACAGATCCGTATTGAGAGTGGTCTGGTACAGTCTTTCTATATCAATATCTTCTTCAGCTATGGAAGAATGTTTACGTGAAAGAATGCTGTTTGGTATCTGAGGAATTGCGAATAAAATGCATGTCGGTTTGACTGAATTTACCAAAGATGCAAAATCATCATATCGTCTGATATCAAGGGGCAGAAACTGAAAATCAGGATTGGATTGCAGCTTGCCTAAAACGAATTTGTGATGCTGTTCTGGGGCAGACATGGGATTAAAATTGTCAATGCCTAATACACTGCAGTTAAGCTTCAAGGTTTCAATCGCAAGGTTCGCCCCCAAACCACCTAAAGTACCGACTATTAGAACGAGTGGTTTTTTGCTTTCCGGCATTATCGGCGATTCCTGACTACATTATCCAGTTCAATCCATTGTGGGAGATGCTGTTCGAGGGTTTCGGGTGTGATCATATTTGCACCATCTGAGGGACTTGATTCGGGATTTGTATGAACTTCAAGAAACAATCCATCTATTCCAGCAGCGATTGCTCCTCGAACAAGCAGAGGCACCCAGGAACGATTTCCTCCAGTTTTGCCTCCTGCACCACCAGGTGATTGAACTGCGTGGGTGGCATCAAATATTACAGGAGCAAATTTTCGCATGATCTCAATCGAACGTAAATCAACAACAAGATCGCGGTAACCAAAGGATGTGCCACGTTCGGTCACACTGACCGGGACATCTCCGCCGTGCTTAACCTTTTCAACCGCATATTTCATATCTTCAGGTGCGAGAAACTGACCTTTTTTGATATTTACAGCTTTTCCTGAATTTCCAACCTCAATCAATAGATCTGTTTGACGACAGAGAAATGCCGGAATCTGCAAGATATCAGCCACCTGAGCCACTGACTTCACTTGATTGGATTCGTGGACATCGGTGAGCACAGGAATTCCGAGGCTACTCTTTATCTTCGCCAGCATTTCCAACCCTTTTTCGAGGCCAGGACCGCGTAATGATTTCCCCGAGGTACGGTTTGCCTTATCGAATGAGGCTTTGAAGACGTAGGGGAGCTGATGTTTTTCACATATCGATTTCACCTTTTCGCCAATATGAAGTGAGATATCTAAGCTCTCCAGAACACAGGGACCTGCGATCAGGAATAACTCTTTTCCGTCTAATAGTGAACTGTTCGTCATTTTATATCCAATATTTCTTTCGGAAAATCTGGAAAACGTCTTGTAGTCTTGGTTGTATGATCCGGCTCCTTCAAGACAGTCAAGGTACAACACTTGAATTACTCAAACGCATATATCCCAGTCTTAATATCGATGGAGTATACTACTTAGATGAATTGAGGACAATATAATTCGTCTCGTCCACCGTGACGTTCTCCGCGAAACAGGTAGTATTGACAATATCCTCTGCTTTATATTACGATCCTCATGGTATTTTCGAGTACATAAAAAATCTTGCTTTTTTCTTGAATAATTGGAATAACTCATGCCAGAAAAATTGTTATATGAACTCTCAATTCCGGGCAGAAGAGGGGTTCGACTTCCCGAGATTGATGTCCCACTAGCGGACTTACCCGAAGAAAAATTTGTTCGAAACGACACAGCCCCGCTTCCTGAGGCAAGTGAATTGGAAGTAATCCGGCATTTTACACGTCTTAGTACACTGAACCATCACGTGGATAAGGATTTTTATCCGCTTGGTTCTTGCACGATGAAATACAATCCAAAGATCAACGAATCAGTCGCTGCCATGCCTGAATTCGCGGATATCCATCCATTCACACCTACATTTGCTTCGCAGGGTGCTTTGGAAATCGCTTTCAAACTGGGTGAAGCACTTAAAACCATCACAGGTTTTTCTGGAATTACGCTTCAACCTCCAGCAGGTGCAAGTGGTGAGTTGACCGGTTTGATGTTGATGCGTGCTTATCATGCAAAAAACGGGGAGTCCCATCGCAATAAGGTTATTATTCCTGATTCTGCCCATGGGACAAATCCAGCTTCTATCATTTTCGCCGGTTGTGAGGTAATAGAGGTTAAATCCGCTGCTGATGGCACTTTAGATCCGGATGCCTTACGCGATGTCGTGGACGAGAATCTGGTTGGTTTGATGGTGACGAATCCCAATACTCTGGGAATTTTCGAGAGTAAAATTCGTGAGGTATCGAAGATAATCCATGGTGCAGGTGGGCTGATGTATATGGATGGTGCAAATTTAAACGCCCTGCTCGGTATCACACGTCCGGTGGATCTCGGTTTTGACGTGATGCACATAAACCTGCATAAGACCTTTTCCACACCGCACGGTGGCGGTGGACCAGGAAGTGGACCCGTTTGTTGTACCGCGGCTTTGGAGCCTTTTCTTCCGGTGCCTGTGGTTGTGCAGAAAGAGGATGGAAGTTACGCTCAGGATTGGGACAGGAAGGAAACAGTTGGTCGGGTGCATGGATTTTACGGCAATTTCCTAATGCTGGTACGCGCTTACACATACATACTCTCCAATGGTAAAAATGGGTTAGAGGAGATAAGCAAGGCGGCGATTGTGAACGCTAATTATATTCGTGTCCTGCTCCAACCTGAATATGATCTTCCCAATGCTGACCGTTGCCTGCATGAAGTCGTTTTCAGCGCGGACAATCAGTTGAAACATGGTGTGAAAGCGTTGGATATAGCAAAACGTCTCCTCGATTTCGGCATGCATGCACCGACCGTCTATTTCCCTTTAATCGTTCATGAAGCATTGATGATCGAGCCCACTGAAACTGAGACAAAAGAAAAGTTGGACGAGTTCATCGCAATCATGCTTCAAATTGCCAAAGAGTGTGAGGAATCTCCAGAGATACTTCATGCAGCTCCGGTAACCACTCCTGTTGCAAGACTTGATGAAGCACTTGCAGCACGTCAACCTAATGTACGTTATAAAGCGGAGATAGAAGACTGAGCCTCCCTGCACCTTCACCCCTCAGCAAGAACGAATTGTCACGATTGGGTTTGAGTTCGTTTGTTTCCATAGACCTGGAAACAACCGGACTCGACCCCAAAAAGTGCCGGATTCTAGAGTTTGGTGCGGTTCGCTATGAGGATGGGAAAGAGACCGAACGTTTCAGTGAACTTGTTGCGATAACAGAGTCTGTCCCTCCCGAGATCACTCAAATAACCGGTATAACAGATGCTGACCTCATTGGCAAAAAAAGCCTTAAGCAATTATTTCGTCCCTTTGTTGACTTTGTAGGCAGTTCACCAGTTGTCGGTCAAAATGTTCGCTTTGATATCGGTTTTATCGAAGGAGAACTTGACAGGTTATCTCTGAATGAACGCCCCCCCTGGCGTCCTGGAATGATATATGATACGAAGCATCTGGCGAGCATTTTCTACCCGACGCTTTCTGGTTTTGGGTTGTCCAATCTATGCCGTGAACTCGAAATCAACCTGGAAAACCACCATCGAGCGGTGCATGATGCGTCTGCCACTGCGGAAGTTTTTCTAGGATTGCTCGAACGTGTCAGGAGAATCCCCGCAGGAGAACTTCGTGAGTTAACTCGTATTTTGGGCGGTGGCTCTGTAACCCTGCACCATCTGTTTGAAGCGTTGAAAGCGATTGGTAATGGCGATTCAGGTAAAGATGAAGGTGTGGAGTTCCAAAATAATTTACTGGGAGATTGGGGCGAAAGCAGTGAGGAAAGTGCAGACCGCAGGCTTGGAGCGCAGGATATTGAGGGATATCTGGACGATCATGGACCACTCGCCAGAATTATGGAATCCTTCCAGCAACGTGATGGTCAAATCAATATGGCTACGGATGTACTTAAAGTTCTGAATGAGGGTGGAAAGTTATTTGCTGAGGCGGGAACAGGAACCGGAAAAAGTTTCGCTTATTCTTTACCTTCATTGCTTCATGCTAGAAACGGTGGTGGCAAGGTAATAATTTCCACTCACACGCGACATTTACAAAATCAGTTGTTCTTCAAAGATATGCCCTTACTTAATACCATTCTCGGTGGTGGGATTAAGGTTGTATTAATGAAGGGGCGTGGAAATTATATCTGTAAGAGAAGATATAACAACCTGATCTCCGCCCCGGAGTCTCTTGACGCTGGCGAAAGATTCGCTCTGCTTCCCCTCGTTCGCTGGATTGATAAAACTGAGTCAGGAGACATCACAGAGGTAAATGGATTTCGTCCACTGCAGAATCGTCTGCTCTGGCAGAAAGTATCATCCGATGCCGGTTATTGCAGCACAAAGGTCTGCCGTGCTTCAAAAAACTGTTTTCTGCATAAAGTCCGCTCCTCATCCCAATCTGCACATATCGTTCTGGTAAATCATGCTTTGTTGTTGAGCGATTTGCAATCGGAAAATAGTATACTTGGCGAGTACAAACGTGTGATTTTTGATGAAGCTCATCATTTAGAGAAAATGGCAGCTTCTCATCTTGGCTTTGTCTATCAACGGAATCTTCTCAGCACTGCACTGGGAATTCTCTACGACTCAGAAACTGATCGCGGTATCTTACGTCAGATCAAAGATTTTTTCATCGTGCACAAGACTGATTTGGAAAGAGCACGGGATGATGATAAATCTGTTTTTGAGGATCTGTTTGAGGAAATTCAATCTTTGAAGATGTACGCTAGTGATTTTCATGATCGCA
This sequence comes from bacterium, assembly GCA_019912845.1. Classification (GTDB taxonomy): domain Bacteria; phylum Electryoneota; class Electryoneia; order Electryoneales; family Electryoneaceae; genus JAIOHU01. The sequence goes on from JAIOHU010000054.1 coordinate 21,752, forward strand.
TGGAATCCACTTTAAGGAAGAAAACCCCTTCTCCAGATCACGAGTATTCTCAAAAAATTCGCTATCGAAGTGGTGAAGAGCTATTTGCATCAATGAAGGAAACCCTGGCAGCTTTCACTGATAGTTATGTAAGCCTACTGATAAAGCTGGAGAAACTTGTAAAAGAACTCGGCGAAATGGAAGTGACTGGTGAACAGGGTGATGATCTTGTGGCAGGACTCAACCGTTCATTCTCAGAACTTCAAGGTATTGCTGAGGCACTCTTCAAACTCATTGGGGAAGAAGATAAGAACACGGTTTTCTGGTACGAGCTTCCGACAAATCACCGTTATCCAGTAACTCTGAATGGTGCACCTATCGATGTCGGAATTGTCCTCAATGAAAAATTGCACAAGAAAATGACCACCATGGTGTTCTGTTCGGCGACCATGGCAGTTGATGATAATTTTGAGTACATCGCTTCCAGGCTGGGAGTTGAATCATACACCGGAAAAATATATCCATCACCGTTCAAACTAGAAAATCAGCTATTCATAGGTGTTACAAATCTTTTCGGACTTCCGAAAGGTGATAATCTCAATTATTTTACAAGCGGTGTAGCCAAATTGACACGTAGGCTCTCAACTGAATTGGATGCTGGTACTCTCGTACTATTCACAAGCAGTCGAATGTTACGTGATGCTTATGAAAAAACTGCCGGGGATCTAAAACGACTGAATTGGCTCCCTCTGGGGCAGGGGATCGATGGTTCGCAATTTACACTCTTGAAAAGTTTTCAGAAAGAGAGAAGGTCAGTTCTATTTGGTGTTGACAGCTTTTGGAAGGTATTGATGTGCCTGGTGATTCCTTGGAACTGTTGATCATTGCCAGGCTGCCGTTTGAAGTGCCTACGGATCCGATTGTCGAAGCAAAGATGGAACGAATCAAAGAGCAGGGTGGAAATCCATTTATCGATTATTCAGTTCCTGAAGCCGCGTTGAAATTGAGGCAGGGCATAGGACGTTTGATCAGAACCTCCGCTGACAGGGGCGTTGCCGTGATTTGTGATCCCAGGATAACTTCGTCACGTTGGGGGAAGATTATCGCACGATCACTGGCAGTACCACCCATCGAGTATAAGGATTTTAACCGTCTGTTTGGTGATTTACGACTATTCCTGAGGGAATCAGATTAGAAATATAAATCTGCGAGATTTCATAAAGTCAGCTTAGATTCTTAGGACCATTGTGTCATACTAAACTGCTAAATGTTTGTGTTGTAGGGAATGCAGTCCTGAAATCAATAATATTAACACCTTCCTGGATGCCAGCTAACACCAGGCGGACATGACTCGCTCGGACAATACTTTGCATCTAGGACTTACAGCGTAATTCACCGTCAGATTCCCAAATTCAAGTTACTTGCTGCTGATTTCAAATAAAATCTGACCTTTTTCTACCGTATCACCTGATTGAACATGGAACCTGGAGACCTTCCCCGCAATAGGAGAACGAATCTCATTTTCCATTTTCATGGCTTCCATAACCATAATCCCTTTATTCTTAGCGACATCATCCCCTTCATTCACGTGTAATTTAACAATTTTTCCAGGCATCGGAGCCTTAACTACTCCCTCGCTTTTTCCCACCCCTGCAGCGCGTACAAAATCGCGCAAGTAGGCCTCTCGTGCCGAGACGACTTCAGCCTCATAATCATACCCCATCATGTGGATGCGGTAGTTTCCTGGAGAATCATTGCCATCTATTGCCAACAGGTAACTCTTGTTATCGGCAAGAAGGGAGTAGTGATCTGGTGGAGTTTCGAGCTGGAGGTCGAATCGTACTCTCTCACCATTGACCAGAACCTCACCAGGAGAATCAAGAAACTGGATCACATACTCAGTTTCATTCACATTCACAGTATATTTATGTTTGTTTTGCATTACTCTGCCTATCTAAGATTTGCTTTTCTTCCGATTTTTCTCCAACCAGATTGCATGCCATTTATACCAGGCTGTGTAGTAGATTCAGAATGATTGTTGGATGAAATACTCTGTCCCTGTTTATGGTGCCAGGCTGCTGCTAGAGCGACCATCATCTCTCTTTCCTTGCTTCGTTCGACGAGTCGTTCGACATCAAATTCCTCCTGAACAAACGACGTATCAAAATTACCCTCTCGAAATGCAGCATTTTCCATTACGAATATGCCGAAGGGGATGGTTGTACGAACTCCTGTGATTCGGTATTCCATCAAGGCTCGACGCATACGTCTGATTGCAATTTCTCTGTCCTGCCCCCAAGCGACAAGTTTACTGATCATCGGGTCATAAAAGATTGAAATCGAGTCTCCTTCACGAATGCCAGCATCCTCACGTATTCCGAATCCATCCGGTGGTTTTAGGTAGCGAATTTTACCGGTAGAGGGGAGGAAATTTTCCATGCTGTCCTCGCTATAAATTCGCATCTCTATTGCGTGACCGTTCAGTTTGATATCTTCCTGCGAGTAGGGAAGTTTTTCACCTGAAGCGATCAGTAATTGCAGTCGAACCAGGTCAAGCCCAGTTACCATCTCTGTCACAGGATGCTCGACTTGCAACCTGGTATTCATCTCCAGGAAATAATGATTACGATTCTGATCAACGAGGAATTCAACCGTACCAGCATTTTGATAGCCACAAGCACGAGCAGCTTCAACAGCAGATCTGCCCATTTCTTCGCGTAATTCGGGGGTCATCAGCGGGCTTGGTGCTTCTTCAACTACTTTCTGATGCCTACGCTGGATTGAACACTCACGTTCACCGAGGTGAATAATGTTACCATGATTGTCAGCAAAAACTTGAAATTCAATATGGCGAGGTTTCTCAAGATATTTTTCCAGGAATACAATCGGACTGGAAAATGCAGATTCAGATTCACGTCTTGCTGAATCCAGAGATTCCTTCAGTTCAGAAGGTTCGTGAACAACACGCATACCTTTGCCACCCCCACCCATCGCTGCTTTAATCAGGACAGGATAACCGATCTCTTCAGCATAACGTGTGGCTTCATCGAGATCACGAATCCCCTCGGGAGTCCCAGGCACAACCGGCACTCCAGCTTTCATCATGATGCTGCGTGCTTCAGTTTTTGAACCCATGGTTGCTATGGCATCAGGTGGCGGTCCGATCCAAGTGAGGTCTGCGCCTCGAACTGCACGGGCGAAATGAGCATTCTCCGAGAGGAAGCCGTAACCGGGATGAATCGCTTCCGCTCCCGATCTTTTAGCAACATCAATAATTTTTTCTGCGACAAGATAACTTTCAGATGCTGGAGCTGGACCAATTGGGTAAGCCTCATCAGCGAGTAGCACATGAAGTGATGTACGGTCTACCTCTGAATAAACTGCCACGCTTTTCACACCCATCTCGCGGCAGGCGCGGATTACACGCACAGCAATTTCACCACGATTTGCAATTAATACCTTGTTAAACACGAATACCTCAGGTTACTGAAAATATCAGATGTTTTAGAACACCGTTTTTAGTGTTAGTCGGTCGAAATAGCAGAATGAAACAGAATTCATCCTCGAATTACAATTCCAAAGTATAAGCCAGCTTGGAAGTCTTATCACGGCTGAAATCGACTATTAAAGGAGTAGCTAAACGTTGTTTACGTCGATCAAACAGTAATACAACTTTGGGACGGTGGAGGTCATGTTCATTAACCTCGGCAACAACTCCACCGTAATCGATGAGTCCAACTTCCCTGCAATCCTGAACGATAACATTACTCCCAACTGGAAAAACATTAATCACAGATACTGCCATTTCGGTGACAAAGGGGTTAAACCAACTGGGTGTTTTCTCCAGCAATACTTCTACTGCCTCCATGGGAGTAATCAACTTCTTAGCAATTCTACCTTTGATAAGATTATCGAAGTAGTTGGCCACAGCAAGTATTTCTGCCAGACGAAAGATCACATCCTTGTTTGGACGATCCATGGTGGGAGCAAGTTTGCTTCCCTTAATACCCTCCGGAAAACCTGAACCATCCTGGTGCTCATGATGCTGGAGGATTGTCAAAGGTATGCGATAGTCGACATTGCGATCCTGATCAACTAATTCCGCTCCAACTCTGGGATGGTTCTTATATTCATTCAGTTGTTCCTCATTAAAATCAAGTCTATGCAAATTGCCCAGTTGAGTTTTTAATAAAGGCTTTCCAACATCATGTATAAAAGCTGCTTGCGCTAACCTGGATATTTCAGAATCGGGATAATTGAAGTTTTTGGCAATCAAGACACACAGCAAAGAAACATCTACTGAATGGTTAAATTCAGCGTCGGTGGCAAGGTTAACACTGGGATAATAGCTTTTTGCAGAGGAGGAACGCACTTCATCCATAAGAATTTGTGTTGTTCGACGCATCATTCCCATGGCACCATATTCAAGTCTTGGGGGAGCTGATGATTTTTTTGCGGTCGTTGCTGATTTTGCTAAACCTGGTCGTGGTTCTTTAGGGTGAAACTCTTTATAGGATTCATAAACCTTACGTTTACTATTAATTCCTACGATATCCTCAGCAACGATCTTTTCGGTACCATCCTCATGGATATAAATGTGGGGGAAGTTGTATCGTTTGATGCGTGCAACATACTGCGGAGTCAGTACAACACCTTCTGCCAGCAGCATACGAAAATTTTCATCAAACAATGGTCTAGCAAGGACCATCCCGCTTTTCAGCTTATGTGTAGCACACTGACGCAAATAAACCTCATGAATTCCAAGTCTTCAATAGTAATAAAACAGGAATCTCTAAGATGCGAACATAGAGGTGTGAAATTCAAGCGTTTTTTGGCGGGAGATCAAGCGATATCGATATGGGAATCTTATCTGTTGGCATTGGATATGTCCATTTTTTAATATTTCGGCAATGGAAATAATAATCCCTGGATAAATTCAATCCTAATCTGCTGTTCCAGTGAAAATCACCATGTATCAAATAGTTAGTACTGCTTCCAATAAACAATCCCATCAAAAACCAGTTTTGATCCCGATTCTACCAAGTAGGCTGGGGTAGAGGAGCCGTCGGAATATGCCAGGTATATTTTTTCTGCACCTTCAGCATACCACGTGCCTTCATCAGCGTCGCCAAATTGCCATGTGCCATCTATGGAGAGGGTCAATATTTTATTGCTATCAGGATTTTTATAATTTCCACTTACGAGTTGAAGATACTTACTATCCTCGCTCGATGAAGACTCAGAAAGTTGATCAGACAATTTTGACTTGATTTTTTCTGAGAGTTTGTAACTCTCTGCCACAATCATTTCCCCTTCAGTCACCTTGGCAAGTTCTTCAAGTGCCTCTGGATAATTACCTGAGCGAAAATATAGTTCAGCTTGCTTTAGAGCACTAGCGGAAATTTGTTCACGGATTTTTCTCAGCTTTGGTTCTGCATCTGAGAGTAAACGTGCTAATTTTGACTCTGAGATTGTGAGCTTCTTATAAGATTTGTTAACCGCAATATCTCTACTCTTATCGTCGAGCCCCTTCCCAGTTAAAGTAATGCTGCCAATATCCTCGTTCGTCTCTTTGATTCGCATGAAAAGGGTAAGCTCAGATTTTGCCAGGTATTGAGTACCCGCAAAGCCATCGATCTGATCTGTTTCCAGCAGAATAACCTGACCGGTTAGCAAGAATGGAGCATCCTCACTACCTGTATGATGCCCTGCATCAATGACCGATTCTTTAACAGCATCCTGAACTGCAAACATAGGATTATCAAATTCATCGGTGACCATTACTTCAAAAGTAACCGGTGGCATTTGTCGAATCGTAAACTTGAACGCAGTTTCAAGCGAACGTAATTCGTCAGAATAAATACGTGGAAGCCGTTTCAGCACTGGACGAATTATCATTCGATCACGACGATCACCCAGAGCATAGGGGTAGAACTCCACAATCCCCTTGGAATCTGTGCTTCCTACTGAATTTTCTGTTCCATCAGTGTTGTACATTTTCAGTTTGAAATTTGCCACTGGAACACTTTCACCATTCCGGGGAACGTATGTAACTTTCGCTGCAACGGGTTCTGAAAATAATTTACCACGAACGGCTGATTGATCATTCCCAGAGAGTATCTCCAGGTTTAGACGACTAAGAATCGTCCGAATCTGGCTATGTAGATCGGCAGTCGAAAGTATATCCTGATCAGGATAACTTTCACCGCTCAAAGAAGTGTAAATAATTGCCATGGTCTTAAATTCCGAAACCATGTCGTCCGTCTCGAGAAGTGTGTTTAGACCGCTATATATTTTTCCGCTGGCGAGGAGATCATCGATTTCGCTATTGGTTTTTACCAGTTGAATACGTTTTTGATTTAATTCCTCCAGCAGTGTTCGAGAATATTGGTCTTTATCGAGAGCAAGCATAATATAATGCTTTCCACCAACCTGCTCCTTTTCTGCAACTTCTGCACCGTATAGGTGTGCTTGAACGATGGTTTTCCCCAAAGATTCATAGCGTGAGCTGATTTCTTCAACTTCGCTGGTACGATAACTGCTCATCATACTGGTAATCTCTGCACTCAATTTTACCTCAATCTGACTTGAGAGTGCCAACTGAGCGTTGTACATCGCCTTCTCTTGGGTATCTCCTTCACCAACACCAATCAAGTAAAATTCGGGTTGGTACATATTGTGTTTCTGTTGGGTATACCATTTTGGAGGAGCAGCTACACCCAGTTGAATGGTGCTAATAAGTGTGACCGTTGCGAGTGTAAACCATTTCATCATACAGCTCCGATTATCGTAAAAATCAAAAATTCAAATACAAATAAGATCATCCCAGTACTAATTAGGAGTAACTTTAAGCAGTACCAGTTTCCTGTTAATGTTAATCTGGTTGAGTTCTCCATCAGGAAACTCATCACGAAATTGCTTCTTTATGTCACGATAGAAGTTCGTCGAACGACTATACTCCTTAGGATTCGCCCAAACGAGATAGTCCAATGTTTGTTTTGTAATTATATTTTCTTTGAACTGACGATTCGCCGAAATGGATTCGAGGATATCAGCAAATGCAAATGAGATATCTTCCGCTTCACCTTCACTGAACTCCGATGCTATGGAAACAATCAATTTATACTGAATTCCCAGGCCAAGATCAGATTTCCAATATTCCAGGATACGACTCAACACTTTGTCGATTGCATCGTTGATGGCATTTTCTATGAGAACCAGGTCAGGGCTTTGAGCGGTAGGTGAGTATCCAGTTTCGGTTCCGAGCAGACGACTTGTTGTAGTTTCATAAGCACGGACACTGACTACCGCCTTTTTCGTGTCGAATTTCGCTTTTTCAAGATTTACCTCATAGGTAATGCACACATCACTGCCGATTGAGAGTGCGAGTTTATATGAATAATCGTCCTCGATTCCGGCAATAGAAATTTGAGCAGAAGTCAGTTCATTTAATGAGGCAGCATTCTCGGGAACCTGAACACTGTATTGTCTTGCAGTCAGGAATCCTTCTATAACCTTGGCAGCATGGCTGAGATTTGCGTTTTTCTGGAGAACATCAATGGGATTTTTACCTTTTTCAACCGCTGGAATAACCATCACTACCGGTAATCCGAGTAGTTTGGTAATATCTTCTCTTGCCTGCAATACATTCAGGCGAACCAGTTCTTCGGTTATAAGTTGTTTGTTCACTTTATATTCATTAGTGACTTTGAGCTTATACTCTTTTTTAGCACGGATTTCCTGCTTTGTCCGTTTGACTTGATTGATGCCACCCTGCCATGCGATATATTTTGAGATACTACCCAACGCAAAAAACTCCTGCTGAATCTTCTCGAACGCAGCTTTGTCTGCGTCTGAATTCAACAGTGGGTCTGTTCCCATATAGAGCACAAAGTAGACAGCCGCCTTCATGGCATCTTCAAGAGCATTGTCCAACAGGTATTCATCCATATCCTTTTTTTTGGACTCTCCTTTTGTCCAGTGAGCCATTCCTGTCGCCTGGATCATTACTTCGGATGGAGAAGTTGCTTCAATCAAAGATGCTTCTCGTGATACAGGAAGGTTGGAAGCCATTGCACCTGCCACTAAAATTGTAATCAGCAGAACTGAAGTTATTACCAGATTATTCTTGTTCATTTTATCTCTCCCTGCAAAAGCATTGAATTAATTATTACGTTACCCTGTGATAGCTTGAAAACACTGTATCTCAATCACTACAAACTATTTCCAGAAAATTGCCAGTATGAAATTTATAAATCTGCTCAGGAAATGATACTCACTGGCAAGAATCACCTGTGAACTATTTAGATACTTGAATTTATATATCCGAAATCGCAGTGATCTTAAAACACAGTGATTTGGGTTTGTCCAGCTTCTTCCAGATAATATGCAAGTACAGTGCCAAAAACTAAATATCTATCTCCATGGGTTTTATTATAATACCTTTTCCCTTTTGCCCATTCATTTTAACGTGAATCGGTTGATCGAGTTGTAGTCGGCAGACGGCGTTTTCCTCTTCTACTCTTTTTTGCTTCAGCAACCACTCCCAGTCCAATGTCCCATCACCTTTATCTGGATTTACAGTAAAATATCCGGTTAATGCTGCGGTCAAGTTCTGGAAAAAGTGTGCTCCCTGTGAAGGGGTTACACGGAAATCCTTAAATCCTGTTTCAACAATTACTCGAGCTCCGCATATCTGATCCCAGGTAACAGGGATACCGAGCCATGGATCCGAAGAACCCCACCTGCCCACTCCAATCAAGAGATATGGACGTTCTTCACTCATCAATTGCGAATTCATCCGTGCAACGGTCTGAGCGACTTCACTACTGGTAGAACGTTTATATTTTTGACGATTGATAAAAACCACATCATGAATGTCCTCAATTGAGCCCAAGCCTAAAATCTTCGAGCTCTGACAGATAATCTCATTATCAGGCACATCATCAACTTCAATCGCTTCCAGTTCCTGGCTCAGTACAAGCGGACGTATTTGTAATACCATAAATTCCTTAGGAGTCCCACGTGGCACATTGAGATTTACTGCAAATTCGATCTCGACAGGTCCGCTCATTCCAGTTGTTCCGAGACGCAGCAGGTAGTCTGTGATCGTAGGGAGGGGGAAGAGGCTCTGCTTCAATATCGGCGCGAAAGTTACGATGCGTACACCATCACGCGAGAGACCGTCATATACCGCATCGTTTTGAATTGAATAAACAGAGCCTACTCGATGAAGTGTTCCGTCTAATTCAGCGGTTTGCAAAGAAAATCTTGCCAACTCCAGACCACCCGAAGGATGATCTATTGGGTGATCATTCATGTTCAGCGCGAAAAACTCTTTTTGCGAGTAGTCGAGAAAATCACTGGCGGTTGCAAATTGCATCAGGTGCTTTGGATATCGTGGACAGAATCTCAATACATCCCCACCATCCATCACCATATGCCCAAGTCCAAGCCCGACACTGACCACACCATCTTCAGCTTCCATAGGTGCAGTTGGGTAAAAATTGTATGATCTGGCAACACCTGAAAAATCTGGATAGAAACGGTCATCGTACATGCTGCCAACCATCTTCTGCACAATAACCGCCAT
>JAIOHU010000055.1 GCA_019912845.1 bacterium
TGGAAGCATGCCATTCCTGGATAAACCGCTTTCGCAAGATACTGACACGATTTGAAAAAACACTCGATTCACATTTGGGACTGCTGCACTTCGCATTCGCACTCATATGCTGGCGAAAAATAATTTAGAGATAGGCTCTTATTAGACCCTGGATAAATCCAGGGCCAATCTACCATTCCAGATGAATCAATCTACAAGGAATTTGCGGAATATTTGCAGGAGTTCCAAACGATATAAAAGATCGCATTTATATCGTGGCTAGAAAATCTTATATTCAACCACAAAATGAATTCACCAAAACCTAACTGAGCAGATAGCCAATATGCGTCCATCGTTAAAACTTGTCGAATTTGATGAAGCGGTAGAAATACTCCTGAACTCGTCATCTCAAACTGAGACTATCACTGTTGGGATTAGTGAAGCATTGGGATTTGTCGCTCATTGTGATGTTTATTCCTGTGTTAATCTTCCTCCTGGTGATGTTTCAGCCATGGATGGTTATACTTTGCGTTATGATGATATCGTAGCGCAGAGACCGCTTGAGGTTACCGGAGAAATTCCTGCAGGTTCAGCTCCTGATGCGCTCGGGAGGGGAAAGTGCGCCCGTATTTTTACAGGCGCAATAGTTCCAGGTGGAGCGGATACTGTTGTACAGCAGGAACTAGCTGAGATAATCGAAGACAATGTGGTAAGGTTGGATATACTCCCCAGGGGTTCAAACATTCGCAAGAAGGGCGAGGTTCTGAATCCGGAGACTAAGCTTCTTTCGGCTGGCGAGGTGATTACACCAGGTAAAATAGCTGTATTGGCGGCAGGGGGAATAGAGAAGCTGACTGTCCATCGTAAACCACGAATTGCCATTTTAATCACTGGCAATGAAATTGATCCCAAACAAATCCCAATTGGTTCTGAGAGAATGAGGGATAGTAATGGCCCCATGTTGAAGGCTCTGTCTGAATCAGTAGAATGTGAAATCGTCTATTTTGAACATGTTCGTGATGAGATGGAAGAATGCTTATTCAAATTCAGGCGAGCCTCTGAACTAGCTGATATCGTGATCTCAACTGGTGGAGTTTCGGTTGGCGATTATGATCTAGTACCGGAAATTGTTGAAAAACTGAGAGCAAAAACTCTGTTTCACGGTGTCAGAATGAAACCTGGAAAACCTCTTTATTGTGCCAGGTTGAATAAATCGATTTTCCTCGGATTACCAGGAAACTCGGTATCTGCACTAGCTGGATGGCAGCTATTTGTCAAGCCGCTGCTGGTTGATATGCAAGGGCAAAAAGTAGAAGAACCTGTTATTGCACAGCTAGAGGAAGTAGCAGAAAACAAAGGCAAACGTTTACTCTTCATCCCCGGATATCTTCGAGGGGAGAAGGGAAGGCTGGTGGTCTCTCACAAACTTGGTTTGGGTTCACATGACATTTTGACTGCATCACGTGCAAACTGCTTGATCAGACTGGAGACTTCAGCCAAGTTGCTGGTAGGTGACAATGTAGAATGTACCAAATTCTAAAGAATAGAAATGACCCAAACCGATCAGAATAAAAATAATCCCCTGGAAGACTCTGAATCATACCAGATTTTAGAATCCCGTGATGGAAATCGTGTACTTCGTGTAAAAACTATTGATGGCTGGCGTTACCTGGACAGCCTGACAAATCCACAAGCTGAAGCAAATGTGCTTGTTCCAGAAGTGATCCCAACTGCACTGCTCATCCTCGGGACAGGTAGTGGCTATATTCTGAACGAAATCAGAAGTAAAAACTTGCAGAGGGTATTAGCGGTTACCACTCATCCAATTGCATTCAGAGAGGCAGAATGTAGGTTTGAGGAGCTGGAGGCTAGTAAACTAACTCTGAGTTGTTCTACAAATCCGGACCGATTCTTCAAGAGTGAAGTATTGCCTTTACTACAACAATATCCAGACTTTTTAATAGTAAAACACCCACGCGAGTGGCAGGCATTCCCAAATTTCTTCAATCGAATTGAACTCCTTTTGTATTTAGTGAAGAAAAAAAAGGATCAGAAGTTTCGTAAAGAACTAAAACGAGTGCTGATGGTAAACAATGGCAACCTTTTCGAAAGCGAGCTCGAACAGGAATTTCTTCGACGAGGATATGAAGTCCTTCATATGCCAGCACGGTTCGGTACAAAATATCTTATGGATCAATCCATCCAAATCCTAGAAGAGAGTAAGCCATCCTTTGTTTTTTCGACTAATAATCTCGCTTCCGATAAGACCTGCATTTTTCCTCAAATATGCGAAAAATATGGTGTATCGTGGGGTACCTGGCTGCTGGATGATCCCCGTTACATACTCTCAACAATTGAACAGCAGGAACCGCAGCGTGGAAGAACAGCATTCTGCTGGGATCGTAATGGCGTGGAGTCCTGGCAGGAGATGGGATTGGGCAAGGCTTATCCACTACCACTCTGTACCGATCCGAATATCTTTTTCCCGCAAGATGGAATCGCTGAACTGAAGGATCGAGTCGTTTTTGTTGGGAGCCCACGTTTTGCCAGTTCAAAAGGATTTTTCGCCGCCCTGGAAACAAAGGATTCTGCGTATACCATAGCAGAACATATTAAAACGGAAATCCTCGAAACTCGTAAAACGCCATCACTTGCAAGGATCGAAAAATTTATCGAACAAGAAAATTTTGGCGATTTTCGCGGGGAGATGTTGAGACGCCTTCCTGCCTTCATTACCCAGATTGTGAATGAACACTATCGTTTGAATTTGCTTCTGGAATTGGAAGAATACAATCCGATTGTATTTGGCAATGGATGGGATAAGCTATTGCCCTCCAGTTTTGACATTAGACCCTCAGTAGATTATTACAATAACCTGCCGAATATTTATGCCAGTGATGCTATCCATCTTTCGTTTACCAATATGCAAATGAGAGCTTACCCGAACCAGCGGGTATTTGATATTGGAGCAAGTGGACGATTCGTTCTGAATGATTATCTTGAGGGGTGGGAAGAGCTGTTTGGAAATGAATTGAATGATCTTGTCTACAAGACGACTGATGAACTGAAATCCAAGATCACTTTTTACCTTAATCATCCAGAGAAACGTCACGAGCTGAGCAACCTTCTGCGGCAAGAAGTTCTTGAACATCACACCATCCGTCATCGAGTAGACAGGATTTTAGAGGTTTTAAAAGTGTGAACAACATTATCCTCAGATTCGCATTCGGAGCAGACGTAAACTGTTGAAGATGACCAGCAACGACGCTCCCATATCCGCCATCACAGCCATCCAAAGAGTAGCTACACCGAGGAGTGCGAGTAGTAGAAACAACAACTTCAACCCGAGCGCAAAAATGACATTCTGCTTGATAACTGAGAGAGTCCGACGTGAATGTTTGATTAAGCGAGGTATTCCTCTGAGATCGTCTGTCATCAGTGCAATATCCGCTGTTTCTATTGCAGCATCGGTTCCAACAGCACCCATTGCAATACCAAAATCAGCCGCTGCCATCGCAGGAGTATCATTGATTCCATCGCCGACCATCCCCAACACTCCGTATTTTAGTTTCAGCTCTTTTATCTTCTCCACTTTCTGTTCCGGTAATAATTCAGCATAAAAGTCGGACGCTTCTGCATCTTTACTGATTCGCTCAACATTTTCAGTATTGTCGCCACTGAGGATTACCAGTTGCTGAACACCGACCTTCCTGAGTTCAGCAAAGGTTTCTTGCGTTTCTTCACGTATGGTATCTGCAAGGATCATTTTCCCAAAATACTCCTCCTCGTTGAAAATGTGGACAATGATTCCCATTTGATCATTCTCCGGAAGTGCCAGGGAGGGTAGTATTTTTTTAATGAATTTATCATTTCCGACAAATGTTTTTTCTTTGTTAACAACTCCCTGAACTCCTAGTCCACCCTCCTGCTGAACGTCACTGACAGGAAGGAATTCCACTCCACGTGACTGTGCCATATCTACAATTGCACTCGCAATCGGATGACTACTTGAGGATTCCAGCGAAGCAGCCAACTGTAACAGATTATCAGCAGTTAAATTGGTGGTAGGGGTAATCTGACTCACTTCCAGTTTACCCTTTGTGAGAGTTCCTGTCTTATCGAATGCAATTATATTCACCTTTGCAGGCAATTCAAGATAGGCTCCACCTTTGATCAGAATTCCTTTTCGTGCTGCTGAAGATATGCCGGCAACGATGCTTACAGGTGTTGAGATGACCAACGCACAGGGGCAGCCAATCACCAGAATTACCAATGCCTGGTAAATCCAAATGCTCCAGTCAGCATGGAGGAGCAGAGGAGGGATAACTGCAATAAGTCCGGCTAGTATGAGCATGAGAGGTGTGTAAACCGCTGCGAAAGACTCGACCCATTGCTCTCTTTTCCCACGGTTAGCACTGGCATCATCGACCAGCTTAATAATATGTGATAGTACAGTATCATCTGAGGATCGGGTTGTTTCAATATCGAGCACACCCTCGCCATTTATAGTGCCCGCGTAAACTTCATCATCTATCTCTTTGCTTATCGGGTTCGATTCACCTGTGATTGGCGCCTGGTTGACGAAAGAATTGCCACCTGTAACAATTCCATCCAAAGGGATCCGTTCTCCCGGTCGAACACGAATTCTCGAACCTTGAGAAACTTCGGAAGGATGAACAACCACTACTTGCTCGCTTTCGGCAAGAATCAGATTTGCTTGTAATGGTGCCAGACTCAATAAACTTTCAACCGCTCTTCTTGCTCTACCGACACTCCAGCTCTCCAGGATCAGAGCAAAATTAAAAAGAACAGCCACACTTGCTGCTTCCAGCCATTCACCCAGTATCATTGCCCCAATGATCGCAATACTCATAAGCATGTTCATATCGGGGCGAAGCCGTAACAGCGCTCTCCAACCTCGTATACCTACATGCCAGCCAGAAATTACAATCGCAAGAATGTATAAGATGAGTGTGGGAGTGGGAATTGGATACAATATTGAGTCGGCGTATCCAATTGCTTCAGCAAAACTGGAAGATAGAAGATGTACTATAAATCCCAATAGGATTAAAAAAATGGTTCCGGTAAGAAGTATCGATCGCAGGTGCTTTTTAAAGAATGGGGTATCTTCATTATTTCCAAAACTAATGGCTTCTTCCCACGGTATACCTTTCATCCCGGTTTTTGAGATCGCTTCCATTACGGGAGTAAGTTCTATCTCATTCTCTGACTGAATTGTCAAACGCCCCTTAAGAACATCAAATTCCAGTTTTGCTGTTCCTTTGAGAAGAGGTATCAGAACATTTTTAAGAATACGCTCCTCTTCTGCACAATCCATCCCCTCTATTTTCAGGCTGATACGTTGCATCAGTAATCCTTTGTCTCGACATATTTGTCGTTAACAATCGACAAATATGTCGCATGATTCTTTATTGGCTATTGGTTCTTCCCAAAGAAATCTGAGAAGTATAGGATGTACGCTTGCTATATCAAGGATTGTTCCATAACTTCTCTTTGGTTTGTGAGTTGGCACGCTGTATGCACATGAACCAAGGTAAAGATACAATTAAATTTGAACATACAAAGTATAGATGAGGAGAACCTTAAGATGCGTAAAACGATGTTGATTCTTCTGGGAATCGCAATGCTCGCCACAGGTTCAATGGCAGGAACCCTGATGGGGCAGGTCGTCAATGGTGACGGTGATGCTGTTGGTGATGCCTATGTCTGGTATCGTGCCGCAAATGTTGACCGCGATAACCCTGACCGTGTATTCCATGGTCGTATGATGACTGGCGATAGAGGTCAGTTTATCATCGAAGGTGTTCCTGGTACAGTATTGCATGTTTATGCCGCAAAGGATAATCTTGGTCGTACCATGCAGACAGTTCGAGTCCCTGCTGATGGGATCGTTCGTGTACAACTAACTCTTCCAGGAAATGATCGCGACCGTGATCGTCGTGATGATCGTAGACGGCAGAGACGAGGACCGGGACCTAGAGGTATCTAACTCCCTTAAGAAATTTTGAAGAATATAACCCCCTGCGGAAATCTGTGGGGGGTTGTTTTTGGTATGAAATATGATATTGTTCTCAAATGTTAATTCACATCCTCCGCGCCATTAAGACAAGATTCCGATCTATAAACCAGGTTATCCTCGATAGTCAATCGTGTCGAACATAACAGACCTGATAGAATTCCCTGATTCCAAATGCGTGAGAATCAGTTCTTAAATGCTATGGATTTTTTAAAGAGATTGCACTATATTTCTCAAGGAATGGATTGTCAAGTGTAGTACACTTATTTAATGTATGTGGTGTCATTCGAGCTTGTTTCTATTGGCTTTATACAATGGGGGAATTTATGTCAGAGCGGACAACAATTCAGCCTGATGTGGCGTTTATTAGGGCGGTGCATAGATCTGGCGGGGATTCACTAAAAAAATGTTATCAATGTGCGACCTGTAGTGTAGTTTGTGAATTATCTCCCGAAGAAAAACCATTCCCACGGAAAGAAATGCTTTGGGCGCAATGGGGGCAGACTGATAAGCTCATAAGTGATCCGGATGTCTGGCTCTGCCATCAGTGTAACGACTGTTCAGAAAGATGCCCACGTGGTGCAAAACCGGGCGATGTTCTTGCTGCAGTCCGTGCATATGTTTATCAGAAATTTGCATTTCCTGGATTCATGGGAAAAGCAATGGCAACACCTTCTGCGCTTCCACTTCTCTTTCTACTACCAGTAATGATCATTTTCGGTTTGATGTGGATGACGACCAATGGCGATATGAGCTTCTTTACTGATCCTCATATTGAATATGGGAAAATGCTTGCTCATGGCTATCTTGAGATGTTCTTTATTGCGGGAAATCTTCTGATTTTTGGCATTGCAGCGGTCGGTTTGTACCGTTTCTGGAGTCAGCTCCAACACTCAGCGGGTAAAGATACAGGTAAAGGATTTATTGCTGCTTTAATCAGTGTAGTCATTGCGATTCTAACTCATCGTCATTTTGAATCGTGCAAGGTAAACAGACCAAGAAAATATGCTCATCTTCTCGTAATGTATGGTTTTGCTGGTGCAGCCTTAACCGCTGGATTGGCTGTGGTATACACTGTGATACTACACAATCCAGGACCACTTTCTCTCGAAAATCCAATTAAAATCCTAGGTGCTGTTAGTGGGACAATGATCTTTGTTGGATCGACCTGGCTGCTCTTTCGTCGTAACAACAGCGAGGCAGATGTTGGTGCGGATGGCTATCCCGATCAACTTTTCCTCTGGATGATTTTTATGGTAGGCGTCACTGGTATGCTGAGTTGGCTCTTACGTCTCGCTGGAAATCCAGCAATCGCCTACTCCACCTACTTCGTACACATGGTTTGTGTCTACTTCCTGCTCTGGTATATGCCCTACGGTAAATTTGCACATATGCTGTACCGCGGTCTTGCATTGGTCTGGGCTGAACAACATGGTAGAATTCTCGGATCAAAGCTCAATGCAGATGTATCGAATATAAATGAAAGTGATGAGGGCGAGCAGGTTTCAGTTTCTGCAGCGTGAATAACACTCGATTGGCTTCATACTAGCATTATAATCTATAGAAAAACGTCACTCCCGCTTGTGAGAGTGACGTTTTCAGTTTTACAGACTGTAAAGTTCCGTTTTACGCAGCGATATTTGGAACGGCCTCTGGAAGACGTTCTTCCATCTTCATCGCCAGACCTGGACCGAACTTCATCAGTTGACGATGAAGTCGACGCGCACGAAATGCTGGTGGAGCCATGGGATCACCACCCCGAGCTTTGCATGCAAGGGCGTGAATCCATGCTTCGGCTACCAGTTTTCTAATAAAACGTGCGGTTGACATTGCGGGTTCACGTTCCTCAGGGCTTGCCCAGGGGATACGTTTTGCCCAGCTTGCCAGCCGTCGTTCCCAATTTTCAAGATCAGTTTCAATCTCGTCCATTGACGGCATCTGATAGTCGCGCATTTTTTCGTTAGATGACATTTTTAACTCCCTATGATCTTTTGGATTAATTTCTACTTTCAAAAACAATGGTACAACAGTTTCTAAACGCTTTGCTAATGCGAAACGCAAATAAAATATTTTTTTATTAATAATTCAAGTGGTGGCTCCGGGAGTCCAACTCCCTCCAACCTGATTTAGCACGATTCTAAAACTTGAAGGTTCCCGGGCTGATTGAATTTTAATTCGATTATGCTTGAAGATCAGAAATTAGAATGATTTAACATTTATTTTGAATAGATGATCATCAAATCCACTGTTCTATCCAAAGAATAACGCAAAAATCAAGCCATGGTATCAACTGGACATGATAGTCTCAAAGCAAGTCAGCGTGGTGGTTTCAAGTGGTTTGGTTTATCGAAGTTAACTAATTTCTGTAACAATATTGCAAAATTTGCAGAATACAAATTGCTTTTGCATGATATTTCAACAAGCAGGACTTGAAGGGTGGACATTTGTAAGATGGGAGAAATTACGATAGAGGTGCCAATACAAATCGTAGAAATTTTATCCAGTGAGTTGGGCTTCGATCTCGTCTGCGAGCACAATTCCTTCATTGGAGTATCTCAAAATTCCATTTTCACGTAGCAGGTAGCAGTTACTGATGAACTTTTTCAACGCATCGCTCTGCCATGTTCGACCAGCATGGTTAGCGGCTTCCTCTAATCTTCTCTCTTCTACACCATCAACCATCCGTAATCCAAGCACTACCGCTTCCTCGAATTGTTGTTCCGGGGTGAGTTCTTCTGAATCGTCTCTGCCATAACCACGCTCAAAAACACTCTTCAACCACATTTCAGTATTACTGTGATTCCAGAAGCGAGTACGATTACCATCAAATCCATGTCCTGCAGGTCCCAATGGCAGGTAAGCAGTGCCATCCCAATAGGAAACATTGTGATGGCTGTGGTGTCCTGGTTTCGACCAGTTTGAAACCTCATAGTGATGATATCCAGTATCCGCAAATTTTTTCCGTGCAAGATTATACTGAGCAAGCTCGATCTCTTCATCCACTTTAATCTGAATACCCTCCAGCACCTGCTCATAAAATGGTGTGTCGGGCTCAATGGTTAAGCCGTAAGCACTGATATGATCAGGATTCCAACCTAGTACGTCATCCAAAGTTGATACCCAAGTGTCGATTGGATTAGAAACTGCTGCACCATATATCAAATCAACACTATATTGATCAAACTGTGCATCCCTCAGCTTTTGCCATGCTTTCACAGCCTGCTCAGCGGTATGAATCCGTCCTAGTTTACGCAGGGTTTTGTCATCCAGAGATTGCACTCCAAGGCTGATACGGTTAATTCCGGCTTTTTTCCAGGATGCTATTTTCTGTGATGTGACAGTCCCTGGATTCACCTCAATGGTGATCTCTGGGTTTTCGCTGAAGTCAAAGAGTTGGTTGATTCCCGCCATACAAGCTTCTATCAACTCACCGCGAGGGTAGGATGGGGTGCCGCCACCGAAGAAGAGCGTATGAATCTTTCGCTCGTTCCAGGGAGACTGTGAGGCGTAAAATTCCGCTTCATGCAATATCCCCAGGATCACATTTTCCATTTGTTTTGGTGAATTCACCTCTGAAGAATAAAATGCGCAATATGGGCATTTCCTCACACAAAATGGGAGGTGAATATAGAGGCTGAAAACGGATTCCTTATCAGTATTAAGCAGTGGATTCATCAGTCCCATGTCTCCAGCCAGACACTTGATAATACCTGTGGTGAATCCTGCAACGGTATGCTTCCCATAAGAGTATCGGCAGAGAAGACATCAATACGATTCGCATCGCCACAAGCTACGAATACCAGATCGCTGATAGCGTAATTGTACTCAATATCCGATACCCCTAATCCTGTTTTGTAAGGTGCAAGCAGCTCATAAGTACTGATATTATATCTGAAAACTGTTCCTTGAGTATCACCATCCGAAGCCCAGCCACAACCAGCCAGGTATGCTATATCACGACCATCATCAATCGCTATCCTTCCAGGATAACCATCTATGGGAATAGTATGTAAAACCTGCAATGGTAGCTGGTTATTAAGTACCAAAACCTTACCTTTATTCTCCGCGTAATCACCAGTACATACTACGTGCAAGTATCCTTCAAAGGTTACTGCCAGATACTGAGGATTAATACCAACTGAAAAGTTGTCCAGTAACGCACCTGTTTCAGCATCATACGCCCAAACCTCACCCTCATGAAAACTTAGATCGTTATAGTCGAATCCTGAGCAGGCAACGTATACGATATCCTTGCTGAAAATTATGCCCTCTGGGGAAACACCTGTATTCCAAATTGTATCAATTATACCCGTATTGAGGTCTAGCACTGACACAGAATTTTGCAGGTGGTTTGTTATAAACATTTTAAGTTGACCTTCGTGCAATACTCCACTCCATGGATTTCGATTCTCTCGCAAGCCCAGATCAATTTGACGTTCCAGGTGAATGTCACGTTCATGTACGGAATATTCCAGTAAATCATTTGAAAGACTATTGAGTACAAATAGATTAGCTCCAGTTCCAATTAAATCGTTAGCGGCATTCCCAACACCATAAATATTCCCAAATTGATTCAGTGTTCTAACATTATAAAATGTCAAGGTTTCTAGTCCAGCAACCGCGAGTAATTCGGTAGTTCCACCTTCACTTGGTCCTGTTCCATTCTCTTTTTCGCAACCCAATTGAAATACACACGCAAAAGAAAACAGTACTAAAAGTACAAGCAGCGTACTTGATTTTTTTTTCAGAAGCTGCATTTTCACTTTTCCTGTGGTTCAGGAGCTGGGGGAAGACCGTCACTACGGGAACGCATGAGGTTCTGTAACGTTCGCAAGACTGTAGAATCCTCGAGTACTTCTACTTTTTTGACTACTTCAGCAAAAATATCGTTCGCTGCCTCGTATGTGAATTCAATATTCCCAGCTAAAATCTCTTCTTCGATCAATGCTTTTATTAAACCAACCCTGGGACCTTCACTTAGTCCAGCTCGTTCCATGATCTCCTCCCCTCGAATTGGCGATTGGAATCTTTTAAGCTGATCTTTGGTTTCGATTTCGGCCATACGCTCGACCATCCGATCAAAACTAGCGAGGTATCTTTTTACTCGTTCCTTTTTACCTGAAGTAATATCTGCACGGCAGATCAGTAACAGGTCATCAATTTCCTCCCCCGCCTGCACCAGCAAGCGACGGATCGCGGAGTCTGTCACTCCTTCATCCTGTAAAGCGAGGGGACGCATGTGAAGACGCACCAGTTTACTTGTATGGTCGGTCAGCTCCTCAGGGAATTTATACTGTTTCTTGAACTTACGAACCATACGTTCGCCGACATGTTCATGACCGTGGAAGGTCCAACCGATCTCATCGACGAAACGTTTGGTGGTAGGTTTTCCAATATCATGCATAAGAGCAGCAAAACGTAAATCTACTCGATCCGTTTTTTGAGCGACTTTGTCAACCACAATCAATGTGTGATTGAAGACATCCTTGTGATGGTGTTTACCGATTTGCTCGACTCCAGAGAGATTGGAAATCTCAGGGAAGATGATCTCCAGTATGCCGGCATCAAAAAGCAGCCGTAATCCGTGGGATGGTGGATTGTGTCCCAGAATTTTGAAGAATTCAGTATTGATACGTTCACGACTGACTATCTTCAGCCGTTCACGCTCCTGTTTCATCGCCTCAAGGGTATCCTGATGAATCTCAAAATTCAGTTTCGCTGCAAAGCGAACTGCACGTAAAATACGGAGTGGATCATCACTGAAAGTGCGGGAGGGTTCTAACGGGGTTCTGATGATCCTGTTTTCTAGATCGATTTTCCCCCCGAAGAGATCAATGATATTTTCACGATCCTGGATGTTTACAGCCATCGCATTGACCGTAAAATCTCGTCTGCTTAAATCCTCTTCTAATGTAGCAGGTTGCACATCAGGATTTCTACTGGCTTCGTTATAACTTTCTTTGCGTGTGGACGCAAATTCCAGGGAAATTTTACCAACCTGCAATTGAGCCGTCCCAAACCTTCTATAGACAGTGATCTTTTTTCTGATACCAAGCTCACTCGCCAGGGACTCTGCGAATTCCGGGGCATTTCCTACAACTGCCAAGTCGAGGTCATCACGGAAATCCCGACCGAGTAACTGATCGCGGACATACCCACCAACAATATAAACCTCCGTTCCATATTGCTCAGCATGTCTGGCAATACTCTCAAGCACTTCTTCAGGTTGACTCGGTAACGTTTGGTTTTTATTAGATTTTTTAGATATCATGAAATTGTGCATCAGTAAATGTTTAATACGTTTAAAATTGATTTTGATTATGAAGTTCAATGAAGACGAACAAATTGAGGTATCAAAAAGATGCAGGGTCCCAATAAACTCATAGTGGATAGAAGCTGAGATTAGTCATCATCGTCATCCTCATCCTCGTGATTACTGCTATTGTCCATCTTTTCATTTTGTTTGCCGATTGTCGAAACAGCAGCAGACGAAGCACTAGCGATTTCAGGATGCCTTATCAAGCCACCAGTGTGCCCTGTTTTAACCATCAGCGCTGCAGTGATAATAATTCCTAAAAGTACAAGGTGTTTGAGCATTTTGACTATTTTATCGGATTTTTTTAATACCAGCATGACCAGTGCCAGCAGTGAAATACCTCCTGAAACGATCGCGAGAACATTTGCAACTTCTGCACTCTCTTCATGAACATGAATTTTATCGTGTTGAATGGCAGGTATTTTCTCTGCGATCTCTTCAGCGTTTTCACCACTTACGCTGGAAACAACACTACCCAAGCCCGTGATCAAGACGACTAACAGTGCCCCGATCAGTATCCCTTTCTCCTTCTTAAAAAAGTAAGAGAGGACGAGTAACGGTATTGCCAAATATGAACCAATTATCGGGATATGATTTACGAGGAGGTGAAATTGTGCTGCATTCATAAGTTTTTCTCTTTCAAATATCTTCTCTTTTTTCAACCAATAGTGGATCAAATCTCATGCGTTAACCCATGGCATTGGACTTGTCCAATGTTTAATAACTCTGGTGATGGACCTATTGGAATTATGATAAACCCATGACCAATCTGTCGTTCCTGTAGAAGCGATTCACTAAAGCCGTCACGCTTGCAATTCTACAAAATTATCCGTGCACTTGAAACCATTAACATAATCGGCTCTCCAGATTTTAAACCTAATGGGAAAATAGGAGTCTCATTAACAGAAGCAAGAAGAACCAAACATAATCTGAAAACAAAGGAGAGTACAATGAATCGTATCATGAAAATCAGCTTCCTGACCTTCATACTAATGATGGCTGTCGGGATGGTGTTCGCACAAGGAAGAGGCAGGGGGATGGGAAGAGGTGCTCCAGCATGGGATGATGAGATGGGAAACCGTCCCGAACGAATTGAATTTACCAGCGAACAGAAATCGAAGTTTATCGAGATTGGTGCAGATTTAGCAGAAAAACAGATTCCCATACATGCCAGAATCGATCAGTTGAACCTGCAACTCGATGAATTGCAGAATTCAAAAGACCTGGATGAGAAAAAACTTCGGTCACTGATGAGTGCAAAGGGCGAATTGAGAGCTGAACTGCAAATCAATCACATGAAAGCTGAAAATAAGGCTCGCGCACTGCTGACTTCAGAACAATTGGAAAAACTTGGAGATCGTCCCGTACCCTTCATG
>JAIOHU010000056.1 GCA_019912845.1 bacterium
TATCCAAAGCGTGGCAAGGCTTTCAAAGAACAAGGAAAAAACGAAAAAAACACAAAAATACCCGATCAAAGGAAATAAGAAATTCAACCTAATCTACCGGACAGCAGTGCAGTAAACTATTTGTTTTTGATTCTTTCATCAGTACTGTCCGGATTGTTATTTACGATCGAGATATTGGAGCTTTTGAAAAATATAAAACTTGGCCCCTATCTACAATGGCTCTATCTACAATGTCTCTATTTTTCTTTTATCCAAGTTTTATCTGTCACACCAAGAGGATCAAATCATTACCACTAATATGAATGTTCTCTAGCAGATGCTTAGACGAATTCCAAACGGGTTCTGTGCCAATCTTGCTATGTACCACCAAATAAACAAGATTTTACCCCAAATATCTGAATCCACTCATATTTCCGTGCTGTCGATTGCACAGTTTATATGTTTACCATCATTATGTCAGATCCTTCTGTCGATAACAACATTCAAACAAGTATGACGTCAGTCTGGATTGATCATGGCAATCGTTCAACCCTTTAAAAAGTGATTCTTGGCATACTTTGGATGTTTCATATCAACATCTCTTAAGGTCCCTTGCGACTGTCAGGTATAATATCCTACATCACAATTATTATTTGCCAGGCAAACTGTTCAACTTTGACAGCTTTGTCGTTCCACTATGGTAATCCCTTTTCGTGTGGGTTGAATTTAGTCCCTGTGAATGCGGGATGATGTTTCATACTCTGCTAGACCATGATAGGTTTATCCTAATTATCATGTGAGTGAAGGCTACAAAATCCCATGTTGAGGGATAAAATTCACTCTCCATCTGGTTGATACTCTTATGGTCTACCGTTTCCGGTTTTACCAACTCTCTCAACAATGGGTCTTTTTGTCAACTAGATAAAACGTAACATCGTCTTTGAGCACACCGTATATCGCAAATGCAACCACGATACAGGCATTCCCGACAGCAGGGGAGGGTCGTAGCTTGGCGAAAGATATGGTCAGAAGTGACCAGTACTGGTCAGTCGGGAACACTTGATTGAAGCTGAAGTGGAAAAGAATATGAATATCTGACCAAACATTGATCAATGTTGAGGTAAAACTAGTTGCCAGTCAAGACAAGGAACTATAGCAGATAAATCAGTTCATCAATAGTGGTTCAAACATTATCTGAGTATCAAATCTTTCCTTGGTACAATCTTCATGTGGTTTTGGCGCAAGTATGGAACGTGAAAATTGCAATTCTCTTTGTACACTTATACTGCTACTAGCACTCCCAAATACAATTGCTACCTATAATCTCATGGTGTTCATTAAGATTCACGTATTTAGAAACACAAGGATGAGCGATGCGTGGCAAGCCTTTCAAAGAACAAAAAAAAGGAAACAATTCAATAATCCAATAAGATTCATCAACTGTGAAATTCTGGACAGCTCTGTTCTTTATGCCTTGCAATAAATTAGTGCATAATATTCTTCATATCAATGAGAGTGTTGAAAAAGTCTCTTTTTGGTCTCTGTTTTTAATTTCTGATTTGAGTCGTTTTTCCTTTTTGTGCGTATAAGGATCATAGTCATTATTCAGGAGACAACTTATGATCCGTCGACAAAACAACTAGACCTCGTTCTTTGAAGACATTATTTATGATCGTGTTGTCGCTGGTCTTTTTATCATCCGAGGTAAAATTTACGTGATTTCATCGATGAAATCCAGAGACAACGAATAATCATTCGAAATGAATATTGGATATTGAGGAGAAACGAAAAACAAAAGCAGACGGAATTAACGAATGGAATTAACGAAAATAGAGGGATTTTGGTGAATCTGGACGTATGTCTTCGACCTTCAACCAAAAGAATGAAGAAGAAAAATCAGAATAACTCAGGCAGCCTGTCGACCCCATACATGTGATGCAATCCTTGCTGCTCTATGCAAAGAAGAATGCCTTTTCAATTCGCCGAGCTTTTTAAGTTTTATGTGTGATTTCGTGGGAGACCAGAATATTCCATTTAAAATATTCTTTGACTTTTTCTTGACTTAAACCGTTTGTCATGACTATAATAAAATCGGGATTTTTGGAATAGTTGTTCACTTCAGCCTTAAAATCTGGTCATATTCCTGATTCTATCGTAAACGAATCGAGATTGCCATGGTAATCAGGTTTATTATAGTATTATTAATATCATTATTGATGCCGTTGTGCTGTCTTTCACAATCTCGATTATCTTTTAGTCCAGACACCACCTCGGGGTTTCCGGGAGATAGTTTAGAGATTTCAGTCACAATCATCGGCGTGGAAGATCTCTTTGCATTTGCGGCTGATCTTCTGTATCCCTCAGAATTTCTGACCATCCATTCCCTCAACGAAGCAAACCTACTCGACGAAGACGGCGACATTCAAACTTCCTTCCTGTATGAAGAAATCGAACCGGGACGCATTCTTATCGCATTAACCCGTCTAGATCAGGCTCGTGGAGGCGTAAACGTGGACGGTCAAGCCGCTCTTATTCATGTTATCTGCAGCCCAACCACGGCTGGACGGTTTGATATGCACCTGGAAGAGGTTGGGGTTATGAATTCCGATCTCGATGAACTACCCGTTGATGTTCACTCTGGACAGATCGTGGGTTACGGGCCGCCACAGCTCTCAGCTCTACCCGACACGATCCTTATGATTAATACATCAATAACACTCAACCTTTCACCATTTATCAATGATCCAGACACCCCTATCGAGCAGTTGCACTGGGATTTGACAGGTTATCAGCACGTGACAGCATCAATTGATGAAATTGGGATGTTAAGAATCACTGCACCGAGCCATGAATGCGAGGATATGTTGATCGTAGAGGTGGAGGATCCACAGGAATTCCAAGATATAGACACCCTGCAGGTTCGCGTAGACGCTGAGTCTTCTATCCAGGAGTACAATACATCCACAAACGCAGATTTCTCGATCTATCCGAATCCTTCCAACGGGTCAGTCACCTGCTTTGTGCCTCCTGAGACCACCCAAATGCAAATCTACACTCTGACAGGACAGCTGCTGATTACTAGGACTCTGCAGCCCACAGCACATTCGCAGTCAATCTCAATATCTTCACCCGGTTTCAAGACGGGCAGCTATTTCCTGATTCTGCGGCAACACAACAACGTCATCCATTTAAAATTTACAATACTCAATTAGTTCAGGGAGACTATCATGATTACGACCATCCGTTTTCCGAACCTTCCAACAGGTATTTTGCTTTATGTCAGTATTCTCTGCATCATGATATTCATTGTTCCCATCTCGAATGCCACGGACATCTCTGGCACTTTTGATGGAGAGGAGGAATGGACAGTCGAAGGTGGTCCGTACGTGATTGTGGGAAATACTACTTTCTCTGAACCGTCTAGACTAGAAATTGAATCAGGAACTACGATAGAGTTCCAAGATAGTTACACAATTATAATTAATGGACTTTTGTTAGCAGATGGTGTTGAAGGTGACAGCATAATATTTCGTTCGAATGATGACACACGCAAGGGTGCAGTTCGTTTGAATGTCAGTAATCCTCCTCCCTTTGAATCTTCGATGACTTTCTGCAAGTTTGAGCGTTTGTTGATTGGTGTAGATCTTGATAATGGGTTTACAGTTTCCAACAGTCGTATGACGGACTGTGTTACCGGTGTAAACCTGGATGGTGGTGGTACGATATCAGATTGTTTGATAGATAATAGTGAAAATCACGGAATAATTGGTTCCAGTTCAGGCTCAGTAGTGAATAGCGTAATTCAGGAAAACCTGTTCGATGGGATGTATTTTTACAGATTTCCTTATGTGGTTGATGGTTGTACCATAGTGAATAATTACGGCCGCGGAATTTATTGTGGCCAAGATCACTATACTCATTATGGTACTTTATCAATCAGTAATACGTTGATTGAGGGTAATGGTGAGAATGGTAACCTTGAAGGAATACGTGTGACAATACCTGATATACACAATAGCGATTATCGTCACAATCGTAATAGTTATGTGAACATTACGAATTGTGTAGTATTAAATAATTATGGTCGTGGAATTTACATTAGAGGTGCGGTTAATACTTACAATAATCCTGATAATTATAATACAGTATATATAAGTCTTGATGGATGCAGTATAGAAGATAATGGGAACGAGGGAATGAAAGGGGATTCCTTTACCTCCGTAAATCAACTCACAGAAAATAACATTAACCATAACGATGGAAGAGGATTATATTTTCAATCGCGAATAGATCTTAACGCAGCACATAACACCGTAGTTGGAAATTCCAGTCATGGTCTTGAAGTATATTCATCAAGCACTACTTTAATCTTCCAAAACAGTACCTTCTTCGATAATGGTACCCACGATTTAGTTAACAATTCGAATCAACCATTCACTGCACATAGCAACTGGTGGAATTCGACGGATGCTGATTTTATTGCACAACGTATCTACGATTTCAACGATAACAATCAAAGAGGATTAGTCACATTTGAACCCTTTCTCGAAGCACCTGTTGGGGAATACCAGGATTCAGATTTTAATCAAAGTGGCAGGGTTGATGGTTTTGATCTGGCAATTCTTGGTGTTGCCTTTGGCTCGGATCCTCAGGATGACAATTGGAATGTTCGTTGTGACTTGAATGATTCAGAACGTATTGACGGCTTCGACCTGGCAATTTTTGCGACTCATTTTGGTGAACGCGGAAATGGCAATTTATTGCAGTACAGACCTGAAGGTGGTGAAATTGCAAAAAATCAGGGTGAACTTGTTTCACCCATCGAATTGACTGGTTACATAACTAAACAGGAGGAACTGGCATTTCATGAACCATTTACAATGCAAGTATCACTTTCTGAATTTAATGCATTTATGGGAACCGCATTCGATATCATATTTGATCCCTCTTTACTAAACGCAAAAGAAGTAACTCTGGTTCACAACAGCTCCGAAGAATCATCTCAAATCGCATTCCTGCATAGTATTGACAATGAGAAAGGGCGAATTATTCTGGGCTGGTCAAAGCTGGTAGATTACGTAGAGACGATTCCAGCAAGTGAACCATTCCTTGAGATCACTTTCCAACCAGCAAAGAAAGCAGGTAACTGCAGGATAGCATTTGAAAATACGGCTTTTCTGGCTGCAGACGGAAAAACTGAATTACCTTTCACTTCAAACGCTGTAGATATATCACTCGTGAAGCCTCTGCCGGATGAGTTTGCGTTCGGTCAGAACTTCCCGAATCCGTTCAACAATTCTACAACCATTGAGTATCAGGTTCCACGCAATTATGATGGTGAAACGAAGATTTCGGTTTATAACGGCTTAGGTCAGCTTGTTGCCGAATTGGTGAACGAACGTCGCGAACCAGGATTTTATAGACTACACTGGGATGGCAATGATAGATTAGGTAAAGCAGTTGGAAGTGGTTTATACATTGTTCAAATGTCTTCTGGGTCATTCGTTTCATCGAAGAAAATGCTCCTTTTACGGTAACTAACGATTCAATCAAGTTTAGATTACTACCTGAAAGGAGTAAAAAATGTTGAAACGTATCGTCGTACTTACCCTTGCTGTTCTGCTGCTTGCCAATCCTATTCTCCTGAATGTTCTCCAGGGTAAAGAGATTGCACAGCAGGATAATGCTGTACAAGATGATGTTATCATTCTCGAAAATGAGGATGGATGGAGATTTTATTGCTATCCACTGCCTGACAACTATGAGCTTGATGAACCAGTCACAATCCTTCTGGTTGCGAATGTAGTGGTAGGTTGTGTTATTGGGGCTGTCCAATATATTATTCTTCATCCGGGAGACGAATTTCATTGGGCTGGATTTGCATTATCTGTTGCGATTGGTGGGGTAACATCATATTTGTTTGCCGCAGGTCATCTAGCTCATCTGCTACATCCTGTTGCACCAGGAATTGCAACTTGGTTAACGCATACCATTGAAGAAGCAATATTTGCAACAATTCTTGAAGAACTCATATACCTACTCATTGATAGTGCGGTCGCACTTCATGAAGCCATTGAAAATGCAAACTTCTGGGAGCTTTTTAATCCAGGATACTATCAACCCTACTTTGAAGAACTTTCAGGTGATTTTGGAGGGGCGATCGACGAAGCTGCTGATGAAGCTGGAATTGGCGAAATCCCTGATGAAGAGTATGATTATGAAGCGCCTATATACATGCTGTCTTCGTATGCTTCGGATGCTGTTGAGGAGGATGAATTTGAATTTGATGTGTACAGGGAAGCATTTTTCCCTGAGGACAATCTTAGTCTTTGTATCGTATTTGATGTAGAAGAAACCTGTGAGACTAGACTGGGTGTCGGAGTCATAAACAGAGAGGGTTACACAGAGCTGGCGACGGGACAGGAGGAATTCCCTGAAAATGTTCGTGTTTATGCCTATATCCCTGAAATCGCTGCTCAGACAATCCTTGACCAGGTCGAACAACCTCCGGGAGGATACAAGGTTGGCGGAACAGTTACGGTAGAGGAAGAAATCTTTGAATTGATAGAGTTCGATTCTCCATCTACTGGACAGCTGATCATTGGAGACTTTATCGCATTGGATTCACCCACCCTGAATCCCAATCCGGTCTTCGAAGCGGGGCAAGCTTCGTTTTCCATTACATATCGAAATGACACCGGTGCCCCCCCTTCTGAGGATGTTTTCATCACAATTGATGACGAGCAGTATGAGATGACCGCCCACGGTGAAGACTGGTCGGAAGGGGTCCGCTATGTGTACATCAGCGATCCAAACCAGTTCGAACTGGGTGAGCATGATTACAGTTTCCAAACGACATTTCTGCAGTATGAGTTGAACTCTCCAGAAGAGGGAACACTAACATTCGAAGTTACCGATTCACCAGATCAATGGGTCAGCATTACACCATTGGACTATATCACCGACATCCGTATCCCCTTTGAACTCGATATAGAAATCGGTCCAGTCGAAGACCTGTTTGCTTTGGCTACGGATATTGTCTTTGACCCCGCTATCTTGCAGGCGAACCGTGTGACCGATACAGGGTTGCTTTCAGAAAATGGCCTGGTCAACCATTTCTTTCAGGCAACCATTAACAATGATGAAGGCAGGATTATCCTGGGGACTTCACGTTTGGAAAACGAGATTCCTGGCTTGACGCTGGATGAACCTGGGATTGTAGCACAAATAGAGTTTGAGGCGGTTGCTTTCGGCAACTCTATGGTCGGATTCGAGAATCTAGGTCTTCTGCAGCCGGACGGCGAGACATTGATTCCCGCTCAACCAAACCCCGCTTTAGTCCATGTACCACAACGGACACAACCTGCTCAGCTTGCTATCTCACCTGATGAACAGTTAATACAAATACGACAGCAGGGGTCTTTCGATATCACTGTAAGTGATGCAGAGAACATTTTTGCTTTCGCTGGTGATCTGCTCTACAATCCCGAGATCCTTGAAATTGTGGACATTGAAGAAGGTGATGTGCTGTCGGAAAGTGGCGATGTTCCCACGACCATGTTCTATGAAGTTCAGGAGGATCAGGGGCGTGTTGTGCTCGGGATCAGCCGGATGAACGATGCACTGCCGGGGGTGACGGTGGATGAAGCGGAAGCCTTGCTGACTGTGCATGTGCGACCACTGACTTTTGGGACAACTACTGTTTTCATTGATGACGCTGGACTCTTAGCCCCAGATGGGGAAACAGAATACCCAGTCCGTACCCACTCGGGAACAATCCAGATTCCAATCCCGGAAAACGAAACTGCGCTCACCTTTGATCCAGCAGAGGTTGTGACGGATCAATATCACGAATTCGAGATGACTGTCAATATTGCCAATGTGGAGAATGTTTTCGCAATCGCCATGGATGTGGTCTATGATCAATCGGTTCTGAGTGTGTTGTCTGTAGAGGAAGGGGATTTTCTCAATAACGGCGGGCAGGATCCCACTGGATTTATCTGGGATGATGACAACCAGGATGATCGCCTGATCGTCGGCATGACGAGGCTAAACAACAACGATCCCGGGATGACAACAGATGATCCTGCGGAGCTTTTTACGATTCGTTTCCTAGCGAATCATGAGGGGAACTCACAACTCAGTTTCCAGAATGTAGGTATTTTAGCACCAGATGGTGAAACGGAATATGATGTCGGGCTTGGGGAGGGATCAATATCGGTAAATCCTGTCGGATTTGAATTGACTGCACCTGAGAATGGTGAATATGTCCCAACATTAACACCAACCTTACGTTGGGCACCATTTGAATCTCCTTTTGATGAAGACATTCTCTATACAATGTATTGGGCTGAAAATAATAACTTTGAGGAACCTGATTCGGTTTTTGATCTTTCTGAAGCGGAATACATATTTGAAGATGGTTTATTTGAAGACAATAATGAAATTTGGTGGAAGGTAAAGGCAGTAGGGCAGGAAACTGAGATAGATTTTTGGTGTCAACCAGAAGATGGTTGGCATTTCACAGTATCGATACCTGAACCACCGTTACCATTTTCACTGATTTCTCCTGAAGATAATGCACTAATCGAAAGCCCTTCGGTACTACTGGAGTGGGAAGGAACAACTGATCCAGATCCAGAAAATAATCCTGTTCAATATGAGGTATGGATTAGTCCTGATCCTGATATTATGCAGGGTGAAGCTGTTGCTCAGAATTTAGAGACGACGTCATTCGAATTTCAGGAAATTGAAGATGGCGAGATTTACTACTGGTCAATTCTGGCAACTGATGAAAATACAAACGGTACTTGGGCTGATGAACCACGCTCTTTTGAAGTTTCAATTAATCAAACTTTAGAAATTCCAATCCAGGATCACTATTTCGAGTTGATTTCCACCAACATCATTCTACCAGATCTCAATTCTCCAGAGGTTTTTGGACAGCTTGAATCACTGGTTATTGTATATCAGGCTGATGGTGGAATTTTTGTGCCGCCTTTCATTAATACAATCGGTAATATAACGTTGACAAATGGATACCGGGTATTCTGCGAAGAACAGGAGTTATTGCAGTTTGAAGGTGAAGTAATGGATCCTGAAACAGAATATACAGTTACGGGAGGCCCGTGGAATTGGCTCGGATACCCATTTAGTCAGCCTATGAATGTAACTGAAGCACTGGCTGAAATTCAAGATCAGCTGGTAATTGTAATGACTGACGATGGTGGTTTCTGGATTCCAGCCATTGGATTAAACACACTTGGAAACATGCAGGCAGGTGAAGGATATATGGTGATTACTGAAGAAGATGTTACCTTCAGTTACCCACAAAATCAAGTGTTATTGACAGAACAAAATTCAGATGAGGGTGAAAAGTACACAACAGAATACTCTGATCTACAAGCAACTGGATTACCATATCTCGTCCTAATTTCACTCGCAGAAGAGATTCTGGCTCATGATCCTGCTGAAATTGAATTGTTGGATGGAAATCTTACTGTGGGAAAAGGGATTATAGGTATCGGGGGAGAATATCAACCTGTAATTGCATGGGGTGGAAATCCCGATCTGAATTTAGTCGGGTATCAAAAAGGGAACACGATAGGGGTAAAACTACTGGATGAGACTGGTCAAAAATTCCCGGTTCTTGTTTCAGCTAGAACCAAATATGGTGATGGACCATATGCGATCCTAAGCCTTGAACCACGTACTATACCAGACGAGTTTTTCGTTGAAAAAGCATATCCAAATCCATTTAACTCTATTGTTACAGTACCATTTGTGATGCCAGATTATGGTGATGTTCATTTTACAGTTTATAATGTTCTGGGGCAGAAGGTATTCGCAGTCTCAAATCCCTATGATGCAGGTTATCACCGTTTCAACTTTGATTCCAAAGATGCAGTTAATGAATTAGTGAGTGGGATCTACCTTTTGCAAGTGCAATCGGAAAATCATTTAGCGACTCAGAAAGTTCTTTTACTTAGATAGCTTTGTAAGGATGTTGAGTGATATATCGTTTTCAAATGGGGTTTTTTACATTACGTTGAAAAATCGAATGTTGATATCGTAGCAACAAATTCTCAAAGACTAAATGGTTCCGAGAACTGAACCAAATTCGGACGATTTTCAGCAACATTTTGAGTGAATTTCTCATAGTTTGAAGATATCAATCAAAACGCTGAAAGCCAATGGTAATGCGGCGGATGGAATTTTTCGATGAACAGGTGGGGAGTAATCCTCATCCCTACTCCGACCAGGCTAATTGGTTCAGCGAACTGAACCAATTTCGGACTATTTTAGTAGTATTTAGAGTGTTTTCATTACAATATAAAAGCATAATTCGAAACACTAAAGCCAATAATAATGCGGCGGATAAAATTTTGACTATGTAGAAGCATTTTAAGTGATTTTATCATAAAATGAAGGTAAGAACCAAATCGCTGACAGCCAATTATAGTACAGTGGACGGGATTTTGACTAGAAGCAAGCGGAATGGAAGCAATCAATAAAGGAGGAGTGACATGTTTACTAGAATAGTGCTATTTTTCTTAGTTATTACTGGTGTAATGTTCTTTGATGCTCACTCTCAGCAACAAACAGAGGAGAATCAACTAAAACATAAACAGAGAATTCACTTGATAAACGGAAACGTTGTTGATTGTACTATTCTTAAACAAGACAATAATTTTATTTCAGCCCAGACAGCTTTTGGGACTTTAGAAATCCCTACATCTGAGGTTGTCAAGATCGAATTCCTGAACCTTGATTCTCAGTCAGATACAACAGCTAAAACTACTCCTCAACAAATAGAATCTGGGCAAGCCTTGAACAATTTAGCATCCAATTTTTCTACTAGTTTTCTATATAACAGCCGACGAAAAAGTATTGCTACAGGAGTAGGTTTGCAAGCCTTTGGGGCTGGTTTACTTTACTCAGAAAAATATACTTCTGGTGCACTGATGATGCTACTCGAGAATGCACTTATTCTTTACCCAGTTTTTGATAAGGAAATGTCAAGCGATTCACGAACGGGGTTGTTGGCGGCGGGGATAGTCCTGAAATCACTTAATACTTTCCTTACAATAAAATCAATTAACGACTACAACAATAAATTAGCGATAGAAATGGGATTAATGGATCAACCTCTAGTATCTAAAAATCATACAAGACCAAGAATTCTCTCGATTGGAGGATCCGCAGGTGTAAAATATATAGCTAATCCACAATACTATGGCGAGGAAACTGCGCTCCCTTTTACTTTTGAGATTCGTTCTCATTATAAAATTGGAAGGTTCAGTTGTATACCTCTAGTTCTTGGATATCAGTCAGCCATTGAATATACTAATAATGGTGGTTTTGCAAGTGTATCACCACCAAAGGTTGAAGAAGAAAGGTTATATTTGATATAGTAACTCGCGAAAGTAAGTTGTGTTTGCGCTAGAGATTTTTGCTCTTTGACACATGTATATTGAGTCTATGAATAGATCGCTTGAACCTTCTCTTTCGTTCGGTGATGCAACGTTTATTGCAGATATCCTTGAGCGTACCAAAGACGTCAAGCATGCACGTCGACTTACTGCGATTCGATTCAGGATGCTTGGGTATTCATCAAATGAAGTTTGCAGGCTTCTTAGCATTACCCCTGAATCGCTTCGTAAATGGGTTAATGTCTGGAATCAATCCGGTGAAGCTGGGCTGCAACCTGTTCCACGTTCAGGTCGCCCCCGGAAGCTTGGTTCAGAGATACGTGACCTTGTTGTTGAAAGGATCCAGGGTACAACACGGGATGGCGAACCATTTACGGCAACTGTTTTCCATGGATATCTAAAAAAAACTCTGTAGAAGTCAGGTATTCTACACTTTGCCGAACCCTGCATCGTTGGGATTTGCGACGTATCCAACCACGTCCCTTGTCACCAAAAGCTGAACCGGCAAAAAAGGAGGCATTCCGTGAACAAGTACGTCAATTGAAAAAACGAGAGAACCCTGTTTTCTGGTTTGAAGATGAATCAGCATTTTGGGTTGATCCCGGTGTATTCAAGGTTTGGGCTTTGAAAGGGACAAAACCCACCTGTCCACGCAGCGGTAGCCATTATCACGCAAATGTTATGGGTGTTGTTCGCCCCGAAGATGGTTTCTGCTATGCAGTCCAGGTCAGTCGTGGAAATCGGTCAACCTTCCAGTTATTTCTTGACTTACTGCAACCCAACATCATTGAAAAGCGTCCA
>JAIOHU010000057.1 GCA_019912845.1 bacterium
GTCGTCATGTGCGACCCCTGCCAAATCGATATACTCTATTTTAGCGTAGATTTTTTTTGCAGGTGGATACAACTTGTGTAGGTCATCAATACGACCGTCAGGCACCCCAGAGATTCCAGAATGTGCAGCTTCTCCAATTGCTGGCTCAATACCAGTCAATGCTGTAAAAAGTGTGCTTTTACCACTGGACTGCCAACCCACTAATGCGATTTGCATATTCTTCTCATCATTTATTAATCATTGAATTGTAAGCAGTAATTGCTAAACCATTTTGTTTTTCAGTTGCACGGAAGCAATCTCCCTATTGACAAATCTCTCAAGACAAACACCACAGTTCTCAGAAAAACTTGAAATCAGGAGACCATTTTCGCTGGAATGGTGCGGCTAAAACAGGCTGTCCGAAATGAAAATATTCAGATATACCTAGAAAAATTCTTGTCTGTTGAACCATCTAACTTTTAATAATATCAAAACCATACTGGATGCTCAACCTGCGGTCGGGTTCTTCGAATCCAGCCCAACTCATCACTGGAATCGCGATCCAGGGCAGACCAAAGAATCACCCCACTTATCTCAAACTTTTTCAGATTCAGTATCCTCAGAATATAGACAGTTTTCCAGCACATATGAAGCCAGTCTAAGGTTTCTCCACGCTGGAATACTACATCATTAGAAAGTCCCAATGGTGAAAATATAGCGGGCGAACTCTTGCACCAAAGGCACTCTCATCGTAAACTAAATAATTAAGGTAGAATAAGGGGAGTCGGAAGGTAAATTTGGTGTGAGGAGGAAACAATGAAGTCTAGAGTTCCAATTTTGGTTTGGAGCCTTTTGCTGTTGTTTGCCGCAGTTACGATGGCAGCAGAGGTAGCACCTCAGAAGGTAGAACAGAATTTTCGTATCAACCGATCAGTAAACACTCCCAATAATGAACTGGATGAAGATACTTTGCTCTACAGTTGGGATTTTGAAGATGTAGATCATGGGTGGAGGTCTGTCGATCTGACTGGTTCCCCAGCCATGTGGCGTACAAGTGATTTTAATGCCTACGAAGATGGTATTTCCTTCTGGGCAGGTGATCCAGATATCCCAGGCTATGATGATAGCTGGCTGCAATATCTTGATTCGCCTACATTCGACCTGACAGATGCTGGCGATGGACTGACAATGTTCTTCCAGCTACGTTATGGGTTTGAATCCGGTGATCCAGCCAATCCTGATTTTGATGGTTGGGATGGTTGCAATGTTTGGATTTCCATTGATAACGGTATGACTTGGGAAGTACTCACCGATCCTAGTCTTCCCTACGACGAAACCAGCTTGTATTCATTTGCTTTACGTGGCGTTGGCACTGGTATCCCCGGTTGGAGTGGTGTCCTCGGAGACTTTGAAGAGGTCAGCTTTGATCTGAGTGGATATGCCGGTGAAGCTGAGGTTCAGATTCGGTTTGCAGTTGCCACTGATAATGGTGTTAACAGTCGTGGTCATCCAGACTGGGTATCTATGATTGTTGATGATATTATCATCAGCGATGCTGAAACCACCTATCTGGAAAATAACGCTGACGATGTCATGATGCCAGATGAATTTGTTGCCAGAAACCAGGAAGGAACAGGGATTCTGTTCGAGCTGCAAACTGATGAATCTCATTCTCCAGATAATGCCTGGCAGTGCGCCAATGGCGATACAATCTTCTCACGTCTGATTTCACCAACATTCCTTGTTCCCCCAAGTGATCTGCGTTCATATATCACATATTGGGTGTACTGTGACTGGCCAGATTCAGATGGTGATGGAGATAATACACTAGAAGATTATTACCAGATCGAAGTACTCGATGCTGTGGGACATTACGAAATGGTAGCATACGACTACGGCTACGAAGGTGCAGAGTTGGATTGGATTCAACGTACCAATGGTTTGATGAATGGTGCACGTCTCGAGTATATCGAGCTGACAAACTGGGCTGAGCAGGAGATCAGCATTGCATTCCGAACAATCACTGATGATAACGATGATGGTGGGGTTGGCAGTGGTCTCTTCATTGATGATGTACAGATTTGGGGTACCACCGGTTGGGAATATGACCTCGAGATTCTTCCGTTATATATTCCTTTCCCCACGACGGTTGGACGTTTAGTCCCTGCAATGGCAACATTTACAAATGCAGGCAATAATCCAGGTATGGCGGTTACTCTCTGGAGTCTGGGAGGCACACCCAACCCATTCGCTCCAGCCTTTGAAATGCAACCCGGCGACACAACTCAATTCTTCCTGGATAATCTTGAGAATGATGGACGTGATGGATGGGTGCCAACAACTGCAACAACTTCTGCGATTAATGCCCGCATCATTTTACAGGGAAATCAAGACGAAAACATAGCCAATAATCAAACACCTGATTATAATGTGGATGTACTTGCAGCCGGTAATTTTGAATTGGGCTATGATGATCGCAATGCAACACTCACAACGACTCGCTTTGAGATGGGAGAAGGACCGATCACCCATTTCTGGATTCCAGAGGATTTGGACAACTTCAATATCACAGACTTAAGAGTACTTTGGAACGGTGACTTGAACGAGGATGGTGCACCAGGCGAAACAGAGGTTGCAGTGCATGTGTTTGCAGGTGGAGATACACCCGGTGCTGAGTTATGGAGCAATACGCTGTTAGTCACTCCGGACATTACAAATCCTGCCTGGATGGAAGTTGATGTTTCGGGTACAGAGGAACTGCAGGGTTTAGATGGCGATTTCTGGCTCTGGTATGAGATCAATCAACCACACGCTTATCCGCATATTGTCTTTTCCGAACGGAACTGGGGTGAAGGCTTCCATTATGATTTTGATGGAACAACTACCAATGAAAGTAACGCTGATTGGATGATTCGAGTGGTTGGAACTGCTGAGGTGGGTGTTGTCGAACTTCAGCCTGGAATACCTTCAGAATTTACAGTGAAGCAAGCATATCCAAACCCGTTCAACCCTTCGGTCACACTACCCTTTACGCTTCCTCACGCTGGGGAAGTATCAGTCAAAGTGTACGATATGCTCGGAAGATCGGTTCATGAGCAGGTAGAACGTTTCAAATCAGGCTCACACACCTATCAGTTTAGTGGTGGTACTGATTTGGTAAGTGGTGTCTATTTTGTCGAACTCAACTTCGAACAAAACTCACATGTTCAGAAGGTTATGTTACTCAAGTAAGTAGCGATTTATACTGAACAATACTTGATGGTTTTCGAAAGCGTCAGTCCAGAAAAGGATTGACGCTTTTTTTTAGGTTAAGTGCCAAATTATACTGATTCTTGGAATTATTCTCTCATGCTGAACTGCTATATGTTTGTGTTATTCGTATTGCCGTCTTCCAATTAGTCCTGAAATCAATAGTATTAATACCATCCTGGATGCCAGCTAACCCCACGCTGGCATGACGCGATCGGACAATACTTTCGAAAAACACTATAGCAGGCTGTCCCAGAA
Source organism: bacterium (assembly GCA_019912845.1). Classification (GTDB taxonomy): domain Bacteria; phylum Electryoneota; class Electryoneia; order Electryoneales; family Electryoneaceae; genus JAIOHU01. The sequence continues at coordinate 3,487 of JAIOHU010000057.1, forward strand.
TGCGACCTCGATTGCGTCATCCCGGTGATGAGTTGAGCCGGATTCGAAGAACCCGACCGCAGGTTGAGCATCCAGGAAAATATTGATATTATTAATGTTAGTGCACTAGCCATAGCAAAATCCCTGAAATATCCCGGTTTTCCATTCTTGATCAACCTAATAGATGTTATTGCCGAAACCGCACAAAAAAATCTAGATTGGTTGCATCCAGATTCATACTGTCAAGGGAGAGTAAAAAAATAAAAAGTGACTCAAATCACTGTCATACTATGTTAATAGAGCCTAACTTCAGCCCGTCACAATATTCAATTTGCCAAGAGGGCAAAATGAGCCGGTAAGTTTATTATTAAATTCAGGAGAGTGGGAATGAAGTTTTTTATTGGATTATTATTAATGGCAGGTCTTTCTGTCTCTGCGTTTGCAGGATGGGAGAGTTTACATGGACCCCATGGCGGTCATATCACCTGTATGGAGATTGCCAATGATGGAACAATCTATGCTGGAACAGCAGATGCGGGAGTATTTGCATCTTCAGACGGTGGGATCAACTGGGAAGCGACAAACTTCGCATTACTCGGGGTAAATGGTGTTGCTGAGAGTTCTGACGGTACCATTTTTGTTCAATCAGGTACTGAACTATTTAAGTCCACCGATGGATTAACCACTTTTGAGTGGATCGAACGTGTTGATAATTTCGAGTGGAGAAGTGTTTTCGCAACGTCAAATGGCACTCTCCTCGCTCCGGCATTTTCGATTACACGTACTAAAGTCTATCGTAGCACAGACAATGGAGCGACCTGGACAGAAGCCTGGAGCCAGAATTCAACAATTTTCCTCAGTCTCTTTGAAGCCAGCAATGGAGATATTCTCTATTGTGCACAAAATGCCGGTGGATTCCGTTCTACAGACGATGGCGAAACCTGGACATTTGCCACAGAAAACCTTGAAGATGGCAACTTTGTCCGTTATATGGCACAGGCTGCTAATGGCAACCTTATCGCTGGTGATACCGATGGTGTTCATACCTCCACAGATGGCGGGGCAACATGGACCCAAACTGGGAATGTTACAGGTATCCCCAACAACATGGCTGTCGCAGGAGATGGAACTATTTTGCTGAGTTCAAACTCGGGAACTTTGCTTCGCTCCACTGACAATGGCGAAAACTGGGAATCAATCTTTCAGAACGATGGGGCAGAAGGAGCGATTCGAGCTTATACCATGCTCACAAACAATGGCACATTTATTATAGGTAGCGATACACGGGGTATATACACCTCTACTGACAATGGCGACAGTTTTGTTAACTCCAGCCATGGTTTGCATGGTGTTCATGTAATCAGCGTTTCCCAGAATACTGATGGTGATGTTTTTGCCGTTACTGGTGATCGTGATAGACTCGGGATTCCGAGAAATGGTCAATTACATCGATTTAACAGTGCAGACAATAGCTGGGAAGAACTAACCTCACCAGTAGGAGTTTCTGCTGTAGCTTGCATTGATGGAGCAGTATATCTTTCCTCTGACAGCCATTCCCACATCTATCGTTCAGCCGATAATGGTGATACCTGGACTGAGATGACTGGTCCCAATTTCGGCAGCCTGTTCTATTTCTTTGGAGTTTCCCCGACAACAGGAAATCTTTTTGCTGGTGGTGAAGTTGGCTTGTATCGCTCAGAAGATGGAGACAACTGGACAAGAGTGAATGAACGTCAGTGTGTTTCTTTTGATTTTGCCGCTGATGGCGGACTCTACAGCAATGAAAATCTCCAGATAAATTATTCTGATGATGACGGTGACAACTGGACAACAGTTTCAGATCAATATGGTCGCGATCTGGCAGTGAACAAGAGCACCGGGACACTCTACATGGCAGCCAATGACCAGTTCAAACGATCCGCCGATGGTGGCGATACCTGGCAGAATATTTTAGGCGATATCTTCCCCGGAGGTATCCTTAATGAATCTGGAACCGTGCTGGCTACATCAGATGGCAGCATTTTTACAACAATTGCCGCAGGGCCATGGGGCGTACCATTGCCGTGGAAAATTTTCCGTAGTGATGATGATGGAACTACCTGGGCAGAGGATTTTACGGGACTACGGATCCCTCAGGTTCTGAGCATGAGTGAAGGTAGTGAGGATGTCTTGATCGCTGCACATGATGGTGTTTATGTCTATTCGGATGCTGTCTCAGTCGAAGATGTCGCTGTTGATATCCCATTCGAGTATACCCTTGCACAGAATATACCCAACCCATTCAACCCTGAAACGTCGATCCATTTCACCTTACCTCAAACAGGCGAAATTTCGCTTCTCGTGTTTGATATTATGGGCAGGGAAGTAGAGGAACTGGTTACGGGTAATCTTTCGGCAGGTTCTCATCAGGTACAATTTGACGGTTCAAATCTTAGTTCTGGCATCTATTTTTACAGCCTGAGGGCGGATGGCTTCACCTCCACCAGGAAGATGACGCTGATTAAATAGTCGAGTCAAACTGCTTCAATAAATCCAAACCCATAACATCAATTTCATATTGGTGTTGTGGGTTTTTTACTTCCTGGTAATTCTGCTAGGTGTCTTAAAAGAATCAAAACGGTAGATGCACCAAATCGGATTTGATTCCGTATGGAGCGCCAATCTCCAGATCGGCATGCAAATCGAGTTTCAGACCAGCATGGTATTAGCTGGTATCCAGAAAATCAGTTCACGACAGCGTGGTGAACCTGCAGTTACGAATGTTGTCATCACGAGGAACGAAGTGACGACGTGATCTCGTTATTTACCATCAGATTGCTTCTTCATTTCTTGCATCGCAATGACTAAGAGATGCCACTCTGGAGAGTGGCACACAAAATTATTGAGTGATTCACTTGTTCAACCGCAGCGCGGTTGTATTTGGGTAGCCCCCAGTGGAACGAAGTGCAACTGGGGGAGAACGAATTCACCCTCCCCAGTCAGCCCTGGAGGGGCGGAACGAAAAGTCTGGGAGTATAATGGTGGCATTTGTTCCCCGGGTTCCGCTTCGCTACACACCGGGGCTACGTAATTCTCACCACGCT
>JAIOHU010000058.1 GCA_019912845.1 bacterium
GCGAATGTCGATACCGCCTGGTACAATGATGGGCTCGGAGATGTGACACCAAGAAGTATCGATGCGATCAATAGTGGTGTGGGTTTTTACCTCTACCGTGGCCTGGTTGGGCATGGTTTACAGCAGGAACACATCAACAATCTTCAAAATGCTCACATGACCCCTGTTGTGCTTGATATAACGTGCAATACGGGCGACTGGGCGAGTTCCTTCTCGATTAGCGAAGCCTACATGCGTTCAGGTACGGTTAACAATCCCACTGGGGGTATTGGTGCATTCAGCACCGCAACTTCTTATACACTCACTCGTTTTAACAATGCCCTCGCAGCAGGAGCGGTAGAAGCTGCATTCAGGCACAAAGTCGAACATCTTGGCGATCTGGTAACTGGCGCGAAGTTGAATCTCTGGCATAATTACCAGGGACACGAAGACGAACAGGTCGAAAACTTCAGCACCTGGTTCAACCTCATGGGTGATCCCACAATCAGTTTCTGGACTGCGATTCCACGTGAGCTGACTGTTGAAGCACCAGAATCATTGCCATTGGGTAGGCACAGCACAACCGTCCGTGTCATGGATTCTGATGGTGAACCCATTGAAAATGCCTGGGTTACACTGTATAAAACAGAAAATCAGCAGCCGGTTGTCAGTAGAGGAATATCCGATTTTCGCGGACTTGCTACTCTTGCAGTCGATTTCGCTGAGACTGGTGAGATCACACTTACGGTTTCAGCGCAAAACTATCGTCCCCATCAACAAATCATACAATCACAACAAGCAGAGAGTGATCTTGAGATTGTTGAATTTATAGTTGATGATTCGAATGGAAACGATAATGGCATCGCGGAATCCGGCGAAGATATCCTCTTAAAACCAGTCTTACGAAACAGTGGAAATGGCAATTATGCTGATATTCTTGTGAGCTATGGTTTCATTGATCATCCCTGGTACATCGTATTCAACGGAGAACTGACAATTCCAGCAATTTCTGCGGGTGAGGAAATTGTCGCCGATTCAGGATTTTTCATCGGAATCTCTCCCGACTTAAAAGATCAGCACAGTATGCCGATTCCATTCAGTCTGTCATATGAGGCTGGTATATTCCACGATACACTATTTCAAACTCTTTCCGCTCCTCAACTCATCTTTGATGGTGCAGAAATCTCTGAACCACTGAATCCTGGAGCTGAGGCAACAGTTCGTTTCAGGCTGAAAAATATCGGTCATGCGTCCAGCAGCCCAGGGGAAATAGTGATTGGAACACAAGACCAGTATCTCGAAATCGAGACAGAATACAATGGGCTGGGTGAAATTGGAGTTGGTGAGATTGTATTGACTCCTGAATTTATCCTTCGCGCTACCGGTAATAGTATCCTAGGGCACATGGCAAATGTGTACTTGAATGCATTTGATGAAAATGGGGCGATATATAGAATTGAGGGTCAAATTCCGCTTGGTGAACGATCTGAATATGACCCTGCCGGCCCTGATGGTCGAGGCTACTACGCCTTCGATCAGGTGGATCAGGATTATGCTCAAGCTCCTATTTTTGAGTGGATAGAAATCTCACCACAAGCTGAGAATCCAGATTATCACGGGATGGTACTGGATATCCAGGATTACACCAGAAACCAGGATGATGCAGTTGTAATGGAATTACCGTTTACTTTCCGTTTCTACGGTGAACGTTTCAACCAGGTTACGATCACAAGCAACGGTTATATCGCATTGGGCGACCAGGCGCACCTGCCAACCTACAGGAACTGGCGTATACCGGCACCGCTCGGTCCGGATTATATCATAGCACCATTCTGGGATGACCGCAGAACATCCGGCGGTGGACATGTGGTGTGGTATGACGATGAAGCAGGAAATCGTGTGATCATTCAATGGACAGGAATGACAGACTTTTTCGACCAGAATCCGTGTACTTTTCAATTGATCCTTTATGATCGTGTGGAAGGGCATACGACACCAACCCACGACAATGAATTTCTTTTCCAGTATTCGACACTAAATCCCTCCGATGGGCACGAAGAGGGCAACCGTTTTTACACAACCGGAATCCAGAATGGTGATCATTCCGATGGTCTACTGCTTGCATACTGGAACGAGATGTTTCCCGGAACAGCCCGGATTGATTCAGGTTCGGCAATTCTATTCACCACCCGGGTTGAACCAAATTTCTGGAAACTCAAAGAACAACAATCAAATATACCCAGCGAATTTTCTGTTTTACCCGCATGGCCGAATCCATTTAATAGCACAACTAATATCAGGATCGCTCTCCCAGAAGCTGCCGATCTAACCTATCATTTGTATAATATCTTAGGAGAGGTAGTTTCAACCCGCGAACTGGGACATTTTACCGCCGGACATTATTCTATCCCACTAACACCCCAATCGACTTCCTCAGGGATATATTTCGTCACGCTAGAAGCTTCAGGCAGACAAATAAATGTGCAAAAACTGGTGCTGCTAAAGTAAAGCTAGGCTCTGGGCATTTGGCATCAGGTTTTGGAAAACACTGATGACACAATCGAAGTCAGCACGGCAGCAGATGTAAGTCACAAAACACATAGTAGTCTAACATAAATCTAATACAGAGGAAGTTCTGCAACATCCGAAGATGTTGCGGAACTCTAGTAACGGAAATCTTTAGGCGGAACTCTTTTTTTTCTGCGTTTTATCCGTGCTTTTGTCTGTGTTCTAAATCTATGCGTTTCTCGAAATTATTGTCCGAGCGCGTCATACCAGCGTGGGGTTAGCTGGCATCCAGGAATCAGTCTAACAGATCAACCCTGTCCCTGGGTTTATCCAGGGTCTAATAGATATTCAACGGGAATTATTTTATTTGGGATAAATCCCAAACTAGAAGCAATGCCAATCTGGAGATTGGCGCTCCCAATCAACGCTCCTGTTTTACGCTCCGACTACAGAAGTTGCTCAACTGTTACCACTGTGTTACCTTTTTAACTTATTCTGAAGAAAATTAATTCGGATAATAGAGGGATTAACTGGAGGGTATTGTGACTCTAAGTAAAAATGGGCGTTTATCAGGTATCAGGCGATTTTATCTGGTGGCTGGAATGTTCCTTACCATGATGTGTCTTCTTGCTGTGCCAGTGGTAAATGCTCTGGCGGGTGAGAGCAATCAGTTGCCACCGGGTGAGAAACCGCCAATGACGGTATTCGACCGCATAACTGAAGCTGGTAGCGCAGATGACTATGATGGCGCGGATAAGGTGATCGTACGTGATGTCAGCATCAATTATTTCCGTGAGAAGGGCGTTACGTATGTTGATAACTACATGCTCTACAAAATTCTGACCGCAGATGGTGCGAAGGATATGTCAGTGATCAAATGGGAATTTGATCCGCAGAGCCAGTTCATCGATGTTCAGGAAGTAAACATCATCCGTGATGGGAAGAAGATTGCAGTCAGTCTCACGAACCTACAGGAACTACCCGCTCCGCAAAGCGCAATCTATTGGAATAATCGTATCAAAGTGCTGCAGCTACCTCGATTGAAAGTAGGGGATGGAATTGAGGTAATAGACAAGCGACGTGGCTTTACCTATGCATTGTTAGGTGAATCCAAAGCCTCAGCAAACGCTGATGCTCCTGACGATTCCAAGTTTATCCCTCCGATGGAAGATGAGTATTTCGCGATTATAACATTTCCAGGTGATGATCCCATAATCGAGAAAAAGTATGTGTTGATGCTGCCGCCAAGGAAACGGCTTCATTCCGAAGTGTACAACGGTACACTCTTCAGCTCAACTTCGTATACGCAGGACAGTACAATATATGCGTGGTGGGCAAAGGATCTGGCACCCTATCCGCATGAACCACGTTCCCCTGACAAATCTGACCTGGTTGCCAAGATTGTCATGGCGACAGTGGAGAGTTGGGAAGCGAAAAGCCGTTGGTTCTTCGATGTTAATGATGTAAAGAACGATCAGTTTGCCTTTACACCAGCGATCAAGAAAAAAACCGATGAGATATTGAAAAAGGCGGGTGTAAGCAAAGGAAGTGATGCCGAAAAGGCAGAAGCCTTGTTGCACTGGGTCGCTCAGAATATCCGTTACAGTGGACAGACCATGGGCAAGGGTGAAGGCTTTACTATTCACTCTGGCGAGATGATTTACGAGCAACGTAGCGGTGTCTGTAAAGATATCGCCGGAATGTTGATCACAATGATGCGTGCAGCCGGTCTTGACAGTTACGCTGCTATGACCATGGCAGGCAGCCGTATCGACGATGTACCAGCGGATCAGTTTAACCATTGTGTAGTAGCGTTACGTAAGCCGGATGGTTCATTCGAGATGTATGATCCTACCTGGGTGCCCTATAACAATGATATCTGGTCAAAGCTGGAAACAGAACAGCATTATCTGGTGGGAACTCCCGAAGGCGAATATCTAAGCCGTATCCCCTATAGCCCGCCCGAAGAATCGCCATTGCATGTGACTCATAAAGCGAAAATTCTCGAAGATGGAACGCTCGAAGGTGAGTTCACTCTTAAGGGAAGCGGAGCAATAGATTCAAGACTGCGAAGATTCATAACCGGACATAGAAAATTCCGCATAAGAGAATATCTGGCAACTGTTCTGGAACCAATTAGCGACCGTCTTGAAAATATTACCTATGATCATCATACTGCCGATAATTTTGATAGCGATATGTGGTGGACGATTAAATACCGTGTGCCTGAATATGCAGTAAAGGTTGGTGATGGGTATGAGTTCAAAAGCCCGATGCTGCAGTTGACAAAAGGACATGGCTATCTTTTCCGTGCTGGCGCGACAGAATGGGCGGATGAACGAGTTGGTGATGTTTTCCTCTATTACACTCAACTAATTGATGGTAATGAGGAGATATCTTTACCAAGAGGTTTTGAAGTCATAAACACCGGGGAAAGCGATATTGTGGATGAAACCTATGCTTCCTTCAAAGCGAAGAGTGAAATGAAAAAGCGTGATTTTGTTATTATGGAAGAAACAAAGGTGAAACGTCGCCAGATTCCACCGGATGGCTATGATGGCTTTAAAAAAGCGATTGACACCAAGCATGAATTCACAGATAAAGTTTATCGTGCAACGAAAGGAGGTAAATCATGAGACGCCTCCTGAATACATTACTCCTGGGACTGTTGGTTTGCCTGGCAGTTCATACCCCGACACTAAATGCAGAACAGCTTTCCCTTTCGGGTCAGCAGGATATCGAAGCTTTGATGAAACAGGCAGATGAGTGGTTCGGTCTGGAAAATCAAGATGCAATAATCTTATTCGATGGAAGAAAAGAATATTGGCTACCAGACGGACGTCTCAGAACCATGATCCATCGTATCGTCTATATCAATGGCGACAATGTCCAGGATCACTTTGGCGACAACAGGATCCCCTGGGACAGCAAACATCGCAGTCTAGAAGTTAAAGCGCTGAGAACCTGGCGACTGGGACGCGATATTCCTGCTAATCACTGGTGGGAGGCAGGTGAGACCGCGGTTGTAGAAACATTGCCTTATGCTCTGGATAAAGCCGCTGATTATACTAACATACGCGAGACGATGATGCTTCATGATGGCATCGAGTTGCCCTGTGTTCTGGAGCTGGCGTATGTCCTTGAAGATATGAATTCATTCCGTGATGGTGCTGAAGGAATGTATCTCTTCGCCAACAATGAACCGACAGTTTCAAGTTGGTTTTTCTACGGCGTTCCTAAGGGAACAGAGGCGAATTATAATGTGACCAAGGGTTTTGCCAAAGTTGAAAAGGATACCGACGATAAGCTGGGTCTGGATGTTTATAGTGTAAAAGCCAACAATATTGCTCCCATGGGCTACCCTCATGGTGTCGATCCTGCGGCTCATACCCCCCATTTCACATGGTCCACCTGGCAGAGCTGGCGTACATTTGGTGAAGACATTAAGCGTAGTTTTGAACTTCATTATCAACTCAGTGATGCACTGCGTGACAGTTTGCATACTCTTCTCAAGAATAGTATAACTCGAATGGATCGAGTACAGAGTGTCACTGAATTTATAAATCGTACCACACGATTGATCGACTATGATAATGGTTTCTGGATATACGAACCTCGTACAGCAATCCGAACTTTCAATTCCGGTTATGGACATGCGATAGATCGCGGAATCCTGGTAGCTTCCCTGTTGAAAGAAGCCGGATTTATGGTATGGCCCTGCTACTTTGGTGCTGGCTATGGTGCGGTGGATGATGAGGTTCCGACACTGGCACGGATGGGAGACATGAAAGTCTGGATCAGTGCGGAAAACCTCGAAGCGTTTTATGATCCGAAAACCGGCAAAACCGCTCTTGGATTTGCGCCAATATATGGAAAGACAGTCTGGCTTCCAGGCTCCGAGGATAATCCAGTGGTACGTTATAGTGGCGATGGTGAGAGCAGTGTGATTGAAACTCACTTTGATGTGGCAATCGACTGTAAGACTAAACAATATTCTGGATCTGGTTTCTACCAGGCGAATGGTGGTTTTTGCGGCTATCACATGATGCGTGAGGGTGCGACCAGCAGTAAAGGTTACCTTCAAAAAAATGCAAAGGGTGTTCTTAGCGGTGTGAAGATAACCGACTATAGCCCATTAAATTTCGATCCTATCATGGTTTCAGCGAATTACAACCTTGAGGGTGATTTGCCAGAGAAAGATGATTTTGATCGTATGGTTTTTGATCTCGGTTCACCTGGAATGGGTATTTTGTACAACCTGCCGGGCGATATTCACCTGGAGGATGATTCACGTACTGCTCCAATTCAGTTCTTTGGCAAGATGGAGCAGAATATTTCCTTCACTGTGGACAAAGGTAAAGCGGACGTTTTTCACCTTCCTGAGTCTTTTGAGATCAAGAATGATGCGGGAATGTTTACCTTGACCGTAGAACAGAACGGTGACAAAATCAGCTACTCACGTTCGCTAAAGTTCAACGAAAATTCCTATGACGCTAAAATGTGGAAGCAGGTGAGAGCACTCCTTCTCGCAGAAAAGCACGAAAAGAATCGCAGGCTGTATTTTCATCATAAGTAATTGATTTTGTTCATTTAAAATAAAAGTGTGCCCGGTGACTTACCTTGTTGCCGGGCTCTTTCTTGCTCAATCTAAAGATTATCATCCTCGCAGGATATTGCTAGTTGGGTTGAATTCTATTATTTTTTCATTCTGTAATACTTTAATGTGGAGGAAGTTATCGGCACTTCGAGCCGTGATACTCGATTTGTACTTTTTGTGGAGAAGGAAGGGAGTACGGATTTTAAGCGACGTACGGTTTCTAAACGTCGCCTGACGCTACTCCTCTCTCTCGCAACACTGGCACTTCTCGCTGTGATTGTCGTATCGGTTGCTGTTCTCACTGAATGGAGTATAAGGTTCAGAACGGGACGATTGTTGAATGAGAATCGCCTGCTCGCTCATCAAATAAACGATATTCGTTCTCGTTTGGATGGGGTCGTTCAGACCACAGACTCTTTAGCATCTGAAGAGGAAATGATTCGTGTAAAGGTGAATCTACCTCCATTGGATCAGGAAGTTCGGGATGCGGGTGTCGGCAGCTTAATGCCCCTCGAGGATCAAGTCATTGGAGATAGAAGAGTTGAAGAGCTACTCCGGACTCTCGATCAGGTAGAACGAAAGTTAACTATACAACACGAATCCTTTGGTGAAATCAAGGAAAAGATTGTCGCCGATGAGAAACGATTAAAGCATATTCCGTCCATCAAACCATTAAACTCAGGACGGTATACGGATGGTTTCGGTTATCGCATAGATCCATTCACGAAATCCTATCGTTTCCACTATGGCGCAGATTTTTCGTCTCCTAAAGGGACTCCTGTATACGTGACTGCTGATGGTGTTGTAACCAAGGCTAAGCGACTCTCCGGTTTCGGTAAAGTAATCATCGTCGATCATGGGTATGGATATGAGACCTACTATGGTCACCTCGACGAGTTTAACGTGAAGAAGGGTCAGAAGGTTGTACGCGGGGATCATATTGGATTTGTGGGCAATACTGGACGAAGTACTGCTCCTCACCTTCATTATGAGATCAAGGTTAATAATGTGTCAGTGGATCCGTTAGATTATTTTTATGAAGGCTATATGCTAACGCACAATTCTTCTCTGGCACCATAGGATACTTATAATATCTTGAAGATATGAAGGCGCTTTTCTTATACTTGAGAAGCGTCTTTTTTATATTTGGCTTTATCGGAGGCTTTATATACGGAAATTCACTTTGCTGTGAGTGTCCCTTCTAGAGTGATTCACTTCGGATGGCAGATTGGCCCTGGATTTATCCAGGGACTAATAATTCCATTACTCGATTCATTAACCACTTCATCCTGGTGATGAGTTGGGCCGGGATCCAGGAAGCATTTTCACGAGCTTAATAGTCTTCAACAGCTATCAAAAATAAAGCAAAAAAAATACTCAAGCGAGAAACTAATGAATTACTTTGAATTTTCATCAAAAGAATTTCAAAAACGAATTGAACATTTTCAAAACTCAATGATGCAAGCTGGAATTGAGGGCGCACTACTTTTCCAACGTGTCGATCAACTCTATTTAACTGGTTCCTCGTTTCAGGGTGCTTTGCTGGTTCCTGCGCAAGGTACAACTACACTTTATGTATGGAAGGGTGTTGATCGCATATCATCAAATTTCCCGCATGAAGTAGTTCAGTTGCGCAACATTGGGCGTTTGGCAGAAGAAATAGAAAAAACAGGCTATCATCGTTGGAATAAAGTGGGAATTGAGACCGATGTCCTACCCTATGCCATCTGGCAGCGAGTATGTTTGAAAATCTGGAAAACTGCAGAATATAAAGATGTGAGCATGCTGCTTCGTATGCAACGCAGTGTGAAATCTGATGCAGAATTGAATTTAGTTCGTGTGAGTGGCAGGATATTGAGTTCAGGATTTGAATCCTTACGTGAACACATACGACCCGGACTGCGGGAAAATGTTATACAGGGAATGATGGAATTACACATGCGGGCAGAGGGAGATCACGCCGCTGTGCGAACCAGAGGTTTTAATGCTGAAGCGAAGGGTGTTGTCGCTTCTGGGAGCAGCGGAGGTGAGCACTCGGTCTTTGATGGTCCCCTGCCACAACCTGGCTGCCACCCCTATGTAGCGATGGGTGCAGGGTTACGTGAGATCGAGCCCGGGGTACCGATCATCGTTGATACCACAGCAAACTATCATGGGTATATGACTGATATGACCAGATCATTCTATATCGATCATATCGAGTCGAAGTTTGTGGAAGCTCACCAATTTTGCGTTGAAATCATTGAAGAAATGCGACGACGGATGGTGCCGGGTGCAATCCCTGAGGAACTATATCTCTGGTCAATTAACGAAGCTCAAAGATTGGGATTTGGGAAACACTATATGAACCGTGGCAATGATCAGGTTCGTTTCCTCGGGCACGGTGTAGGGTTAGAGATGGATGAATTCCCTGTGCTGGCAAAACGTTTTACTGATCCATTGCAGGAAAATATGGTGATCGCTGTTGAGCCCAAGATCGTGTTTGATGAGGGAGCTGTTGGAGTTGAGGATACTGTGATCGTGAAGGAGGGGGGTGCTGAAGTTGTGACAAAGATGGAATTGGAATTGGTGAAAATCTCTTGAATCAAGAATTGCTCATACTTATCGGGAACGCAAAGCACATTAACGATTCCATCGCGCCAATTCAACATGGTTTTAGATGGAATCCAGGAGTTATTGCGTTTCTTTAAAATAATGTCGGATCGCGTCATGCCAGCGTGGGGTTAGCTGGCATCCAGGAAGGTATTTCTATGATTGATTTCAGGACTGATTGGATGGCAGTAATCAGAACAATACGATCATATAGCCGATTAGTTTGAGACAATAATTCCAGGATTCAATATAAAACCACAAGCGAACTTTTCAGGAACGGTCGATCTACCATATTCGGCAAATTGATTCTGCAGGAATTGAAATCAGAAAGTAATTCAAAGAAGAATTGGGAGCACCCCTTGATCTTCTTGCCTGAAAGCTAAAGCTGGTCTACTTTCTAATGAAATAAATTATAAAAATGTTACGGATTTTGGTTGAATATGAACATTTTAGGAATTTCGGCGTTTTATCATGATTCTGCAGCCGCTTTGGTGTGTGATGGCGACATCGTTGCTGCAGCACAGGAAGAACGATTCTCGCGGAAAAAGCATGACCATCGTTTTCCAAGTCATGCAGTTCAATATTGCCTGGATGAAGCTGGCATTACAACGGCTGAACTTGACCATGTGGCATTTTACGATAAACCGTGGATCAAGTTTGAACGGTTGCTTGAAACATACCTGGCATTTGCTCCTCAAGGCTTACCCTCTTTTATGAAGGCGATTCCACTCTGGTTGAAAGAGAAGCTTTGGATGGGTGAGCTTATAAAAAAACAGCTTGACGGGTATAACGGCGAGATTTTACATCCTGAGCATCACCAGTCACATGCTGCATCCGCATTTTATCCCAGCCCATTTGATAGTGCTGCCTTTATCACCATGGATGGGGTAGGTGAATGGGCAACCGCATCCTGGGGAATTGCAAAAGAAAACCGTATTGAGATGAAAGCGGAGTTGAAGTTTCCTCATAGCCTTGGTCTGCTTTACAGCGCATTTACCTATTACACCGGTTTCAGAGTGAACTCCGGTGAGTACAAGGTCATGGGATTAGCGCCATACGGCAAGCCCGTATACGTTCAGAAAATTTTGGATGAGTTGATGGATTTACGTGAGGATGGCAGTTTCCGAATGGACATGCAGTATTTCAACTACTGTCAGGGACTCACCATGACCTCGAAAAAGTTTGATGAGTTGTTTGGTGGTCCACCAAGGAAAGCTGAATCTGAACTCACTCAAAAAGAGATGGACCTCGCACGATCGGTGCAAGAGGTAGTTGAAGAGGTTATGCTTCGTTGGGCACGTCATGCTCAAAAAGAGAGTGGCGAAAAAAATCTCTGCCTCGCAGGTGGTGTGGCATTGAATTGTGTCGGTAATGGAAAACTACTGCGCTCGAATATCTTTGATAAAATCTGGATTCAACCAGCTGCCGGTGATGCTGGCGGTGCACTGGGAGCTGCGCTTTTTACCTGGCATCAATACTTGGGGAATAAGAGATCAACCACGAATGATGGACGTGATTCACAGAAGGGTTCCTATCTCGGACCAAAATGGTCAGGCGATCAAATTGAAAAGTGGTTAAAGAAAAAAGGGTATGTCTATCATCGTAACGAACACGATAAAACCCTCGATCTTGCGGCGGATGCTATCGCAGATGAAAAAGTGATCGGTTTTTTTAACGGCAGGATGGAATTTGGTCCACGTGCGCTTGGAGCCAGATCCATTGTCGGGGATGCACGAAGCCCGAAAATGCAATCTGTGAT